>NZ_LABY01000039.1 GCF_001043975.1 Methylobacterium variabile
TCCGAGCACGCGGCACATGAGACGCACCGGCGAGGTGGTCGCATGCTGCTCGATGAAGGCGAACGTCACTTGGGCATCTCCGCGAAGATGCCGATCGCTTTTTTTAGCACGTCGCGCTCCATGCGCGTCCGGTCGAGTTCGCGGCGCAGGCGGGCGATCTCAGCTGCCTGATCGGACGGCGAGGCAACCGGGCTCGTAGGAGCGAGGCCCGGCAAGCCTGCGGGTCGCTTTGGCGGGGAGCCGTCCATCAGCACGGTTCGCCACTGGCGCAGCATGGAGGGCTGGATCCCGAGTTCCGCGGCGACCTGCATCTGCGACCGGCCGCTGCTCTCGAGCAGGGCGACCGCCTCGCGTTTGAACTCGGGGGTGAATTCGCGTCGTGTCTTTGCCATCAAACACCTTCCCCGCCCGTAACGAGCATAGCAGAGGTGTCCGCGAAACCGAGGGAGGATCACCCCGAGCTCAACCCGGTCGAACGGATCTGGCTGTACCTGCGCGAGCGCTTCCTCTCGGCGCGCGTGTTCCCCGACTACAAGGCGATCCTCGATGCCTGCTGCACCGCCTGGAACGCACTCACCGCTGAGCCAGAGCGCATCCGCTCCATCGCCAACTTCCCATACATCGCACGCGTCAATACTTAAGCGCGGCGGTCTTAAAGGTCTGTCCGGTCTTGAACTACGCGAAGGTCTCCCGCGCGCCGGGTCAGCTCTTCGTCTCTCCGAGGGCCGGTATGGCTGCGATGAGGTGGCGCGTGTAGGCATGCTGCGGCTGGCGGAAGATCTCATCCGCGGTCCCGGTCTCGACCAGTTGGCCGCGATGCATGACGATCAGCCGGTCGGCGATGAGCCTCACGAGGCTCAGATCGTGAGTGACGAAGATGTAGCTCATCTCGCTCTCGTCGCGCAGGGACAGGAGCGTCTCGATGACGTGGGCCTGCAACGACGCATCGAGCGCCGAGGTCGGCTCGTCGAGGATGAGCAGTTTCGGTCGCAGCACGATTGCCCGGGCGATGTCGACCCGGGCGCGCTGGCCGCCGGAGAGCTGGTGGGGCATGCTCGCCAGCAGTTGCTCCGGCAGCCCGGCCCGGTGCGCCGCCTCCCGCACCAGGTCCGGGAGCGCGGCCCGCTCGGCTGGCGTCCCGAGGCGCCGTACGGGATCGGCGATCGACCGGAAGGCCGTGAAGCGCGGGTTGAGGCTCGCGAGAGGGTCCTGGAACACCATCTGGATGCATCGGCGCTGCCCGGTGCGGGCGAAATGCCGGCCCGACAGGCCGCTGATGTCCCGGTCTTCGAACACCACGCTGCCCGTGGTCTGGGGGATCAGTCGGGCGATGATGCGCGCGAGGGTGGACTTGCCGCTGCCCGATTCGCCGACGAGACCCAGGATCTCGCCCTCGCGAAGGTGGAAGCTCACCCCGTCGACCGCGCGCAGACCGGTTCCCGGCGGGCCGTAGACCTTGGTCACCATTCCGATCTCGAGGAGCTTGCGCCGGGGCGGCGCCTCCGCGGCGGCCTCGACCCGCCGGACGGGGCCCGCCGTCACGACGACAGTCCCGCATGGCTCCGGATCGCCGCCCGCCATTCTTGCGCCGTCCCCTTGCCGGTGGGCAGGGCATCGATCAGCATGCGCGTGTAGGCGGCCGCCGGGGTCGTGAACACGCGTCCGGCCGAACCCTCCTCGACGACGCGGCCCTTGCGCATGACGCAGACCCGGTCGCAATACTGACTTGCGAGGGCGAGGTCGTGGGTGATGAACAGGGCTGCCACGCCGCGATCGCGGCAGGCGGCCATCAACAGATCCATCACCAGCTTCTGCGTCGTCACGTCGAGGGCGCTCGTCGGCTCGTCGGCGATGATCAGTTCCGGCGAGCAAGCGAAGGCGGCCGCGATCATGATCCGCTGGCACAGGCCGCCCGAGAGCTGCGACGGATAAGCGTCGAGGCGCCGCTCCGGGTCGGTGATGCCGATCTGGCCGAGCAGCGCCGCGATGCGGCCTCGCGCCGCCCGACGGGTCAGGCGACCGCCGTCATGGGCGATCAGGATGTCGCACAGGGTATCACCGACGCGGCGGATCGGGTTGAGGCCGGCCTTGGCGTTCTGGAAGACCATGGCGACCCGCCGGCCGCGGATCCGCCGCATCGCCCGCTCATCGGCGCATAGCAGGTCGCGGCCGTCGAGCCGGACCGACCCGGCGGCGATCCGGGCCTGCGGCGGCAGAAGGCGCATCACCGACAGGCCGGTCATGCTCTTGCCCGATCCGCTCTCGCCCACCAGAGCGAGGCACTCGCCGCGCCCGAGGCTCAGCGACAGCCTGTCGAGGGCGCGCACCGGCCCGTCCTCGGCGTCGAAATGGACGGCCAGGTCCTCGATCTGGAGCAGCGGGTCCATCAGCGGCGCCTCCGGGGATCGACGAGGTCGCGCACCGCGTCGCCGATCAGGCTGAAGCAGAATACCGAGAGCACCAGGGCGAGCCCCGGGAAGGTGACCACCCACCACTCTCCAGACAGCATCAGCCCCGCCCCCTCCTGGATCATCACGCCCCATTCCGGGGTCGGCGGCGCGACGCCGAGGCCGATGAAGGCGAGGCCCGAGGTGTTGAGCACCGCCCAGCCGAGATTAAGGGAGATCTGGACGATCACCGACGGCAGGCAGTTCGGCAGCAGGAAGACAAAGATCACCGCGAGCGGCGTGGCGCCGTTGATCGTCGCCGCCTCGACGTAGCCGATTCCGCGCCGGGCTGCGACCTCGGCCCGGGCCAAGCGGAAGTAGAACGGCACGTTGATGATCGCGGTGGCGAGCACGACGCTCTTCACCGAGTTTCCGAACACCGCCACGAGGGCCATGGCGGCGATGAACAGCGGGAACGCCATCATGACGTCGATGAGGCGACTCAGCACCCGGTCGCCGAGGCCGCCCGCATAGCCGCTGACGGCGCCGAGGGCGGTGCCGGCGACGGCCGAGAGCGACACCGCCGAGACCGCGATGGCGATGTCGAGCCGCGTCGCGACGATCACCCGACTGAAGATGTCCCGCCCGACATGGTCGGTGCCGAACGGATGGGCGAGGGAGGGCGGCGCCAGGACGAGCGGGCTGGTGGCGAGCGGAGGGTAGGGCACGATCCACGGGCCGATCGCCGCGAGGACCAGCAGGAGGGCGACGACCGCGAGGGCGAAGGCCGTGGACCGGCCCTGCCGGGCAAGGACGGCGAGGACCGGGATCCGGGCGGGAGCGGCGGGGCCGGAGGCGGGCGAGGTCACGGGCCGCTCATCCGTTCACGTCGACGCGCGGGTCGATCGCCGCGGTCAGAAGGTCGATGACCAGAGTCAGGATCACGAACATCACCGCCACGATGAGCACGAAGGCCTGGACCGGCGCGTAGTCGACCCCGAGCAGCGCGTTGATCGCGTAGGCGCCGATGCCTGGCCAGGCGAACAGCTTCTCGATCATCACGTTCGCCCCCAGCATGGTCGACAGCACCATGCCCATGGTGGCAAGAACCGGCAGCATGGCGTTCGGCAAGGCGTAGGAGATCAGGATGCGCGCCCGTGTCAGCCCGAAGGCGCGGGCCGTCATCACGTAGTCGCTGTCGAGGGCATCGATCATCGCCCCCCGCATCATGCGCAGGAGCGGCGCCACGGCGAAGATGGCCATCGAGGCCGCCGGCAGCAGCATCTTGCAGAAGGCGCGCCAGGCGAGGCCGGGATCGCCCTCGATCAGGGCGTCGACGGTCATGAATCCGGTGACCCGGGTCGGCGGGATGTCGAAGCCCGGCAGGCGGCCGATGGGTTCCGGGGCGACTCCCGCGAGGTAATAGAGGAGGTAGATCAGCAGCAGGCCGAAGAAGAAGCCCGGCATCGCAGCCGTGGTCGAGGACACGGCACGGCAGGCCTGATCGAGGGCACTGCCGCGGTGGAAAGCCGCCAGGATGCCGAGGGGCAAGGCGACGCCGACGCCCATCGCAAAGCCGAGGGCGGCGAGCTCGATCGTCGCCGGCAGGAGCCGGCGAAAATCCTCCAGCACCGGCTGGCCGGTGAGCAGCGACTGCCCGAGCTGGCCGTGGGCGAGGGCGCGCACGTAGATCAGGAACTGCTCGAGCCAGCCACGGTCGAGGCCGAGCTGTTGGCGCACTGCCCGGATCTCGTCCGGGCCGGCACTGGGCGAGCTGGCATAGTAGGTCGCCGGATCGCCGGGCAGGGCGCGCACCAGCACGAAGGTCACGATCACGACGCCGAGAAGGATCGGGAGCGCGCCGAGGAGCCGAAATGCTACGACCTTCATGAAGTCACCTCCGTTCCGCGGGGCCCGGGTCCGGACCGGCCGGGTTCACGCCTTGACGAGGTGGCGCAGCTCGAGCGCACTGTGGAACATGTAGGTGTAGCCGCTGAGTCCCTTGCCGACCGCCACGTCGAGGAACGGCGACCACAGTGCCGCCATCGGCACCTCCGCCTTGGCGATCTCGATCATCCGGCGCACCTTGGCCTCGTAGCTCGCCCGGTCGGTTTCGAACCGCGTTGCCGCGGCCAGCGCCTCCATCTCCGGATCGGCGAAGTTGCCGTAGTTCCAGCGCGACTTGCCGGTGTAGAAGATCCGGAAGAAGTAGTCCGGATTTTTGAGCCAAGCACTGCCCGCCGCCAGGAACATCGCGAGCTTCTTCTCGGCCTGAAGCGTGCCGATCTGGGCGCCCGGCACCTTGCTGATCGCGACCCGGATCCCGACCTTGCCGAGCGATTCCTGGAGCAGGACCGCGACCGGCTCGGCCAGGGCCGCCTGCCCGGCATCGATCGAGAACACGGTCTCGAACCCGCCGGCATGGCCGGCCTCGGCGAGGAGCGCCTTCGCCTTCGCGAGGTCGGTGTCGTAGGGCAGCGGCACCGGCCACTCGGCCGAGGTGGTCGCGGCCTCGCCGCCGAACCGCGGCTTGCCGCGTCCGTACAGGGCTGCGTCGAACATCTGGCGGTACGGAAGCGCGTAGGCGACCGCCTGGCGAACTCGCCGGTCGTCGAAGGGCGTCATCTGGGTGTTCATCGCCACGTAGGCGACGCTCGCCGGATTGTTGACGCCGATGATGCGGGTCCTGCCGGAGGCCCGCAGATCGGCGACGTCGCGGCCCGACAAACCCCGGACAATGTCCGCCTCGCCGCGCTCGGCGGCGGCCCGGCGGCTCGACGCGTTGGTGGCGACTTGGAACAGGATCCGCGCCTTGCCGGCGACCTTGCCGTTGCGCCATTCCGGGAAGCGATCGAGGACCACCTGCTGGCCCGGCTCGTAGCGGGCGAGCCGGAATGGGCCTCCGCCGGCGACGTTCGTCTTCAGCCAGTCCTGGGCGAAGGGATCGGCTTCGGTCGCGTGCTTGCGGCACAGGGCCGAGTTGAAGATCGCCGGGAACACGATGGCGAGGTTCGGCAACGTGAAGCGGTCGGCCTGCTCGGTCTCGACCTGCAGGGTCATGTCGTCGATGACCGAGAATTGTGCCGGGTCGCGCAGGGAGCCGGAGGCGAGCTGCGCCTTGGCGGTCGGCACGCTCATGCAGCGGTCGAGAGACCACTTGGCATCGCGGGCCGTGACCGGGGTCCCGTCGTGGAAGGTGGCACCCCGGCGCATGTGGAAGACGATGCGGCGTCCGTCGCCCGAGACCTCGTAGCCCTCCGCCGCCTGGCCGACGATCGTGTCGTAATCGTACGTGAAGGCGCCGTCCTCGCCCTCGATCGGCTTGGTGCCGAAGGTCACCAAGCGGTCGTAGACGTTCCAGGTGACGTTCACCGCCGGCGTGTTGTAGCCGGTCCCGGCCGGATCGAACGTGTTGGGCGCATCCTCGAGCAGGACGCGGATCACGCCGGATTGCTGGGCGTGAGCTGGCCCGGCGCCGAGCCGGAGCGTGGCGAGCGAGGCGCCGCCGGCGACGAGGAGGTCACGTCTGTTCATGCGTTGCGGCTCCAGCAAGTGGGGCGGGGCGGATCCGGGTCAGTCCGGGGAGCGGCCGTAGCCGCCGCCGCCGCAGCTCTCGGCAACCACGAGGTCGCCGGCGCCCACGACGATGTTCGTCTTCCCGGCAAGCGTGAGCGTCTCCTCCGAGCCCCGCTCGAGCCGGACCCGGAACG
This sequence comes from Methylobacterium variabile, assembly GCF_001043975.1. Lineage (GTDB taxonomy): Bacteria > Pseudomonadota > Alphaproteobacteria > Rhizobiales > Beijerinckiaceae > Methylobacterium > Methylobacterium variabile. Next base: position 6,098 of record NZ_LABY01000039.1, read on the forward strand.
GCGCACCGTCCTCGCCGCCCTCGAGACCGTAGGGCGGCACCACCGCCCGCTCGAACATCGTGGTGAGCGAGACGCCCTCGGCCTGCATCCGGTAGCCGCGGCAGACGCCGTCGCCGCCGGCATGGCGGCCGCGCCCGCCCGAGCCCCGGCGCAGCCGCTGGAACTCGACGGTGATCGGGTACTCGCTCTCGATCACCTCGGCCGGGGTGTTCATCACGTTGGCGAGGTGGACGCGCGTCGCTGCCATGCCGTCCCGGTCCGTCCGCGCGCCCTCGCCGCCGCAATGGACCTCGTAGAAGGTGGACCAGCTCCCGTCGTCCCGGCGCGCGCCGAAGATGAGGAGCCCGGCGGTGGTCGGTCCGCCGGCGCTCATCCGCTCCACGGCGAAGGGGCGGAAGGCCTGGAAGATCGCGTCGGCGATGCGCTGGCAGGTCTCGTGGTTGCCGCCGACGACCGGGGCGGTGGCCCCACCGTCGAGGATCGAGCCCGGCCGGGTCACGACCCGCAGCGGTCGGTAGCAGCCGGCGCTGGGCTGGATCTCGGGGCCGAACAGCGCCTTCATCACGTAGAAGGCCGCCGCCCCGGCGATGAAGGGCGTGGTGTTGATCGGTCCCGGCACCGCGTCGGCGCTGTCCGAGAAGTCGAAGGTGATCTCGTCGCCCGCGATCGTGGCGGTAACCCGGATCGGCTGCGGCGGGCCGCCATGGCCGTCGTCGTCCATGAAATCCTCACCCTGATAGACGCCATCCGGCAGGGCGGCGATCGCCGCGCGCATCTGCCGCTCGGCGCGGGCGTGGATCGCCTCGAAGGCCTCGGCGAGGAAGGGCTCGCCGTAGCGGCGATCGAGTTCGGCGAGGCGTCGCGCCGCGACCGCGGTGGCGGCGATCTGGGCGAGGATGTCGCCGCGGCGCTCCTCCGGCCCCCGGACGTTGGCCAGGATGAACGCCATCATCCGCTCGTCGATCGCCTCCCCGGCGACGAGGCGGACCGGGGGGATGCGCAACCCCTCCTGCCAGGCGTCGATCGCCGCCGCGTAGTAGCTGCCGGGGGCCGCGCCGCCGATGTCGGCCCAGTGGGCGAGGCTGACCGCGAAGGCGTACAGGATCGCTCCCGAGAAGACCGGGCGGATCAGCTTGACATCCGGGAGATGGTTGCCGCCGACCTCCGGCGTGTTGACGATCCAGACGTCGCCCGGCCGCATCTCGGCGGGCGGCACCACGGCGAGGAACTCCCGCACCGTGAAGGACAGGACACCGAGATGGACCGGCACGTCCTGGCCCTGTGCGATCAGGAAGCCGGCCGCATCGGTGAGGGCGGAGGAATGGTCGCCGGCCTCGCGCAGGAGCGGCGAGCGGGCCGCCCGCATCACCACCATCGACATTTCCTCGGCGATGGCGATGAGCGCGTTGCGCACCACCTCGAGGGAGACGGGATCGATGGTCATGCGGGCAGCCTCACGGCGATGAAGAGGTCGTCCCGGTTCTCGCGCCACAGCACGTCGCCCGGCGGCACCACGATGGTCGACCACTCGTCCTCGATGATCGCCGGCCCGGCGATGCGCAGGCCCGCGGGCAGGGAGCCCCGCGCGTAGACGGGCGTCGGATGACGCTCGCCGGTCTCGTAGGTGACGAGGCGCTCGCCCTGCCGGACGAGGCCGCCGGCCGGTTCCGCGGGGGCGGGCGCGGCCCCTGCCGGCGCGGCCTCGCCCGGTGCGGCGACCTCGGTGCGGATGTTGACGAGCTCCCAGGGCTCGCCGGTGGCGTAGCCGTAGAGGGCCCGGTGCGCGGCGTCGAACTGGGCGCCGAGGGCGTCCGGGTCGCCGAGGGCGGGGTCGGCGATCGGCGTCTCGTAGCTCTGCCCGCTGTAGCGGATGCCCGCCACGTGGCTGACGGCGAGCCGGTCCGGCGGGTGGCCGGCCCGGGCCAGGGCCCCCGACAGCTCCGCCGTCTGGGCCGCCACCATCCCGTCGAGCCGGGCCTGATCCCAGGCGGTCGAGCGGACGTTGACGGTCATCTGGCGCGAGAAGCTCATCCGCGCATCGACGCAGCCGAGGGCCGAGAAGCCGGAGGAGAATTCCGGGACGACGATGCGGCCGATGCCGCACAGGCGGGCGACCTCCGCGGCGTGCATCGGGCCCGCACCGCCGAAGGCGATCAGCGCGAAGTCGCGGATGTCGACTCCGCGCTCGATCGTGGCGCGCCGCAGGGCGCGGGCCATGTTGGCGTGAACCACCCGGGCGATGCCGACCGCTGCCTCGGGGACGGCGAAGCCCATCGCGGCGGCGAGCCGGCCGACGGCCGCCTCCGCCGCCGCCGGCGACAGGGTCACGGCCTTGCCGAGGGTGCGGCCGGGATTGAGGTAGCCGAGGAGCAGGTCGGCATCCGACACCGTGGCGGCCTCGCCGCCCCGACCGTAGCAGGCCGGTCCCGGGCTCGCCCCGGCGCTCTGCGGCCCCACCGTCAGGGCGCCGGAGGAGAGCCGCGCGATCGAGCCGCCGCCGGCCCCGACCGAATCCACCGCCACCATCGGCAGGCGGATGCGGCGTCCGCCGAGTTCGCGGTTGAGGGCGATCTCGGCCTTGCCGTCGACGATCAGGCAGACATCCGTGGTCGTGCCGCCCATGTCGAAGGTGAGCGCGTGGGCGATCCCGAGGCGGTCGGCGGCGAGGCGACTGGCCGAGACCCCGGCGGCCGGGCCCGACATGGCGAGCATCAGCGGCCGCTCGGCGATCATCTCTGGTGCCGCCATGCCGCTCGCGGAATGGATCAGGTGCAGCCGGCTCGCCTCCGGCCTGCGCTCGGCGATCAGGGCGAGATGCCGGGTGATCCGCGCCATCATCATGGCGTTGAGCGCCGTCGTGCTCATGCGCTCGAATTCCCGCGCCTCCGGGCTGATCTCGTGGCTGAGGCTCACGAACGGGATCGCCTCGCGCAGGCGCTTCCCGAGCCGGGCCTCGTGCTCGGGATTGGCGTAGGCGTGGATCAGGCAGACCGCGACGGTGTCGAGGCCGGCGGCCAGGATCTCGTCCACCACCCGCTCGATCTCCGCCTCGGTCAGGGGCTCGATCACCCGGCCGTCATGGCCGATGCGCTCGCGGACCTCGAACCGGCCCGAGGCCGGGATCAGCGGCTCGGCCTTCGGCGGCAGGTCGAGGCGGTAGAGGTGGCGGCGCGAGCCGCGGCCGATCTCGATCGTGTCGGAGAAGCCCCAGGTCGCCACAAGGCCCGCCGGGCGGAAGCGCTCCTCGACGATGTCGTTGGTGACGATGGTGGTGCCGTGGACGATCTCGTCGACCTCCGGCCAGGTCAGGGATACCGCCGCGATGGCGTCGATGATCGCCCGGACCGGCTCGGCCGGCCGGCTCGGCGCCTTGCCGGAGCGGCGCGTGACGCCGTCCTCGGCGACGGCGATGACGTCGGTGAACGTTCCGCCGATATCGATGCCCAGTCGCCAGCCCATGCCAATCTCGAAAAACTGAAATTTATTTCGTTTTTCGAATATCACGGGGAGGCTCGGCCGTGTCAAGGCCGGCCGTGGCGAGATCCGGCGCGGCGCGCAGGCGCGCGGATCGGGCCTAGGCGGCTGATCCCGTTCAAGTTCGGTGCCAGGACGGCGACTGGCGCGACGCCGTCAGGATTTCCGATAACCGAAAGAAAAATCCGCGGGAGCGAGCGCGACGGCGGGCTTATGCCCGGGCGATCCGTCGCGTCATGGCGTCCGCGATCCCGCTCCTGGGCGGGGCGATCGGAGGACGAGGCCGGCTCTACCGGGCGCCGCGCAGAGCCTGGGCGAGCGTCCGGGCCGCCTCGGTCAGGGCGTCCTCAACCGTCGCGCGGTCGACCTGCGCGAAGCGCTCCGCAAGGCCGAAGATCGCGACCGCGTAGGCGAGCCCGGTGCGGGCGTCCTGCACCGGCGCGGCGTAACTCAGGATGCCGGGGTCGAACTCGTTGTTGCAGACGGCGATCCGTCGCTCCCGAGCCTCCGCGATGTCTGCCCGGATCATCCGCTCCTCGATCTTGGTCGCCGCCGTGAAGGCTTCGCGCGGGAGCTTCAGGTACGCGTCGATGAAGGCGTCGTCCTGGAGGGAGAGCAGGATCTTGCCCGACGCGGCGGCATGGAGCGGCATGCCGCGGCCGGGCTGGGCGTAGGCCTTGCCGAAATCGTCCGGATGGCTCGTTGCGATCAGCTCGACCTGGTCGCCGGCGAGCTTGGCCAGAAACGCGGTCTCGCCGAAGCGCTCCACCAGCGCCTTCAGCACCGGCTCGGCCACCGTCACCACGTCGGCGCCGCCGCTCATCAGGTGGGCGAGGCGCCACACTCGCTCGCCGAGCCCGAACGAGCGTGCATTGACCTTGCGCACCAGACCGAGGCCGAGCAGCGTGCCGAGCTGGCGATGGGCGGTCGCCACCACGAGGCCGCTGCCCGTCGCGATCTCCGTGAGGCTCAGTCCCTCGGGGGAAGCCGCGAGCAGTTCGAGGATCCGGAAGGACCGGCCGAGCGGCGAATCGTCGGCGTCGCTCGTCATCAAGGGCCTTCCGGAAGCGCCGTTCGGGCGGCGGGTCTAAACGGTCTTCGCAAGAGCGGCCACCGGCTTTGCGACAAAAACCTGCGACACATCAAAAACCTAAGCGGACGAAGCGCTGGCCTGCCAGCGCGGGTCTGCTTAGGGTCAGGCCGCGCGGGCTGTCAACCGAGGCGGCGGCCTGGCCCGCGCTGGGCCGCCCCGCGTCACGCCAGTGTGCAGTAGACCTTCGCCACGATGCGCCACGCGTCCTCGACCTTCAGCAGGGTCAGCTCGTTCACGAAGCGGCGCGGTTGATAGCAATCGCGGACCCGCGCATGGGCCATTGCCGGGCCTGTCACCGTGAGGGCCAGGATCTCGTCGTCGCGGGCATCGCCGCGCGAGGCCGGCGAGGGCCGGCCGGCGACCCGGGCGAGGTACGGCTCGTAGTCGATCGTCGCGACCGCCCCGTCCTCCCCGACGGTGTAGAGGCGGCAGGCGGGATGGAACACCCGCCGGAAGCCCTCGACGTCGCCGTCGTAGAGCGCATCGAAATAGGCCTGCACGGCGGCGCGGACCGCGGGTTCTTCGTTCATCGTCGTTGTCCTTTGTTGGGAGGGGCGGGTCAGGCGGCGCGGTGCGCGTGGTGACGGTCGGCCACCGCGAGGGCGCGGTCGAGTGTGTCGAGGAGCCGACCGAGATCGGCCTCGCTCATCAGCAGCGAGGGGGCGAGGAACAGCGAGGTCTCCTCGCCGCTCGTCCCGATCACCACGTCTTCGGCGAGGGCCGCAGCGGCGACCAGCGAGGCGACCGGTGTCCCGGCCGAGGCGGCCGTCCAGTCCCGCCAGTGCGGGCCGTGCAGTTCGATGGTCCAGTGCAGGCCGCGCCCGTCGACCCGGGCGACGGAGGGGTGGGCCTCGGCGATCGCCACGAGGTTGCCGCGCATCATCGGCTCGAGGGCGGCGACGCGCTCCAGCAGGCCGTCGCGCCGGATCACCTCGAGCGTTGCCAGCACGCAGGCCATGGCGAGGGGATGGCCGCGGAAGGTGCTGTAGGCCTGCCAAGCCGCCCCGTCGAGGCGCTCGACCATGGTGCGCGACAGGATCACGGCGCCGATCGGCGCCCCGCCGCCAGCCAGCGACTTGCCCATCGTCACCATGTCCGGCCGACTCTCGCCGCCCTGGAACGCGAACCAGCGTCCGGCACGCCCGGCCCCGGTCACGACCTCGTCGGCGATCCACAGCGCGCCGGCGCGCCGGGCCGCCCGGGCGACCTGATCCTGGTAGGCGCCGTCGTGGTAGATGCCGCCCTGGCTGTAATCGACGATGACCCCCGAGACGTCGCCGAGCAGGGCCGCCATCTCGTCCTCGCCCTGCTGCGCCAGGAGCGGCACGCGCTCGCCATAGGCCGAGGTCAGGGGCGCCGACAGCACCCGCACCGGTGCCGAAGCCGAGCAGGGACTGACGCGCCCGTCCCGGTGCGACAGGCCGCCGTGCCAGTGCGGCTGGACCGTCGCATCCCGGGCGAGGCCGGTGAGGCCGTGATAGGCGCGCTCCCGGGTCGCGATGGCGCTACGCCCGGTGACCGCCTGGGCGAGAGAGAGGGCGAGGTCGTTGACCTCCGAGCCCGACAGGCCGAAGCGCACGGCGCCGACCCAATCGTGCTCGCCCGCGAAAGCGAGGCCGATCAAGGCTTCGGCCGCCGCCTCGCGCTCCTTCCAGAACCAGCCCTCGCTGCAGGCCGGATACTCGGCCGCCCTGCGGATCGCCGCGACGATGTCCGGGTGGCGATGGCCGAGGGCGCCGCCGGAATTGCTGCCGTCGAGGACCTTCCGGCCGTCGTCGAGGTGGAAATACGAGCCGTCGCCGCCAATCACTGCGACCGGGGCCTCGTCGCCGGCATTGAGGCCGGTCATCAGCAGACGTTTCATGCGGGCGGCTCCTTGCCTGCAGGGTCGGGAGAGCGTCAGGCGGCCGGTCCGGCCACAGGCCGGCGCAGGGAGGCGAGCAGGGCCGCGAGGCCGGACGCATCCGCCACCGGCCAGGCGAAGCGCGGTCCGTGCCGGGCAGCGAGGTCGCGGGCCCGCAGCAGGCCGGCCTCATGGCCGATCAGGTCGAGATAGGTGATCGGGCCTCCGGTCCAGCGCGGGAACCCGGTCGCCTCGACGGCACCGACATTGATCTCGGCCGCTGAGCCGATGACGCCGTCGCGGACGGCGCGCAGCACCTCGGCGATTTGGACGAGCAGGAAGCGCTCCCCGGCCCCGATCAGGCTCAGGTCCGACGCCTGGCGGTAGCGGGACAGGCCCGGCCACAGCCGCCTCGCGTCGCCGTCATGATCGTAGAAGCCGGCGCCGGCGCGCCGTCCGGCCCGGCCCTCGGCCAGCAGCTCCAGGATCACGCGTTCGCCCGGATGGTCCCCGGGCGGCTCCCCGCGCGCCCGCGCGGCCTCCCGCGCCCCGGCGATGCCCTGAGCCGCGAAAGACAGGGAGGCGTCGTCGATGACGGCCAGGGGCCCGGACGGATAGCCGGCCTGGAGCGCGGCGTTCTCCACCAACACCGGCGCGACGCCCTCGCCGACCATCGCGGCGGCCTCATTGATGAACGCCTGAAAGACCCGGCTGATGAAGAAGCCGTGGCGGTCCCGGACCTGGATCGCGGCCTTGCCGAGGAAGCCGGCGGCGTCGTGCGCCCGGGCGAGGGCCGCCGCGGCGCTGCGCCGCCCGCGC
>NZ_LABY01000390.1 GCF_001043975.1 Methylobacterium variabile
CCCGCTTGACGATCGCCGCGACGCTCGAGGAGCCGGCCCGCGCGCGCCTGACCCAGCGCACCGACGACATCGCGGCGATCGTCAAGCGGGTGCAGACCATCAACCGGGCGCTGCTCAACCGGCTGCGCCCGGCCGGCCTCGGCCAGGCGCCCCTCGGCCGCTGCCTCGAGCTCCTGGTGCGCGAGGGCGCCCGGCACCATCCGGAGGTCCGGGTCGAGGGCCGCTTCGCGCCCCTGCGGCAGGGCTACGGCGACCTCGTCGATCTCACCGTCTACCGCTGCGTCCAGGAGGGGCTGACCAACGCCCTGCGCCACGCCGGGCCCGGGCGGGTGGCGGTGTCGGTCGCGGAGGAGGACGGCACCCTGCACCTCAGCGTCGAGGATGACGGCCGCGGCCTCGGCGAGGAGCGGGTCGAGGGGCGGGGCCTCGCGGGGATGCGCGAGCGGGTCGAGGCCCTCGGCGGCAGCCTCGCGCTCGTGCCGCTCCGGCCCGGCACGGCCCTGCGGATCACGCTCCCGGCCGGACCCGAGACCCCGGAGGGGGAGCCCGCGTGACCAGCGTCATCGTGGTCGACGACCATCCGATCGTGCTCCGGGGCGCCCGGCGTCTGCTCGAGGATGCGGGTGCCGAGGTGCGGGAGGCCGCCGGCCTCGCCGAGGGCTACCGCGCCATCCTGCGCCACCGGCCCGACGTCGCCGTCATCGATCTCGCCTTCCCGGGCCGCGACCTCGCCGGCCTGGCGCTGATCGGCCGGGTGCGCAGGCGCGCGCCCGCGACACGCGTGCTGGTTTTCAGCATGCATGCCGATCCGGCGGTGGTCGCCCGTGCGCTGGCTGCCGGCGCCGTCGGCTACGTGCTGAAGGACGCGCCCGCCGGCGACCTGGTGCGGGCCTACGAGCAGGTGCGGACCGGGCGGCCCTACCTCGACGGGCCGCTCGCCACCGAGGTGGCGCTGCTCCAGGCCGATCCGCGCCGCACCCTGCTCGGATCCTTGAGCCCGCGGGAGCGGCGCATCCTGGCGCTCCTCGCCGAGGGCCGAGGCTACGCGGCGATCGCCGAGGATCTCTCGGTCAGCTACAAGACCGTGACCAATTCCTGCGCGGCCCTGCGCCAGCGCCTCGGCCTCGCCACCCTGACCGAGCTGACCCATTTCGCGGTCCGCCACGCCGCCGACCTGCGGTGAGAGGGTCACCGCCATCGTCGAACGGTCCCGGGCCGCGCCGCAGGCCCGGGCGAAGGCGGCCGTCCCGGATCTCACGGTCCCGTGTCGGCCGTGCGGGACGATTTGCCCGTCGCCCTCGCGCAGGCCGGGATCCGCAACGATGCCGCTGCATCACGGGCCTCGGCACGACGGTGCCGCCGAGGACGGCCCGGGTTTACGCCCGGACCATCTCGTTCGCAGGTCCGGACGCTGACTCACCGGACGGGGGAAGCCATGAATCTCGTTGCTGGATGTCGAGCGCGAGATGACTCCGGGGGGCCGGGCGATGCAAGGCCAAGTGCACCGCCGCAAGCCCGCATTGCAGATCCCCCGTTGCCACGCTCGCAGCCACGCTTGCCGGTGGATCTCAGTGCGACTGGTCGCCCATAGGTGCCCCGGCGAAGTCTGTGCTGTTGCAATATTCGGGCGACGACTTGTCCCCGACTTGGTAGGGCGAAATACAAGACCGTCAAGTGCCCGGATCGCCCTGTCGCGATCTACGTCATTTTCTCGTGGAAATTGCTGGATTTCAGCTTGCGTGGTCAGAGAAAAATAGGTTTTCGCAACGAGAAATGGACATAATCTGATGGCCTAGGGGGATGGTGATTCTGGAGCGGCGGGCGTGGTGCGTGTCTTGCGATGGCTGGCCTGGATGGCGACGACGGCGGCCGGCCTCGTCCTGCTGAGCCAGCCCGTCGGCACCCAGAACCAGCTCGCGATGAGCCTCGCCGCCATGGCGGCGATGGCCGGTCTCTGGCTCCTTTTCGACGGCCCGCGGGCGCGCTTCGTCTTCCTGGCGATGGGAAGCCTGGTGGTGCTGCGCTACATCCTGTGGCGGGTGACCGACACGCTGCCCTCGCCGGGCGACCCCGTCAGCTTCGGCTTCGGCCTGCTGCTGCTCCTGTGCGAGCTGTACTGCGTCTTCATCCTGTTCGTCAGCCTGATCATCAACGCCGAGCCGCTGCGCCGCCGCCCGCCCGCAGCGACACCTGCCGCGGACCTGCCCTCCGTCGACGTCTTCGTGCCGAGCTACAACGAGGACGCCGAGATCCTGGCGATGACGCTCGCCGCCGCGCGCCAGATGAACTACCCGCCCGAGAAGCTGACCGTCTGGCTCCTCGACGACGGCGGCACCGACCAGAAATGCGCTGACCCGAACCCCGAGAAGGCCGCCGCGGCGGTCGCCCGGCGGGCCGAGCTGCGGGCGCTCTGCGACGAACTCGGCGCGCGCTACCTGACCCGCGCCCGCAACGAGCACGCCAAGGCCGGCAACCTCAACAACGGCCTCGCCTTCGCCACCGGCGACATCGTGCTGGTCCTCGACGCCGACCACGTGCCGTTCCGCTCCCTGCTGAGCGAGACCGTCGGCTACTTCGCCGAGGACCCGAAGCTGTTCCTGGTCCAGACCCCGCACGCCTTCCTCAACCCCGACCCGATCGAGCGGAATCTCCGCACCTTCGAGCGCATGCCGTCCGAGAACGAGATGTTCTACGCGGTGACGCAGGCGGGCCTCGACAAGTGGAACGGCTCGTTCTTCTGCGGCTCGGCGGCGCTCCTGCGGCGCGCCGCCCTCGACGAGGCCGGGGGATTCGCCGGCATCACCATCACGGAGGATTGCGAGACCGCCTTCGAGCTGCATTCCCGCGGCTGGACCAGCGCCTACGTCGACAAGCCGCTGATCGCGGGACTCCAGCCCGACACGCTCGCCGACTTCATCGGCCAGCGCTCGCGCTGGTGCCAGGGCATGTTCCAGATCCTGCTGCTCAAGAACCCGGCGCTGCAGAAGGGCCTCAAGCCGATCCAGAAGCTCGCCTACCTGTCGAGCATGACGTTCTGGTTCTTCCCGATCCCGCGGCTCGCCTTCATGTTCGCGCCGCTGCTCCACATCTTCTTCGATCTGAAGATCTTCGTCGCCAGCGTCGACGAGTCGATCGCCTACACGGCGACCTACATCGTCATCAACCTGATGATGCAGAACTACGTCTACGGCAAGTTCCGCTGGCCGTTCGTCTCCGAACTCTACGAGTACGTCCAGGGACTGTACTTGTCGAAGGCGATCGTGTCGGTGATCTGGTCGCCCCGCAAGCCGACCTTCAACGTCACCAACAAGGGCGCGACGCTCGAGCACGACCACCTGTCGTCGCTAGCACTGCCGTTCTTCGCCGTCTACGGCCTGCTGGCGACCGGCTGCGTGGTGGCGGCCTGGCGCTACCTGTTCGAGCCCGGCGTGACCAACCTGATGCTGGTCGTCGGCCTGTGGAACCTCTTCAACCTCCTCACCGCGGGCGCGGCCCTCGGCGTCTGCGCCGAGCGGCGCCAGCTAGAGCGCACGCCGTCCCTCGCGGTCAACCGGCGCGGCCAGCTCACCCTCGGCGGCCGGGCCGTCGACGTGGCGATCGAGCGGGTCTCGGCGGAGGCCTGCACCGTCAGGATGCCGGCGGCGCTGCTGGCCGCCGGGGCCGGCCACCGCCCGGTCGCCGGCACCCTCACGGTGGTGCCGGTCGCCGGTGCCCGGCCCGCCGGCGCCCTGCCGGTGATCCTCGGGCCGGTCACCCGCACCGGCGCCGACGCGGTCTGCCGCCTCGCCTTCGGGTCCCTGCGCACGCAGGACTACGTCGCGCTCGCCGGCCTGATGTACGGCGACGCGGAGGCGATGCGCCGGTTCCAGCTGCGCCGGCGCCGCCACAAGGACCTGCTCACCGGGACGCTGCAATTCGTCTGGTGGGGTCTCGTCGAGCCGGTCCGCGCCCTGCGCTACGCGCTGGCCGGCGAGGTGCGCCAACCCGCCCCGGCCGCGGCGGCGACGCCCGCGACGCCGGTCTACGACGCCGCCCCGCCCGCTCCCGCCGAGCTGCCCCTTGAGCCGCGGGTCCGGCCCACCATCCCGATCCGGGCCAAGGCCGACGCCAAGGCGAAGGCTGAGGCGAAGTCCGAGGCGGAGGCAGAGGCCGAGGGCGATTGGGTCCGCCTGATGCTCGACTTCGAGAACGATCGCGCCCTCGCCGGCCGGCCTCGGCGCACCGATGCGGCCTGAGGACCCGATGACGGCGCCCCGCCCGACCCTCCGGCCCGAGCAGGCCTGCATCGGCAGTCCGACGCATCGGCCGTCCGGCTCCCCGTTCCCCCGCGGGGTCGCCCCGCAGGGCCGACGGCCATGGCTGCGGAACCTGCTCGACTCCGCGATTCTCGCGGCGATGGCCGCCGGGGGACTCGCGGCAGCCGGCCCGGCCGCGGCCCAGAGCTTCCTCGGCACCGGGCCGACCGAGCGGCTGACCCTGCCGCCCGCCGGCGAGCCCCTGCGCGCGGGTCCCCCACGCCCGCCGGCGCCCGAGGCCGATGCGGTGCGCCGCGGCGCGCCCCTGACGGCGGTGGTCGCGGCGGCGCGGCGCTTTCCCGCCGGCACCCGCGGCTACCGCCTCGCCGGCGAGGAGGACGCGCTGCAATTCCCGGTCTACCTGACCGAGGCGCAGGCGCGCGGACCGGCGAAGCTGCGGGTCTCCTACCTGTCGGCGATCTCGGTGGCGCCGGAATCCTCGGAACTCTCCGGCAGCGTCAACGGAACCCGTGTCGGCTGGACGCGGATCCAGGCGCCCGGCGCGGTGAAGGTGGTGGAGTTCGCCCTGCCCGAGGGTCTGCTCAAGGCCGGCTACAACGCCGTGAGCCTGACGGCGAGCCAGCGTCACCGGGTCGACTGCTCGATCGAGGCCACCTACGAGCTGTGGACCCAGATCGACCCCTCCCGCTCCGGCCTCGTCGTGGCCCCGGCAGCCGACCTCGACCTCAAGACCCTGGCGGCCCTTGAGCCCGACGAGAGCGGAGCCCTGCCGATCGGCGTGCTGCTCTCCGAGCGGCCGAGCCCGGACCGGCTCGAGCGGATGATCGGCGCCGTGCAGGCTGTCGCCCTGGTCGGGCGCCTGGCCCGGCCGGCGGTCAGCTTCGGGCCGCCGCTGTCCGGGCGCACCGGGGTCAACCTGCTCGTCGGCACCGCCGCCGAGATCCGGGGCACGGAAGGGGTCGAGGAGCTCGGGCCGATCTCGGGGCCGCGGGTCGCCCTGCTGCCGCCTCGCGGCAGCAGGGCCCCGGTGCTGGTCGTCACGGGCACGAGCGCCGCGGACGTGCGCGAGGCCGTCACGACCCTCGCGGCCTCGGGCGACGGGTCCGGCCCGCCGGCCGGCGCCCGGCTGGCGAGCCTGACGCGGGGCTACCCGATCCAGGGCGGGGAGAGCCTGGCCCTGGAGCAGCTCGGCGTCGCGACACGCGAGTTCAGCGGACGGCTGATGCGCGTCGGCTTCGAGGTGCGCTTCCCGGCCGATTTCGTCCCGGCCGATTACGGCAAGGTGATGCTGCACCTCGCCGGCGGCTACGCGGCGGGGCTGGAATCGAGCGCCCAGATCGTCGTCGACATCAACGGCCGCAACGCGGCGAGCGTGCCGCTGCCCTACAGCCGCGGCGAGGTGTTCAGCGACAACGCCATCCCGCTGCCCTTGAGCCTGTGGCGGCCGGGCCTGAACCGGGTCGAGATCAGCGCCCAGCTCCCCACCGCCGCCGACCGGACCTGCGACACCCTCGCGCCCGGGACCAAGCGGGCCCGCTTCCTGTTCCTCGACCGCACCCGCCTCGACATCCCGCTCC
>NZ_LABY01000391.1 GCF_001043975.1 Methylobacterium variabile
GCCGGTTCGACGCGGCGCTCGCCGGCACCGGGGCGGCGGCCTTCGTGGCCGACGTCCTGAAGGGCGAGCTCGGCCTGTCGGGCGTGGTGATCGGGCACGACTTCCATTTCGGCCGCGGCCGCGAGGGCACGCCGGCGATGCTGGAGGCGCTCTGCGCCGAGAACGGGCTCGCCTGCCGGATCGTGCCGGCGGTGGCGGCCGGCGGCGGCGAGGCGCCGGTCTCGTCGAGCGCGATCCGGACCGCGCTGGAGGCCGGCGAGGTGGCGACCGCGAACCACCTCCTCGGCTACCGCTGGTTCGTCGAGGGCGAGGTGCGCCACGGCGACAAGCGCGGCCGCACCCTCGGCTTCCCCACCGCCAACGTGGCCCTCGAATCCTGTGCCCTCGCCCACGGCATCTACGCCGTGCGCGTCCGCCTGGGCGACGGCCGCGTGCGGGACGGCGTGGCGAGCTACGGCCGGCGCCCAACCTTCGACGACGGCGCGCCGCTCCTCGAGACCTACCTGTTCGACTTCTCCGGCGACCTCTACGGCCAGCGCATCGCGGTCGAGTTCGTCGGCTTCATCCGCGGCGAGGAACGCTTCGACAGCGCCGAGGCCCTCGTCGCCCGCATGCACGAGGACGCGGCGGAAGCGCGCCGCCTGCTCGCCGAGGACCGCACGCCCTCGATGCTGGGGTGAAGGCGCAGGCTGGCCTGGACTTATTCGGGGATGAACTCGCGGATCGGCGCCTCGGTGTCGGCATCCCGCCCCCGCTGGCGCTTGGCCCGCCGCATCGCCCCGCGGTCCTCGTCGGGGATGAGCACCGGATCGGTCGGGGTGACGGTGCCGGTGGCGTCGACATCCTCGGGGACCGGCCGCGGCGCCGGCCGGTCGCGCGCGGCGGCCGGGCCGGTCAGGAGCGCGGCGAGCGCGAGGGCGGGGAGCAGGATCCGCATGGCGAAGCTCCTGGTTCGATGAGCCTTCCGGACAACCGCGCGATGCCGCGCCCCGTTCCGGCCCTTCGCCCGAGACGGCCATGGACCACCTGACCGACCTCGGCGTCGCGGTCGCCCTGTTCGCCTCGACCAACATCGACGACATCGTCGTGCTGATCGGCTTCTTCTCCGATCCGCGCTACCGCCCGCACCAGATCGTGATCGGCCAGTCCCTCGGCATCGCCGCCCTGGTGCTGGCCTCGCTCGCCGGGTCGCTCCTGTCCCTGGTCCTGGCGCCGGCCTGGCTCGGATTCCTCGGCCTCGTCCCGGTCGCGCTCGGGGTGCACCGCCTCCTCGCCCTGCGGGAGGAGGACTCGGACGAGGCCGAGGAATCCGA
>NZ_LABY01000392.1 GCF_001043975.1 Methylobacterium variabile
CCGGCGCGGCCCGGGCCGGCAGGGCGGCACCGGCCAGCGCCGCCGCGAGGAGCGTGCGGCGGTCGATCATCGGGCGCCCCCGGCCGTGCGGGCGAGCGGCGCGACCGCGGCGGCCGCGCGGGCGCCGGCCAGGCCTGCGAGCTGGCCGCCGGCCTCCGCCACCCGCTGGCGGATTGCCCCGGACTCGAGGCCGCCCTCGCGAAAATCGGGATCGGAGGCGTAGACGGCGGTCGGCACCGTGAGGGCGGTGAAGAAGCCGAAGAGCGGGCGCAGCGCGTGCTCCACCACCAGGGCGTGGCGCGGGCCGCCGCCGGTGGCGGCGAGCGCCACCGGCTTGCCGGCCAGGGCCTCGGGCGCCACGAGGTCGAACAGGTGCTTGAACAGGCCCGTATAGGCACCCTTGTAGACAGGGGTGCCGACCACGAGGGCGTCCGCCTCCTCGATCGCCTCGACGATGCGGCGGGCCGGCAGGGAGAGCTGGTCGCGGGAGAGGGCGCCGCCGAGGCCCGGACCCGCATCGACGATGTCGAAGATCCGGACCTCGACCGGCAGCCGCACGGCCGCCTCGGCGGCGATCGCCTCCACCAGGGTGCGGGTCTTCGAGGGCCGCTGGATGTTCGCGGAGAAGCCGACGAGGCGCGGTCGCGTCATGGGGGTCGATCCGATGGTCCGAGAGGCTACGGCACGGCCGGGGCAGGGCGGCCCCCGTGCTCGATGCCGCTACGATGCGGCCGGCGTCGAGATCAGTCAATGAAATGAGATTTTAAATGAACGTATAGCGGGAGTTGGGATTGCTATGATGGCGTCATGGCGGAGAAAATACGACTTCATTCCCGGTGAAACATGAGAAAGATCGCCGATGGTCCTGGTGATATGCTGGCTTCGGCGCTTCGGCTGCGCTCCGGCTGCGGCGATCGAAGGGCGTCGTCGGCTGCGCGGGTGCCGCCCCTCCCAATCCGCAAGTTCGAGCATTCCGGTGGGATTAAACTCGCTGACCAAACGTATTTCAGTCAATCGGGCCATTATATGGGAGTTTCAGCCGGCAAAGGGAACGCCGGTCCGCGTAAAAATACTGGCGCGCGGCGACGGATCGGATAATCGACATCGCTCCGGCCTTGCGGTAATCGATCGCCTGCGCTGACGGACCGATTCAGCACCTTGCCAGAACACCTTGCCAAGGGCCCCTGACGATGTTCAACATGTTCAAGTCGCAGACCTCGTTCGACCTCACGCCGAGGAACTGCCTCGCGGTCTCGCTGATCTACTGCATGAGCGCCGACGGCGAGATCGACCCGGAGGAGGTCGGCCACCTGATGTCGGTGCTCGGCCGCAACGCCACGCGCCAGCAGCTCGAATCCGCCGTGCGCTACGCCCGTGCCACCCAGCCGGCCCAGTTCCTGGCCGACACCGCCCCCCGCCTGCGCCCGGACCAGAAGCTCTGCATCATCCTCAACATGATCGACAGCGCCATGGCCGACGGCGAGGCCGAGCCGGGCGAGCAGCAGCTCATCATGCAGTTCGCCCAGGCCTTCGGCCTGTCGGAGAACGAGCTGAACCCGTACTTCAGGGCCCTGGTGGCCAAGAACGACCGGGCGGTCCTGGACCGCTGAGGGCAGTGGGCGGGCGTGATCTGACCCGCCCGCTTCCGGAACAGGCACGGGCCTCCCCTCTCCCCGCGGGCGGGGAGAGGCCGATGTTCACGATCCGCTCCGTGAGCATGAACCCGGGTGGAGGCGCATGTCTCCTCGAGGCCTGCCCCTCTCATACCCTCGCGCCTTCGCATCGACACGTCGATGCGAAGGCGTCCGGCGCATCAGCGCCGGCGCCCGTTCGGGCTTGCCTTGCA
>NZ_LABY01000393.1 GCF_001043975.1 Methylobacterium variabile
CAGACGTTGGTGTCGCTGACGCTGGCGCGCGGCGAGGTGCCGGTGGCGGTCGGCCTGGCGCTGTTCTTGCCCGAAGACCTGGACGAGAGGCCCGCACCGGATGACCAGGGCCGGTGTCCCTGAGGACCGGCGCGAGGCCCGCACCAAGCTGGAGATCGCCGTCGCGGAGATCGACTGGGTCCGGGAGGGGGGCCTGCGCTCCAACTGCGTGCTGGCCGATGCGGGTTATGGGTCCACCCCGTTCCGGCAGGCCATGAGCGCGCGTGGCCTGACCTGGGCTGTCAGGATCTCGGGGCGCAGTAAGGTCTATCATGTTGCGCGGGAGGCTGGGTTTGGAACACCTTTGTCGACGCACCAGCAATTTGCGGCACAGCTTGGCATCTTGCCAATGGATTTCCGACGCACCTTCTGCGATAAGGAACGTTGACGGCGGTGAATACAGGCCGCTGGTTGGTCAGAATGGATTGGTACTCTTGAGGTTTTGTCTTGGCACCCAGATGAGACAGAAGCAAAGATCACCGGGAAGTGGCTCAGCAGATCGGGTGCCTTCACGCTGACGAACGTCGCCCGCTTCAGCTTCGCGGTTCGAGTTACAGAGCCCGCGGAACTCAGAAGCCGAAGCTGACCTTGCGGCTGTTGCCACGTTGCAAATTTTGTAGGCGCGACAGGGCAAAGAGAGGGAAGAACAATCGGTAGCCGTGATACTTGAGGTAGAACACCCTCGGAAAGCCAACCGCGTTGTAGGCCTGCTCCTGCCACTCGCCATCCGCCCCTTGCGTACGCTGAAGGTAAGCCGCCCCGCGCAGCACTGCTGGATCGTCGGCTTGCCCAACCGCCATCAATCCGAGCATCGCCCAAGCCGTCTGAGAGGGCAGGCTCTCGGCGTTCTCGACGTAGCGGCCGAGGTCGTAGCTCCGCTGGTCCTCGCCCCAGCCACCGTCCCTCCGCTGGATCGAGACTAGCCAGCCCACGGCGCGGCTTACCATTGGATCGTCGTGCGGCACGCCCGCGGCATTGAGGGCGCACAGCACCGACCATGTGCCGTAAATATAGTTGGTTCCCCAACGGCCGTACCAGCTGCCGTTCGCCTCCTGCTCAGCGCGCAGATAAGCCAGCGCGCGCTCGATGACCGGGCGGTCCCCTTCGTGTCCGAGCTGGGATAGGAAGGAGATGCAGCGGCCGGTGACGTCGGCGGTCGGCGGGTCGAGCAGCGCGCCGTGGTCGGCGAACGGGATGTGGTTAAGGTACTCGCGATCGTTCTCAGCGTCGAAGGCGCCCCAGCCACCATTGCGGCTCTGCATACCAACGATCCAGCGCCGTGCCCTCTCGACTGCCTCCGCGTGCTCGGGTCGACCGTTGCGGTGGAGCAGCATGCCGACGACTGCTGTGTCGTCCACGTCGGGGTAG
>NZ_LABY01000394.1 GCF_001043975.1 Methylobacterium variabile
TCCTGGCCGGCCAGATCCGGCAGTGCCTGGACAATCTCGGCCTGGCGGCGGAGTGAACCCGCCTCCCTCAGCCGAGGGCGGCGAGGATGCGGTTGCTGATCTGGCCGTACAGGCTGCCCGCCGAGTTGCCGTAGACCGAGAGCCCGGCCGTCAGGGCGAGAAAGATCAGGACGGCGACCAGCGCGTACTCGATCGCCGTCGTGCCGGATTGCTCGCGCCGGAACCGCCGGATCGCCTCCGCTCCCCGCGACCTGCCAAGCACGTCAAGCTCCCTCGCTTCGCCGCGTGGGATCCTAGGGGGCGACCTCCTCACCGGAGGTTAATGCGTCTGAAGAGTCACCCGCGGAGTGCGACCGGAGCAGATCGTCCGGACGTGACGACCGTGATGCTGCGTCCGATCGCAATGCCGCCGGGGCCGTGATCGTGTCTCGATTGCAGCACATTATCGAATGACCTGGTTCCCGCCTTGCCAGTCACAGGATCCGGCAGCCTCGCGGCGTGGATCGCAGCGCCGCGTCCCGATCATATCCTGCGATCTCCCGGCGGTTTTCCGGCGACATCTCGGTTTCGACGTCTCCCGATCGAACGGCGCTTGCCGGGAGGCGCCGGATGCTCGGCGCTCTTCGGCGCGCCGCACCGTCCTGATGCACGATCTCTGACGGTGCGGAGGCTTGCCGAAGGCCCGGCCCCGTCGCGGAGCCGCCGCGCGGCGGCCCTGC
>NZ_LABY01000395.1 GCF_001043975.1 Methylobacterium variabile
TGGAACGCCGTCGAGGCACGGGAAAAGCGTGTCGACTCCCTCGTGGCGCTGCTCTGGTTCGTCGCGCTGCCCCAGGAGTTGTCGACTGAGGATGCTGTTGCATTGGCGCGATCATTCGCCGCCGCGCTCATCAATCGCTGGGGCTGCGCTATCGATCTGACCGTGCGAGATACCGGCTCTCAAAACCGCGTCGGCTACTTGCTCACTACGACGCGTCGGTTTGACGGTACTTGCTTGGGTGAGCAGATCGACTTCGTCGTTAATGCCCAAACTCGGCACAACCGTGGCATTGGGACGTCGCAACGATCCGATTTGCTGGTCATTCGGTCCCTTTGGGCCGATATGGTCAACGCGGCGCTCGCCGCGGCCGGCTTCAGTGCGCGGGTCGATCACCGCAGCCTGAAGGATCAGGGCTTCGATCTCATCCCTCAGAGCCACATGGGTTCGACCGTAGCGCGGCGGACCCGACGCGGCGAGGACATGGACAACAAGACGGGCTCGGTGGATCGCGACATCTACAATGCCAAGCAGATCATGGAGCAGCCGGATATCATCCGGCGCCTGCTCGAAAGCCGCGGGGAGCCCTTCGACGCGCAGAGCGCCAGACGTGCGATCGATCGCTTCGTCGATGATGCGCCCCTGCGAGAAGAGCTTTACCAGCTCGTCATCCCGGAATGCGAGCCCCCTTGAACGCGGCACGTGTCGCAGGCCGCACCAAGGCCGTGAAACGGCCCTTGGATCGAAATCGACGATCACGACGGCCAGGTCGCGGCCGTCATCGATGGAGCGACCCGGTTTGGGTGAGGTCGCTCCAGCGCGGGGGATCACTCCTCCCCGTGGGG
>NZ_LABY01000396.1 GCF_001043975.1 Methylobacterium variabile
CCCAGTTGCCGAGGCGCCGCCCCGGGTTCGCCCGACTCTACCCAGACCTGCACATCGACCGGATACCCGGCCTGAGCTGTAACCTCTTGGAGGCCTATGACGGGAACCGCCTCGATGCCGTAATCGTCAAGCGCGGGGGCGCGGGAGGTCGGGGCCGAGTGATCTGGCGCGAGCCGCTCGTCTGGCTGGCCGCCGCCGATTACCAGCTCGATTTCACCCGGCCGGCTCGCCTCGTCATGCTGGCGCCGCCCTGTAGTTACCGCGAGATGATGATTGCTGCGCTCGACTCGGTGCGGCGCGACTGGGTCGCCGCCTGCACGGCGAGCAGCCTGATGGGCGTGCAGGCCGCGGTGGCGGGCGGGCTCGGGGTGACGCTACTCGGCCGCTCCTTCGTGCAGGAGGGTATGCAGATCCTGCGCGCTCCTGAGCTCTGGCCCGCTCTTCCCATGACCGAGGTGACGGTTCTGGGTGAGGACAGGGCGCCCGCTCTCGTAGAGCCGTTGATCATGTTCCTGAGCCACAGCCTCGCTGGCCACGACGCCTTGACCATCGCGGCTTGAGCCTCCGGCGAGCACTTAGGCGCGCTACGCGCCATGATGGCGTCCGGCGATGCCGGACTGCTCAAGCTGAGGAAAGCAGACAATGTCCGAACACGTCCATCTGATCGCCCGCCTGGTGGCCCGCGAGGGACAGGAGGCGGCGCTGGCGCAAGCCGTGGCGGCGATCGTGCCAGCCGTGCTCGAAGAGCCTGGCTGCCTCGTCTACACGGCCCACGAGAGCCGCGAGCGGCCCGGTACGATCGTGATGTATGAGGTCTGGGAAAGCCAGGCCGCCCTCGACATCCATGCCGACGCTACGAGCTTCCGTGCTCTCGCCGCGCAGTTCGACGAGCTTTTGGATGAGCCGCTTGCCATCGAACTGCTGCGCAGGATCGTCTGAGTGAAAGCTGCCGAAGCCTGCCAGAGGTCAGCAACCCCGGTCGGTCTCTGCGAGCGCCTGGGGCGCTCAGCGCGTCGACGCGTTGCGGGCCATGAAGGTCTCGGGGCTGCCGTCCTGCGG
>NZ_LABY01000397.1 GCF_001043975.1 Methylobacterium variabile
CGGCCCGGACGCCCCGGCGGCGCCGGCCGGGGACGCCGGGCCGCTGAGCACCGGAGCGGTCGCCGCGCGCCTCGCCGGAGCAGTGGTGCCGGTGCGCTGCGGACCGTGAGGCGCCACCAGGCGGGACAGGGGTTCGCGGCGGCCCGCGGAGGTCGCGTGCGCGCCTCCGTGCGATCCTTCGATCACTGAAAGTCGCGGCATTCGGCGAGGCCATGGAGGCGCAGCGCTGCATCCGGCGACGCGACCAGCCTGCGGCAGCCGGCCGACGACCGGTGCATCCGCGTCGCTGCGATGCGGCGCCGACGCCGCGCGAACGGCGTCAGCCGGGAGCGGCGGCCTGTCCCTAACCCAGGCCGGTCGTCGGCGGCTGCCACTCAGTGCCGGGATGCTCGCGCACGTCCCCGGCCTTCGAGCCGGTGTCGGACGTGCTGACCCAGTCGCCGGGCTCGACGACCTCCACGATCTCGTCCTCCGGATAGGCCGCCTCGAGAAACAGCCTCGCCTCGCCCTCGGCCGCGGCGCGCACGGTCACGAGCGGCCGATCCCCGGCCGGCCCGCGCACGCGCGCGATGAAGAGCTTCGTCATTCTCCGTCCTCCGGTCGCCTGATCGGCGTCCCGGTCAACGCGGCGCCCGCCCGCCGGTCCCATCGTTGCGCGACATGAGGGCTGATGCGGGCAGGTCCGGCCACGGGCTCTGCGCGAACACGACCGAGAGCCTTGCGCGGCTATTTCGTGTTGACGATCAACGTGAGATCAGGCGCCAGGCGTCCAATCAATCTTGGGCCTCTGCAATAGGATGCGCTCGAAGTAGTCGGCCACCGCTTGAGCGCCGCTCGCGTGCATCATCGCCACCGGGTGGGCGAGGTAGGCCCTGGCCAAATCGAGCGGGATCTCGCCGGCCTGCAACGCGCCGAGCACCGCGTCGATGAAGGCGTCGTTGGCCTCGTTGAAGTCGGACGAGAGCTTCTTGCGGTCGTTGAGTGCCTTGATCGGCATCGTGCGGTCATCCTCTCGAAGGTCCGCCCGGCCGCCGGGGCGGGGCGCCCATTCTCAGAGGCGAGGCGGTGCGCGTCATCCAACCACACCGAGGCAGAGTGTGGCTCTCGCTGCTTCCGCAGCGCTTCCGCAACCCCATCCAAAGCAGGGTCGCAAACTAGCTAAGTCATTGAGAAGGGTGGCGCACCCGACACGATTCGAACGTGTGACCTTTGCCTTCGGAGGGCAACGCTCTATCCAGCTGAGCTACGGGTGCTGACCGCGAAGCCTCTGTAGCCCGGCCCGCGGTGGAGCGCAACAGGGAAAGGGATCGCGCCCAGGGCAATCGGGTGAAGTGTCATGGGGCAACGAGCCTGACGAGGTAGTCGTCGTCCCAGCCTGCGGTTTTGAGGGCGAGGCGCATGGAATCCTTTCCTTTTTTGCGGGCTGCGACGTTCACCGCGATGTGGCGGACCGTCAGCATGTTCTCCGGAGCATGAGCGGTGCGGATGCGGGAATGCTCGTCATGGAACGTGCCGTCGAGGATCCTACGAAGTC
>NZ_LABY01000398.1 GCF_001043975.1 Methylobacterium variabile
CAGTCCGAGCAGCGCGAGCAGCCCGAGCAGTTGATGCAATTCTCGCAATCACGGAGACTGTCGAGCGCAGTTTGAGCCGCCTCGCGGCTGCCGAAATATGAGATGGAGCAGCGGTTGCCGTTGGCGTCCGCGAGCCAATTATTGTCAGACATAGCTTTTCTCCAGACCAATTTACTAGAAGCCCGCGTCAGCTTGGAAGTCGGACGCCGCCTCGGGGTCGTGCCCCGGCGCAGTCCGGGCGTAGATCGCAGAGACGGCCGGGCTCATCCGGTCCGGCGTCAGGCGGCGCTCGAGCAGCGCGAGAAAGGCGGGGTCATGCTGGCGCTTGGGCCGCGGCGGCTCGCGCCGCGCTTCCATGCGGGCTTCCCAAGCCGCGAGGCTTTCGCGGGTGTGCTGGCCCGCCGGCGCAGGGTGGTGCGCGGGGCCGTAGGGAGGCAGCTTCACCACCGACCCCCCGAGGCAACGAAGATCCAGGCCAGAGCGACGAGCAGCGGGACAGACAGGACCGCGAAGGCGATCCAGCTCTGCCGGATCTCGGACCGAAGCTGCGCGTCGTTCTCGTCCCATACCTCCATCTCGAGCGGCGACAAGCGGCGTCGCGCGCCGCGGCCCGGGCGGCGAGCGCGAGGGATGGGAAATCGAAGGCGCGCACGTTCATGCCCGGGGTCATGCCTCGCTCCTCTCGGTGGCGATGAGGCGGAGCGACCCGCCCCAGATGCTCTCGACCTGCAAGCCGAGCTCGCGGAAGGCGCGGTTGGCCTGGCGGATCAGGTGACTAGTGTGGCGCGAAGAGGCCTTGGCCCGGCCGGCGCGGGCCACCTTGATCGCCTTGGCCCGGCTCACCGTGTCCTGGTCGCGGTGGATCAGCAGGAATTCGCAGAGCCGGAACCCCTGCTCGCTCCGCATGTCGAGCCGCAGACGATTCCGGCGCAGGCACCGGCGCTCGCGGTCCACCACCACGGTCGCCGGGTGCTCGCGCGCCGTCTCGTAGCCGCCGACCTCGACCACCAGGACGTCGGGCATCGGGCCGCGGGGGCCGGCGGCGTCGCGGGTGGCGCGCGCGGCGGTTAGGCGCTTGGTGCGGCTGGCGCGGAACGCGTCGATTGGGGTGGTGGAGCTGAGCATGTGCGGGGCTCCTCAGAAGGGGATCGGGTTGTCGCCGTCCTCATCGTCGGCGACGTCGAGATCATCGCGGTGCGACAGGGCGAGCCGGGCGGGCGCCTCGTAGGGCTTGTTCGCCCTCAGGGCGGCCTCGCGCTCGCACGGCGTGAACGAGAAGATCGACGAGCCGCCGTAGTAGTGGGTGAGCCAGCCGTGGGCGGCCGGGTCGCCCTTCATCGGCACGTCGATCCGCAGGAGCTTGGCGCCGAAGCGCTCCTCTTCGCGCACGCGCCCGGCGTGCCGACGGTGCCCGAAGATCTCGACGACGGCCCACTCCCAGCTGTCGGCCTCCTGCTCGGCCTGGGCGGCGGCCTCCATCGCGGCAATCGCCCGGGCGGCGGCGAGGTCGGCGGGCTTCATCGCGCGCTCGGCCTCGGTGAGGCTGCCGCGCTCCTCGTAGGCCTCGAAGATGGCCGCGGCGGCGGCGTGCTGCGCTGCTTCGTTCATCGGGCTCTCCTCAGAAGGGGCAAGGGCCGGCGCGCAGCGTCGCGAGCGCGGCGTGGATTCCGGACAGCAGGGGCGGATACCGGCGCGGCGGCGGTGCCGGGCGCGCGTAGATCGACTCGGCGTTGCCCATTGCGGCCCGCTCGAACTCTCGGTCGAGCCACATCGGCGGCAGCAACCCGGCCCGTCGCCACTCGCCGACCGGGTGCGTGCCGTAGAGGGCGTGGGCGTAGCGGCGGGCGGGCATCGTCAGCCCTCCCCGCCGGAGCGCCCGCGGCCGCGGCGCGTGGTCTCCTGGATGGCGTCGTTGCCGGGGAAGTCGTCGGCGTCGGACTGGTCGCCATCGGGCTCGACCGAGCCCTCGTCACCATCCTCCCCGTCCGCTTCGAAGATCAGGCGGTAGAGCTCGTCCCGGATCTCCGCGAGCGATGCGTCCTGCTTCTCGCTGAGGCGCTGGCGCCAGAGCTCGAACGTGTTGCGGCCGGCCCGGGCCTTCTCCCGGGCAACGGCAAACAGCTTCGGCTCGGCCGGCTGGTCGCCACCAGCGTCGGACTGGTCAACCGCATCGGCCTGCTGGTCGACGGAGCCGCCCCGCGCCCACTGCGCGAGGTTGCGTCCGATCTCCTCATCGAGCGGCCGGCGGTTGCGCAGGAGCAGGTCGCGGAACTGTTCGGGCAGCTTCAGCATCTTGCGCTCGCCCGGCATGTTCGTCTGCCAGGTCGGCACCCCACCGGCGCCCGGCAGCAGCAGGGCGTTCACGGTCATCTCGAACAGGAATTCCTCCCCGGCGATCGGCATGTAGCCGAGTTCTTCCGGGCGGCCGCCCTTCACCTTGAGCTTGTCCTTCGCCCGGAAGCAGAAGACGAAGTTGGCGTTGAGCTGCAGCACGCCGTTGATGAACTGGCGCCGCTGCTTCGCCGGCACGATCCACGCCGAGTACGTCGCCCGCTGCCGCTTGCTCTCGTCGCTGCCGGCGATCCGGTCGAGTTCGGCTTCCTGGGTCATCAGGTAGCCGCCGACGCCCTCGTGCTCGTGGCTCATCGAGTCCACGATGATCGTCTTGGCGCCACGGCCGACGCAGTATTTCAGCGCCTCCAAGTAGTCGAGGGAGCCGAATGGCGCGCCGAACTCCACGTGCCGGAACCTGAACCGATCGGCGTAGTGCAGTGCGCGCTTGCTCTCCGTGTCGATCACGAAGATGTCGCCGCCGGCAACCTGCTGGATGCCCTGGGCAAGGCGCAGGGCTGAGAACGTCTTGCCCGAGCCGGACGGCCCGAACAGGCCGACGAGGAGCGGCACCTGCTGGCGCACGGCTTCCTTGTCCTCGAACGTGCGTGTGGGCTTCGGCGTCACGCGGCGATCTCCGTGTCGGGCTGGTCGGGGGAATGGGCGAGGGTCAGCTCGGCGCCGAGGTCGCGCAGCAGGGGGTCGCTCAGCTCGCGGGCCTCCCACTGCCGGGCAACCCAGTCGGGGCTCTCTACGCGGGCGATCTCGGCCGGGTAGCCGGGCCACTCGCCGGTGCTCAGACCGCGCCGGAACAGGACGGCGGCGGTCACCGCCTTGCGCTCGCCGAGCCACCGCTGATCGCCTGTGAGCTCGATGATGCGGCACTCGAACGGCTCGGCCGTCTCGACGAACACGAACCGGAAGCGCAGGCGCCCGGCGAGCTCGGGACAGAGGCGCGCGAGCCCGCGCCGATACCAGTGCTCCTGAATGTCGAGGCCGTCGGCGATTCGCGAGGCGATTGCGCGGTCGGACAGGCCGCCCGAGGTGGTCTTGAGGTCCCAGATCTCCGTGGGATCGGGGCCCCACCAGTCCAGCATCGCCCGGCCCCAGACGCCAAGCCGGTCCCGCCAGATCAGCGCCGTCTCGGCGCGGCCGTCGAGGAAGGCACGCTCCGCACCGGGCGTCCTGGCGAGCCGCGCCTGCACGGCGCCGACCATGCGCTCGGCCTTGCGGAGGTCGTTGCGCAGGACCGGCGTGTGCCCGGCCTCGATCGCCTCGTCGCGCGCCTCGCGTGCGGCCTTGGTGGTGTAGGCGTCGGCGTCGACCACGACCACATCGCGGCCCTCGCCGGAGAGGATCGCGTGCGCGACCGAGCCGAGGTCGAGCTTGCGGCTGCGCGCATCCTCCGCGGTCCCGCCGAGGCGGGGATGCTTCTGGAAGGCGTGGCGCGGCGTCTCGTCGAGCAGCGTCCGGGCGATGCCCGACGACAAGCTGGGCGCCGGGCTCGGGTCCGCGTGGTAGGTCGCAGCCGGCATGGTGTAGAGGCCGGGGCCGGAGACGAGGCCGGCGTGATGCGAGATGACGCGCATCGCCGTCACTCCCAGTAGTCGCTGTCGAGCCGCATCCACAGCCCGAGCCGGGTGGCGACATCGTTGGCTGCGTCGCCGAGGCGCTCGGCGCTGCGGAAGACCAGATCGGCGGCGTCGCGGATCACCAGCAGGATGAGCAGCGGCAGGAGGCCGGCGAGGATGCGCGGCGTGATGTGGGGGCGGAGCATCGCTCAGCGCCTCCGCGACGATTCGGGTTGGTAGCGCCGGCACTCCCGCCGCCGCCCGGACAGCTCCGCCTCGTAGGCGAGCCGAGTCAGGGCGACCCGGACGGCGCCGAAGTCGTTCGGGGCGGACCCGACGCGGATGCTCGCCGCCATCAGGGCGTTCCACAGGGCCTCGGCCAGGGCGGTGTCGGTCTCGACCAGCGCCGGGACGATGCCGCGCGCGAACAGCATCTCCGCCGCGTCCTCGGGGGTGATCGGGCGGATGCCGACGGTGGGGCGGCTCATGCGCCCTTCCCGTTCTCGAAGGCCACCACCCGCGGCATCGCCGCGGCCCCGGGCTGGGCCCGGTTGATCTCGACCACCTGCGCCAGGAGCGCGTCGCGCTTGGCGACCGCGTCGGCATCGGCCGGATCGACGAGCCGGGCGAGGTGCATCGCCGCCGCGTTGAGGTGCCGGATCGCGACGTGCATCTCGAAGCAGGCCTGAGCCATCACCTCGAGCTGTCCGGCCGGCGCGGCGGCGCGCTGCTGCGCCTGGAAGCTGGCGAAGGCGGCCGACGGTGCGACGTCGATCTCCCGCCCGGTCCGCAGATCGATGACGGGCGCCGCGGGGCGCGATGAGACGAGCTGCAGCATCACGCAGCCTCCGCCATCTCGGCCCGGGCCCGCGCGATGGCGCGGTCGTAGCCGGCGAGCACCTGGACGCGCGGCGAGACGCCGTCGACGCGGGGGCCGTCGTTGACTTCGGCGGCGGTGGCGCCGAACAGCGCCATGCACGCCTCATCGAGGAGCCGGCGGACCTCGGTCACCAGCGGGTGGTGCGCCGGCAGGCCGCTCGCCCGCATCAGCGCGCCGTGCGCGCACCAGGCGCAGGCCGCGCCGTCCTGGGGGTGGACCCGCTGGTCGGACGCGTCGCGCGCCCCCTCGTGCTGCGTCCATTGGCGACGAACGGCGATGATCGTGCGGCCGCCGGTGAGGATGTCGAGGATCGTGGTCACAGGCGACTCCTCACCGATAGCCAGCGCCGGCGACGAGCGTCGCCCGGGCGTCGTCGTGGAAGGTCAGCTCGCCGCGCACCTCATCGGCGCTGACGACGCGCTCCCAGTTCGCCTCGAGGACGTCGTGCAGGGCGCTGCCCATGTCGTCCTCGTCGTTCGGCGTCGGCTCGCCGCGGCGGCCGGCGGCCTCCCACGCGTCGGCGTCGACGCCGAGGGCGGAGAAGCGCGCCTCGTCGAGCGCCATGCGCTTCGCGAACACCGTGGTGGTGAGGTCGCGCAGCAGGTCCTCGTCGCGGCGGCCGGGTGCGAGCCGGATGTGACCGGCGCGCAGGCGCAGGACTGCGTCGTCCAGATTCTGCTCGGCGGTGGCGAGCGCGATGCGAGCCAGGGCGAGCGAGCGCTTGGTGGCGCAGGCCGGGACGGCGGCACCGGAGCGGAAGGGGGCGCCCATCACGCGGCCCTCCCCGCGAGAAAGGCCAGGACGCAGCCGAGGACGATGCCGCCAACCGTGGTGAGGATGAGGAGCCCGGCACCGAGCACGCCGCGGGCGGCGCTGGCCGACTGCTCGAGGTCGTTGTCGGCTGCGGGCGGGGTGACGCCGAGCGTGATGTGCGG
The DNA here is from genome assembly GCF_001043975.1 of Methylobacterium variabile. Taxonomy (GTDB): domain Bacteria; phylum Pseudomonadota; class Alphaproteobacteria; order Rhizobiales; family Beijerinckiaceae; genus Methylobacterium; species Methylobacterium variabile. The sequence continues at coordinate 5,718 of NZ_LABY01000398.1, forward strand.
CAGCCGGCCGTCGAAGTGGATCTCGGGGCGCATCAGGCGGCATCCTTCGTGAGATCGGCGTCGGTCAGATCGATCATCCGCTCGACAAGGGCGACGGCTGATCGCTGCAGCTCGCGGCGGGTGGGCTTGAGGGCGTCCCAGGAGGCGGCCCTGGCGGCGTCCCAGGCGGCGTCCCAGGCGGCGGCCCTGGCGGCGTCCCAGGCGGCGGCCCTGGCGGCGTCCCAGGCGCCATCTCAGGCGCGGCCGCCGGGAGCGGGGCCGGGACCCAGGCCCGCCGCGGGGCTTGGGGCCGGCTGTCCGGCGGGACAAGTTCCGCGCCTACGCACGCGCGCTGCGCGCTACGCCCGTCCTCCACGCGTGGACGCGGCACCGG
>NZ_LABY01000399.1 GCF_001043975.1 Methylobacterium variabile
GCGCCACTTCGATGCCGTGTTCGACGGGTTGCAGCGCCAGGCAGAGCGTACCGGCGAGAACCTGTCGCTGCTGCTGATCGATGCAGATCAGTTCAAGCGCTACAATGACACCTACGGCCATCTTGCCGGCGACGAGGTGCTGCGGACCATCGCGCGCTGTCTCAAGCGGCAGGTGAGCGGACCTGACGAGGTGGCTTGCCGGATCGGCGGCGAGGAGTTCGGTGTCCTGTTGCTGGGGCCGGCCGGTCGCGAGGTGGCGTTCCGGGCCGAACACATCCGCCAAGCGGTTGCCCGCACTCAGATCCCGCACAGCGGTCAGGAAGGCGGGTTCATAACCGTGAGCATCGGCGTGGCCTGCCTCACGCTGGGTTCGGGCGTGACGCAGACGGAGTGTTTCGCGGCGGCAGATGCCGCGCTTTACGAGGCCAAGCGACGGGGCCGCAATCGCGTGATAGCGCAGCTCGGTCAGAGTGGCGGCATTACCGACAGATCATGCTCGGCGCGGAGCGACAGTCGGCTGAGGTCGAAGCCAAAAGCCCAACGTTAGGGCTTCGTATCGATTAAAGAAGGTTTCGAACGCGAATACATGCGGTTCACCGTTGCAATCTCGCAAAGCAACTTCAGCCTGACCGAGGCTTCCTCCAGTTTGAGCACCACAATAGCCAACGATAACCTGAAATAAGTCCAACTCAGTCAAGTTAGCGAAGCGCTCGCGGAATGGCGGAGACTCGATGCAGTAGCGGCATGGGCGAGCTGGATCGAAGGCTACTTTTCGCTTGGTGCGGTGAGGGTGACCTGGCACCAGCGCGACCATAGGCCGACCGCCATGACCCTGCTCGGCTAAGCGCAAAGGGGTCGAGGTCATATTGTTGCCGACCTCTTTGCTCAGCGTCCGACCGAGTTCAAG
>NZ_LABY01000004.1 GCF_001043975.1 Methylobacterium variabile
GGGGGCGCGGTGCCTGAGGGCGTGGGTCGGGCGGCGGGGGGGGGGGGGGCGGCCGGGCGGGGGCGCCGGGGGGGGCGGGGGGTCCCTCCGCTGTGGGGGGCGGGCCCCCGCCCCGAAATCGGGTCTTCACGGCCGGCAGGATCGCGCCGACATCGTCGGGCCGGACCGCGCCGGGGAGGCGAGCGATGACCGGCAACACGGGAAACACGGGAAACACGGGCAATACCGGCAACACGGGAAACACCGGGAATACCGGCAATGCCGGCCTCAACGGCGATGCCGGCGGCTGGTTCGTGCCCGACCGGGCCGACTTCCCCTTCTCTCTCGAGGTCACGCGGGACGGCACCGAGATCGGCTCCTTGCGGCGTCCGGTCTTCATCCGCGACGAGACACCGGACGGCGCCCCCGCCCGGCGGATCGCCTTCCGCAGCGCCGACGCCGAGACCGGCCGCTCCGTGGCCTTCGAGAACCGGTCCTGGGCCGCCCGCTGGTACGCCTACCGGGTGCTGCGGGAGTTCGCCGCCACAGAGTGGGACAGCGACGGCCTCAACGACGCCCTGGCGCAGATCCTCCTCGACCTGCGCGGTCCGGCGACCGGCCCGACCGGCCAGGAGATCGAGCTGGAGATGCTTCTCGTCCTGGCGCGGGACGAGCGCGCCTCGGCGCTGGGCGAGATCCTGGCCCAGGACGCCGAGTTCATCACCGCCTTCATGGAGGCCCTGTCGATGACGCCGGCCTCCCACCCGCGCACCTACCGGGTGCTGCACGTCGCGAGCCTCATCGGCTCCTTCGCGGCTCTGCGCTACAAGGAGTCCTTCGACCGGCCGCGCCCCTCCTTCGTCTGCCCGGCCCTGCTGCCGCCGGTGCCGGTGCCGGGGCACTCCTCCTTCCCGAGCGGCCACGCGACCCAGGCGCGGCTGATGGCCCTGTGCATGGCCCGTGCCCTGCGCCTCACGGGCCTGCCCTACGGTGAGCGCCGGCCGGCCAGCGAGACGCTCAAGGCGCTCGCCCGGCGCGTCGCCCGCAACCGCGAGATCGCCGGGCTGCACTATCCAAGCGACTCGGTCGCCGGCCGCCGGCTCGCGGATGCGGTGTTCGCGGTGCTGTCGCGGCATTCCGGCGACGGCCTGAGCCGGGGGCAGTACGCGCTGCCGACCTTCGGCGAGGCCGTGATCGCGGCCGCCCGTGAGTTCTACCCGGACCTGGTCCTGCCGCCGGGCGGTCCCTGAACGCTCAGAACCGGGGAGGCCGAGCGATGACGCGCGATTCCGAGGACGGCGCGAGCGGGTTCCCGGCGGGCCCGGCCCTGCGGCTTCACACTCCGCCGCCGGATTTCGACCCGGCCCGTGCCGATCCCCGCCTGGTCGCCGGCCACGGCCTGCCCGCGCCGCGTCGCGAGGACGGCCCGGCCGCCGCCGACTTCCGGCGCGCCTTCCTGGCGCCGCCGCCGGGCGGTCGCCTCCGGTTCGTGCCGGCACTGCGGCCGGAGCCGGCGCCGCGGCCGGGGCTGGCGCGCCTGGAGGCGACGACCCGCACCCATCGTGGCGTGCCGGCGCGCCGCAGCGTCAACTGGTCGGGCGGCTCGCTCGCCGCGCTCGGTGGCCGCAGCCTCGTCGGCGTGATGGCGCGCTGGCGGGTGCCGGCGGTGCTGACGCCGCCGGGCAGGGCCGGTCACGCCATGCGGGCCTCGACCTGGATCGGCCTCGACGGGCAGGGCTTCTACCGGAATGCCAGCCTGCCGCAGATCGGCACGCTGCAGGCCTGGGACGGAGTCGACGGATCGCCGGCCCGTTACGAGGCCTGGGTGCAGTGGTGGGCCCGCGACGAGGCCAACGCGCCGCTCGCCCTCGCCCTCACCATGGCGCCGGGCGACGCGGTGAGCGCGATCCTCACGGTCCTCGACCCTGCGACCGTGCGCTTCAACCTGAAGAACGAGACCACCGGCACGGTGCTCCAGCCCTTCGACCTCACGGCGCCGGGAGGCCGGCGGGTCGCCGGCGCGAGCGCCGAGTGGATCCTGGAGCGCCCGAGCCCGCTCGACGCCGACGGCTGGCACCCGTACCCGCTCGCGCCCTGCGCGCCCGTCCCGTTCACCGCCTGCCTCGCCCAGTCCCGCGGCCCCGGCGAGACGACCCTGACCGAGCACGACCTCGCCCGGGCGAGCCTGATCCGCATGATCGCCCTCGACGCACCCCCGGGCCAAGCCCGCACGATCGCCTACCCGGCGCGGGTGAAGGGGGATCCGCGCGCGCTGACGATGACCTGCGGGGCGCCGTTCTGAGGCCGCGGAGCCTCCCGGCGGACGCTCTCAGTGGTGCAAGGCAGGCCTGGACGGGCCGGAGCCGATGCACCGCGCGCCCTGCCGTCGACGCATCGACGGCAGGGCGCGCGACACGGGAAGGCTCCGCCCCCGGGAGGGCGAAGCCGGGGGCCGTCAGGCCGAGACGGCCTGGGAGAGCGCCGCGGCCGGCGCCCGCCTCCGGTCCATGACCGAGACCACGAACGCGGTCAGGAAGGCGACCGGCATCGTCACGATGGTCGGCGGGTCCAGGGGGAAGATGGGCGCGGCGTTGCCGAGCACCTTGACCCAGACCGGCGGCCCGAGGACCGTCAGGAGGACCGCGCCGACGAGGCCGGTCACGCCGCCGGCGATCGCCCCGCGGGTCGTCAGCCCGCCCCAGTACAGCGCCAGGATCAGCAGCGGCAGGGTCGAGCTGCAGCTCACCGCGTAGGCGAGGCTGATCATGTAGGCGACGTTCTGGGTCTGGAAGGCGATGCCGAGCAGGACCGACAGGACGCCGAGGCCCACGGTGGCGAGGCGCGAGATCCTGATCTCGCTGCGCTCCGTCGCGCTGCGGCGGCCGATGATGCGGGCGTAGAGATCGTGGCTGACCGCCGAGGCGCCGGTCAGCGTCAGCCCGGCGACCACTGCCAGGATCGTCGCGAAGGCCACGGCCGAGACGAGGCCCATGAGGGTGTCGCCGCCGAGCGCGTGGGACAGGTGGATGGTCGCCATGTTGCCGCCGCCCCGGATGGCGCCCTTGGCGTCGAGATAGGCGGGGTCGCCGGCGACGATGGCGAGGGCGCCGAAGCCGATGACGAAGATGAGGGCGAAGAAGCCGCTCTGGCACATCACGGCCCAGAACACCGAGACGCGGGCCGCGCGGGCGTCCGGCACGGTGAAGAAGCGCATCAGCACGTGCGGCAGGCCCGCCGTCCCGAGCATCAGCGTCATGCCGAGGGACACCGATTGCCAGACGCTGCCGGAATAGACCTGCGGCATCATGATGGCGTCGTGCTTGGGGTGCACGGCGATCGCCCGGGCGACCAGGCTGTCGTAGTTGAAGCCGAACGAGGCCAGCACGAGGAACGAGATCGCGATGCCGGCGCTGAGCAGCAGCACCGCCTTGACGATCTGCACCCAGGTCGTCGCCACCATGCCGCCGAACATCACGTAGCAGATCATCAGCGCGCCGACGAGGATCTGCGCGTAGAGATAATCGAGACCGAACAGGAGCCGGATCAGCTGGCCGGCCCCGACCATCTGGGCGATGAGGTAGAACATCACGATGACGAGCGTCGCGACCGCCGTGAAGATCCGGATCGGCGTCTCCGACAGGCGCGTCGACAGGACGTCGGCCACCGTGTAGCGCCCGAGCTTGCGCAGCCGCTCCGCCACCAGGAACACGACGAAGGGCAGGCCGGTGGCGTAGCCGACGGCGAAGATCAGGCCATCGAAGCCGGAGGCGCAGATCAGCCCGGCGAGGCCGAGCAGGGCCCCGGCCGAGATCATGTCGCCCGCGAGCGCGATGCCGTTCTGGAAGCCCGAGATCTGGCCGCCCGCGGCGTAGAACTGGTCCGCCGAGCTGGCGCGCCGCGCTGCCCACCAGGTGATGCCGAGCGTCACGAGAACGATGGCGACGAACATCGTCACCGCGGCGGGGTTCATACCCCCGGCATCGGCCGCGAGGGCCGGCGTGGCCGCCACCGCCAGGGCGAGCGCGGGAAGGAGGGATCGGTACATGGATTGCTCCTGTCAGCGCGCGGTGAGACGGTTGGCGATGAGGACGTAGAGCCCGGTCAGGACCATCGTGGACAGGATGACGAGGAGGCCGCCGACGGTCGCGACCGTGACCGCCATCCCGGACGCGACCGGTCGCGTCATCGTGGCGGGCGAGACGATGAAGGTGCCGACGAAGCTGGCGTAGATCAGCGTCTGGATCAGCGCCATGATCCAGCCGAGACGGGCTTGCGGCAGGTCGTTGTTCGGTGCGCGAAGTGTTCGGTCCGCCGACATGATCGGGTCTCCGGCTCTGGTGAAGGGGAGTGTCTGGGGAGACGGGCGGCTACTCGGCCGCCTTCGGGAAGTCGCTTGGGTCGGGACCGACCACGCGGCCGAAGCCGTTGTTGACGCGACTGCGCTGATACTTGTTCAGCCAGGTGCTGAACTGGACCGGGAGCATGTCGTAGGGCCGCTCCTCGCCGAGCACCATCGCCGCGTAGACCGGCCAGTGCGGGTTCGCGAGCATCGGCCGGCCGAGCATGACGAGGTCGACCTGGCCCTCCCGCACGATCGCATCGGCGAAGACGGGGTCGGCCAGGTTCCAGTTCGCGGCGGTGAGCACGCCCGCTTCCTCGCGGATGCGCCGCGCCGCCGGGACCATGAACCCCTCTTCGTCCCACGGCGTCTGGGCCCGGCCCGAATTTCCGCCGAACGACACGTCGACGAGGTCGAGGCCCCGCGGCGCGAGCAGGCGGGCGAGTTCGACCGACTCGTCGACCGTCTGGCCCCCGGGGGCGAACTCGGTCACGCCGAACCGCATCGAGAGCGGCAGCCGCTCGGGCCACTCCGACCGCACCGCCTCGAACACCTCGACGAGGAGCCGGCTGCGGCCTGCGAAGTCGCCGCCGTACCGGTCGGTGCGCTGGTTGGCGAGCGGCGAGAAGAAGCTCGAGAGCAGGAAGCCGTGGGCGCAGTGGATCTCCAGCCACTGGAACCCGGCCTCGCGCGCCCGGCGCGCGGCCTCGGCGTATTTCCGCACGACGTCCCGGATGTCGTCCTGCGTCATCGCGCGGGGGACCCGCGGCATGACCCCGCCGAAGGCGTTGGCGGAAGGCCCGATCACCTCCCAGGCGTCGGGATGGTCGTCGGAGAGGTGCCCGCCGCCCTTCCACGGCGGCTCGACGCACCCGCGCCGCCCGGTATGCCCGAGCTGGATGCCGGGAACCGACCCGACCGACGCGACGAAGCGGGCGATGCGCGCCAGCGCCTCGCCCTGCGCGTCGTTCCAGATGCCCGCGCACTGCGTGGACATGCGGCCTTCCGGCGACACCGCGGCCTGCTCGACCACGACGAGGGCGGCGCCGCCCGCGGCCTTCGAGCCGAGATGCGCCAGGTGCCAGTCGTTCACGAGGCCGTCCGGCGACGAGAATTGCGTCATCGGCGACACCGCGATCCGGTTGCGCAAGCGGACGTCGCGGACCCGGATTTCGCTGAAGAGAGAGGACATCGTGAGGGGGTCTCCACACCCGCCCGTCCGGCCAAGCTATTGCCGGAGAAACGTGCGGACTGCTCGAAAATCAGTCAATACAGTCGAGAAACGGGCATCCGGACGCGCTGGTCTTCTCCATCGATGACTTGTTCGGGAAGAAGACTGCGCCTACCTTGCCTGGACGTTCTTCCACAATCGCGCCGAGATCGATCAGATTCCGGCCAATGCGGAGCGAGGAGACGCCGGGAGGAGCCTGTCACCGGGATCGAGACCATGACGCTCACGACGATGCAGACGCGCGACATCGGCGCCTGGCCGAAGAACGTCGCGCTCGCCGGCAGCACGGGGCGGGGCTGGCGGAACATCCACGCCCAGCACGTCGCGGTGGAGCCGTGGACGGGCACGCTCGACCCGGTCGGCAATCCCTGCCTCGGCTACTGCGTCAACCGTCCGGCGCAGATCCGGCGGCGGATCGGGCGGGGCGGGACGACCGAGACCAGCACCCTGCGCCCGCGCCAGTTCCACCTGATCCCGGCGCACGACGAGAGCGAGTGGCAGCGGCGGGGCCGGTCCGAGATGCTGGCGATGCATCTCCGCCAGGGCCTCATCGACGACACCGCGCGCCAGATGTGGAGCGCGAGCGCCGCACGGGTCGAGCTCGACGTGCCGCTCGGGACGTCCGATCCCCTCCTCGAGCAGCTCGCGCTGGCGATCCTCGCCATCATGCGCGAGGCGCCCGATGCGTCATCGTCGCTCTACGTCGACGAGCTGGTCCACGCCATGGTGGTCCGCCTCGTGCGCAGCTACACGGCTCAGGGCCGCTCGTCGCGGGCCGGGCCGGAGGCGGACCTGCCCGACCGCGCCGACCTGGGACGGGTGCGCGACCTCATCGAGGCGCGCCTGGCCGACGACCTCTCGCTCGAGGCCATCGCCGGGGAGGTCGGCGTGTCGCCGCGGTCGCTGTCCCGGGCCTTCCACCAGCACTGGGGCACCACCGTGCACCAGTACGTGCTGTCCCGGCGGCTCGAGCGGGCGAAGACGATGCTGCTCTCGACGGATCTCAGCATCACGTCGATCGCGCTCGACACCGGGTTCTCGAGCCAGAGCCACCTGGCGACGGCGTTCCGCAAGCGGACCGGCGTGAGCCCGAGGGAGTTCCGCCTGGGCGGGACGTGAGGGCCCCCGGCCCGCACCGGTCGCGGCTCACCCCACCGCCACCGGCTGCTTGACCACCGCGGGCGTGCGCATCGTCACCAGCTCCTCGCCGGCGGTGGGGTGGACCGCGATGGTGCGGTCGAAATCGGCCTTCGTCGCCCCCATCGTCACCGCGATGCCGACCGCCTGGATGATCTCCCCGGCGTCGTGGCCCAGCACGTGGACGCCGACCACCCGGTCGCTCGACCGCTCGACGATCACCTTCATCAGGATCCGCTCGTCGCGGCCCGACAGGGTCGCCTTCATCGGCCGGAAGCGGGCCTCGTAGACGTCGATCTCGCCGCAGAGCCGGCGGGCGACCTCCTCGCCGTGGCCGACGACGCCGATCTCCGGCGTCGAGAACACCGCGGTCGGGATCAGGCCGTGGTCGACCGCCCAGGGCTTGCCCCCGAACACCGTGTCGGCGAAGGCGTGGCCCTCCCGGATCGCGATCGGCGTGAGCGCCGCGCGGTTGGTGACGTCGCCGACGGCGTAGATCGACGGCGCGGCGGTCTGGGAGAAGCGGTCGACGGGAATCGCCCCGGCGGAATCGAGGGTGATGCCGGCCGTCTCCAGGCCGAGGCCGGCGACGTTGGGGCGCCGGCCGGTCGCCACCAGCACCTGATCGACCAGGATCTCGCTGCCGTCGTTGAGGGTGGCGAGGATGCCGCCGTCGCGGCGGTCGAGGCGGTGGACGGTGGTGTTGAGGCGCAGGTCCATGCGCTTGGCATAGGCCTCGCCGAGGGCCTGGCGGATCTCGCCGTCGAAGCCGCGCAGAAGCCGGTCGCCCCGGTGCAGCAGGGTGGTGCGGCTGCCGAGACCCGCGAACACGCCGGCGAACTCGACCGCGATGTAGCCGCCCCCGACGACGAGGATCCGCTCCGGCCGGGTCTCGAGCTCGAACACCTCGTTCGACGTGATGGCGAGCTCGGCGCCCGGGATCAGCGGCTCCTTCACCGGATGGGCGCCGACGGCGACCAGGATGGTGCGGGCCCGCACCAGGGTGCCGGAGCGCTGGAGGCGCACCGCGTGCGGCCCCTCGATCACCGCCCGGTCGGCCACCACATCGACGCCGGCCCGCATCAGGTTGGTGGCGTAGATGCCCTCGAGCCGGGTCACCTCGGCGTCGCGCCGCGCCTTGAGCGTCCCCCAGTCGAAGCGCGGGGTGCCGACCTCCCAGCCGAAGCCGGCGGCGTCCTCGAACTCGTCGCTGAACCGGGCGGCATAGACCATCAGCTTCTTGGGCACGCAGCCCCGGATCACGCAGGTGCCGCCGACGCGGTATTCCTCGGCGAGCTGCACCTTCGCGCCGTAGCCGGCGGCGATGCGGGCCGCCCGCACCCCGCCGGAGCCGCCGCCGATCACGAACAGGTCGACGTCGAAGGCCTCATCCTGGGTCCCGGCGCTCTGGGTCATGGCACTCACCGCTCGTCCGTCAGGGCTTCTGAGTAATGTGGCGCAGGGTGCGCAGCCAGGCGATGGCGGCGCCGACGCCGGCCGTCCACCAGGCCTGCCAGGCGCCGTGCTCCACGAAGGCGACCACGCCTGCCGCCGCGAACAGCGCCAGGGCCGCGGCCCGGGCCGGCGCCGGCCAGGGCCCGAGGGCCCGCAGGGTCAGGACCATGACCAGGGCGGCGAGCGCCGCGCCGACGATTCCGAGCTCGGCCCAGACCTGCAGGAAGCTGTTGTGCGGGTGCCCGACCGCCAGCATCTCGCGCATCTCGGGCTCGATCCGCGCGGCCACCGGCGCCTCCTGGAAGCGCCCGCTGGTGCCGTAGCCGGCGCCGCGCCAGGGATCGGCGGCGACGGCCGCCCCGAAGCTGCGGGCGATCGCCACCCGCGCCCGGGTGCTGCTGGCGGCGAGGCGCTGGTGCAGGGCGTCCGGCATGGCCCGGGCCAGGATGTCGCCCTCGACCGGGGCGAGCACCAGGGCGCTCAGGAGCGCCGCTCCGGCGAGCCCGATCCCGGCCCGGGCCGGCAGCCAGCGCAGGGCGGCCCAGGTCAGGGCTCCGGTGGCGAGGCCGAGCACCGTCGCGCCGCTGACCGAGCGCCAGGCCGCGACCGCGCAGGCCGCCGCGGCGAGCGCCGCGAGGCCGCACCGGCCGCTCGCCGCGAGGGCGGCCGCCAGGGGCACGACCAGCAGCATCATGGTCAGGAGCGGCCGGTTGAACGCGAAGGCGGCGACGCGCTGGCCCAGGGCCTCGCGGATCACGAGGCCGGAGGCGAGGTCCGCCACCACGTAGGCGCAGGTGCCGGCCATGATCCAGGCCGCGGGCCCCGCCACCTGGGCGAGATGCGGCGGCGCGAGGCGCGCCACCAGGTAGGCGCCGGCGAGGGCCGGCAGGAACTCCGAGAGCGTGCGCAGCGACAGGGCCGGCAGCGGGCTCCAGGCCAGGCTGAGGCCGCACCAGGCGAGGAAGGCGAGGGCGGCGAGGCCCAGGGGCGTCGCGAGCGGCGCGAGGAGGAGCGCCCGCAGGGGGCGCCCCGCCGCCGCGGCGCCCGCGAGGAGGAGGAGCCCGGCGAGGCCGACCACGACCGGGCTCGAGCGGTTCGCCACGGCCATGCAGGCCGGCAGGGCCGCGACCACGACGGCGCCGAGACGGTCGAGCGTCGCGGCCGTCCCTCCGGCGGTCCGGGCGATCACTGCAGCTGGTGGCCGCGCTTGCCCATCTCGGCCCGCACCCGGACCATCATGTATTCCGAGACCTCCTGGGTCCAGGTCTGCATCGCCTGCACCATCTCGTCGAGCACCTGGGGCTGGGTCTCGACGTAGCGCTTGCCGGCGGGCGAGCGGAAGAAGGTGGCGATGTCGCGCAGCTCCGCCTCGGACAGCTTGTTGGCGTAGATGCGCGAGGCGGTGTCGATGATCCGCTGCTTCTGCAGCTCAAGCTCGGGCTGCATCTTCTCGAGCACGTCGGCGAGGTCCTTGGTCAGCTCCGGCCGGGTGACCGCCGCCTGCTTGATCTGCTCGCCGAAGGCCGGGAGGATCGAGTCGAACGAGCGCGCGATGCCGGAGGAGAGCATCACCTCCTTGGCGAGGGCGAAGTGGCTCGGGCTGATCGTGCCCGCCTGCGGCGCGGCGGGCGCGGCCGGCGCCGGGGCTGCGGGGGCGGCCTTCTGCTGGGCGAGCGCCGGGCTGCACAGGGTCGCGGCGAGGAGGCCCGCCAGGAGGACACGGGAACGGCGCGGGGACATCGAGTATGCTCCGGAAGGCGGCGCCCGCGCGGGGCGAGGCGCCGGGACGAGGATCAAGCGGGCGCGTCAGGCTGCCCCGAGGGTGACGATGCGGGGCTGGCCGTCCGCCGCCTCCGCCACGACCGCGCCGGTGGCGAGGCCGATGAACAGGCCGTGCTCGACCACGCCCGGCACGGCGACGAGGGCCCGCGCCAGCGCCTCCGGATCGGGGATGCGGTCGAGGCCGGCATCGAGGATCAGGTGGCCGCCGTCGGTGAGGAAGGGCGCGCCGTCGGCGCCGCGGCGCAGGGAGAGGGGTCCGTCGCAGCCGGCGCCGCGGATCGCCGCCGCGACCGCGCGGGTCGTGGCGCCGAGGCCGAAGGACACGACCTCGATCGGCAGGGGAAACCGCCCGAGGGTCTCGACGCGCTTGGCGCCGTCGACGATCACCACCATGCGCCGGCTCGCCGCCGCCACGATCTTCTCGCGCAGGAGCGCGCCGCCGCCGCCCTTGATCAGGCGCAGGGCCGGGTCGATCTCGTCGGCGCCGTCGACCGTCAGGTCGAGTTCCGGGGTGTCGTCCAGGGTGGTGAGCGGGATGCCCGCCGCCTCGGCGGCGCGCCGCGTGGCCTCCGAGGTCGGCACGCCGACGACGGAGAGCCCCGACCGCACCCGCTCGCCGAGCAGCTCGACGAACACGGAGGCGGTCGAGCCGGTGCCGAGGCCCAGGCGCATGCCGTCCTCGACCAGCGCCACCGCCCGGGCGGCGGCGGCGCGCTTCAGCTCGGCGGGGGTCACGCGCGGCCTCGGCGCGGGGTGCGGACGGAAGGAAGCGGCATGGCGTCTCGGCGCGGTTCGTCTCTCGGGTCGGTCCCGAGGCCGGTGGCGGATCCTCGGCGTGCGAGGCGTCCTGGCGGCCGGCCCCGCGGCAACGAGAGGCCCCTAGCACGCGGCCGGGGGAGGCGGAAGCGGACATCCGGCCCCGGCCGACCGCGGCCGGGCCGTCCGCCGGGGCGGCGCGAGAGCCCGTCCGGCTGCCGGCCTCGGGCCGTCAACGGCCCCGTCGAGGTCTCAGGGCTTGCCCGCCGGCGGCGCGGCCGCCCGGCCGGCCTCGCTGCCGGCATTGCCCTGGGGCGTGCAGACCACGGCGTCGTCGAGCACGTAGCAGATGCTCATCGCGCCGGTGCGCTGGTTGACCCGGAACACGCCGGCCTCGCGCAGGTGGCGCGAGGCCACCAGGCTGTACTCGGAGGGGGCCTGCGGCCCGGCGCCCTCGCCGGGGCCGAAGCACAGGGTCGTCCCGATCGTGTTCTCCTGCAGGCCGTACTGGCAGGAGATGACCTCGCCGGTCGCCTTGTCGACCCGGTAGACCCGGTTGAGGTCGGCCTGGGGGGCCGGCACGAACTCGTAGGACGCCCCTTGCGCCGCGCCCGCGGCCGCCGCGACCAGAAGACCCGCCGCGACCCCGGTCGCTCGGACCCGATAACCCGTTCTCCCGCGCATGGCGCGCCGCTCCTCGAAGCCGTGGTGGGGATGGGCCGCGCGACGTCGCGCGACGGCCGAATCGTCCGCGTCTCCGCGTTATAGCTCAGGCCCGCTTGTCCCGGGCTTGGGCCCGCGCCGGAGCGGCCGGGCCGTGACGCGCCGGGGGCGCCCGGGTTCCGCGCCGCGGTGCTGGGCTGTATGGGAGGCCGAACGCGGCCGTTTCCCCGTATCCCCGCCAGCAGCGAGCGCCCATGCCCACCGCCACGCCCCGTCCCGACAGCCTGCCGCCGATCGTCGTGTTCGATCTCGACGGCACCCTCGCGGAGACCGCGGGCGACCTCATCGGCACCCTGAACGTGATCCTGGAGCGGGAGGGCCTGCCCCCGGTCGCCCTGGCGCAGGCCCGGGAGCTGATCGGGGCGGGCGCGCGGGCGCTGATCCAGCGCGGCTTCGCGGCGGGCGGGCGCGAGCTGACGCCGGGCCGGCTGGACGAGCTGTTCCGGGTCTTCCTGGCCCATTACGGCCAGCACCTCTGCGACGTGTCGCACCTCTTCCCCGGCGTCGAGGCCGCCCTCGACCGGCTGGAGGCGGCGGGCTACCGGCTGGCGGTCTGCACCAACAAGCCGGAGGACCACTCGGTCCGGCTCCTCGAGCTGCTCGGCGTGGGGTCGCGCTTCGCGGCGATCTGCGGCCGGGACACCTTCCCGTACTTCAAGCCCGACCCGCGGCACCTCACCGAGACGATCGCCCGCGCCGGCGGCGACCCGGCCCGGGCCGTGATGGTGGGCGATTCCCGCACCGACGTCGCCACCGCCAAGGCGGCCGGCATCCCGGTGGTGGCGGTGCCCTTCGGCTATACCGACGTGCCCGTGGAGGAGCTGGAGCCCGACGTGGTGATCCAGCACTTCGACGCGCTCTACGACGCGGTGCGCAGGCTGGACCCCGGCGCGGCCTGAACGCTCCCTCGGCCGGTTTGACATCCACCCCATCCCGGCTCCGCGGCGCGGACCCGGGACGTTGCCCGTTCGGGCCCGGCCCACGCCGTCGAACGCATCCGGTCGACGGCGCGTCGGCATAACCCAGGCGAAGGCACAGGCCCGCCCGGTCGGGCATGCTCGCGGGATGGATCGGCGACGCCCCGCTGCCGGAAACGGCCGCCTCACCACCGCGGACCCGCGGCTCTGGGCGGTGCTGGCCCTGGCGCTGGTCTTCCTCGCCCTCGCCGGCCTCTTCCTGGCGGTGCCCTCCCTCGGCGCGCTGATCTACGGCGTGCCGGAGCCCACGGGAATCGGCCGGGCCTACCTGCGGGCGATCGGCGCCCGCGACGCCGCGCTCTCGCTCTACCTCGCCGGCCTCGCCCTGGTCGCGACCCGGCGCGCCGTCGCCCTCGTGCTCGCGGCCAGCCTCGTCATCCCGGCCTGCGACCTCGCGCTGGTCCTCGCCGCCGGCACGGCGGCCTGGTGGCAAGTGGCGTTGCACGCCGCGAGCGCCGGCGTGCTGGCGCTCACCGCCCTGTGGATGCTGGTCCCCGCACCGGGCGACGGTCACGCGGCGTAGCCGGGCTCCTCGCGGTCGAGCCGGCGACGGATCGCGGCGAGGTGGAGGCGAGCGGATTCCGGGTCGCCCGCGCGCATCTGGCGGTAGGCGGCCTCGGCGATCGCGGGATCGACCGGCAGGACCGGGCGGCCGGTCGAGAGCGCCAGCACCTGCACCTCGGCGGCCCGCTCGAGGTAGTAGAGGTCGTCCCAGGCCTCCGCGATGGTCGGGGCCAGCACCATGACGCCGTGGTTCTTCATGAACATGATGTCGGCCTCGCCGACGCTGTCGGCGATGCGGTCGCCCTCGGTCTCGTCGAGGGCGAGGCCGTTGTAGTTCCGGTCGAAGGTAGTGCGGCCGTAGAACTTCAGCGCGGTCTGCCCGGCGAAGATCAGCGGCTCGCCCTCGGTCATCGACAGGGCGGTGGCGTAGGGCATGTGGGTGTGGAACGCCACGCGCGCCCGCGGGATGCGCGCGTGCAGGCGGGCGTGGACGTAGAAGGCGGTGGCCTCCGGCTGGCCCTCGCCCGCCACGACGGTGCCGTGGAAGTCGCAGATCAGCAGCTTCGAGGCGGAGAGCTCGGCGAAGGCGTAGCCGTACGGATTGACGATGAACAGGTCGTCGTAGCCCGGCACCATCGCCGAGAAGTGGTTGCAGATGCCCTCCTCCAGGCCGAGCCGCGCCGCCATGCGGAAGCAGGCCGCCAGCTCCTCCTTCGCCCGGCGCACCTCGGGGCTGGCGAGGTCCGGCTGGTTCAGGCCGTTCGGGATCCGCTCGGCGCCCGGCGCGCCCAGTGCGTGAGCCATGGTGTCCGTCCCTCCTGAGGTCGCGGCGGATCCTGGCGCAGGCCTCCCCCGCTTGTCCATGGTCTCACGGACGGCCGCGCAGGTGCTCCAGCAGGGACGGGGAGGCGTAGCCGTCCGCGGCGAGGCCGGCCTCGATCTGGTAGCGGCGCACCGCCTCGCGCAGGCGCGGCCCCGCCCGCCCGTCGAGCGGGCCGTCGTAGAGCGAGCGGGCGGCGAGCCCGCGCTGCAGGGCGGTGAGCCCGGCCTGGTCAAGGCGCGGGCCGGTGGGCCAGGGCGCGGCGAGGGCCGGGCCGCCGGCGATCCGGTCGGACAGGTGGCCGACCGCGAGCGCGTAGGCGTCCGAGGTGTTGTAGGACCGGATCGCCTCGAAGTTGGCGGTGATCAGGAAGGCCGGCCCGCCGGCCCCGCCGGGCAGGAAGAGGCTCGCCTCGCCGCGCTGCGGCAGGGGCGCACCGTCGAGCGCCCGCACCCCGCGCCGGGTGAAGTCCGCGAACGGGCCGCGGTAGCGCGCGAGATCGAAATCCGCCGGCAGGGCGACGGCGACGCCCCAGGGCAGCTCCCGCTGCCAGCCGGCCTGGGCGAGGAAGCTCGCGATCGACGCCAGCGCGTCCGGCGCCGAGTCCCAGATGTCGCGCCGGCCGTCGCCGTCGAAATCGACCGCCGCCCGCAGGTAGGCCGAGGGCAGGAACTGCGTCTGCCCCATGGCGCCGGCCCAGGAGCCGCGCATGCGCTCGGGCGCCACGTCGTGGTGCTCCAGGATCTCCAGGGCGGCGAGGAGCTCGTCGCGAAACAGCGTGCCGCGGTGGCCCGCCTCGGCCAGGGTGGCGAGCGCCCGCACCGTCGGCACCGTGCCGGCACTGGCGCCGAAATCCGATTCGATGCCCCAGAAGGCCAGCAGCACCGGGCCGGGCACGCCGTAGGCCGCCTCGATCGCGCTCAAGGCCTTGGCGCGCCGGCCGGCCTCGGCCCGCCCGCGGGCGATGCGGCCGGACGAGACGGCCCCGGTCAGGTACTCCCAGACCGGCCGGCCGAACTCCCCCTGCCGGCGCAGGCGCGCCAGCACCGCCGGATCCGGGGTCACGCCCCGGAACGCGGCGTCGAAGGTCTCCCGCGTGACCTTCCGGCCCTGCGCCGCCGGCCACAAGCCCTCGACGAAGGCCTGGAAATCGCCGGCCAAAGCCGGCCGGGCGAGGCAGAGGCCAAGAGCCGCGAGGGAGAGGGCCGCGAGGGAGAGGGCCGCGAGGGAGAGGGCGGCGAGCGCGCGGGCGCGCATCCTCAGACCCGGTTGCGCCGGCCGAGCGCCTCCTCCCAGGCGAGCGCCTGGGTCACGATCCCCCGCAGGTCGTCGTGCTGCGGCACCCAGCCGAGCTCGGCCCGGATGCGGTCGGCCCCGGCGATGATCCGCGACGGGTCGCCCGCGCGGCGCGGCGAGAGCTTGACCGGGAAATCGACGCCGGAGACCGACTTCACCACGTCGATCACCTCGAGCACCGAGTAGCCGCGGCCGTAGCCGCAATTGAGCGTCAGGCTGTCTCCGCCGCCGCGCAGGTGGTTGAGCGCCACGAGGTGGGCCTGGGCCAGGTCCGACACCTGGATGTAGTCGCGCAGGCAGGAGCCGTCGGGCGTCGGGTAGTCGGTGCCGAACACCTCGAGCTGGCCGCGCTTGCCGAGCGCCGCCTGGGTCGCGACCTTGATCAGGTGGGTGGCGTTCGGCGTCGACTGGCCCGAGCGCCCGCGCGGATCGGCCCCCGCGACGTTGAAGTAGCGCAGGACCACGTAGCTGATGCCGTGGGCGCGGGCGGCGTCCTCCAGCATCCACTCGGTCATCAGCTTCGAGCGGCCGTAGGGGTTGATCGGGTTCGGCGTCAGGTCCTCGGGCACCGGCACCACCGCCGGCTCGCCGTAGACCGCCGCCGTCGAGGAGAAGATCACGTGGCGCACGCCCGCTCCGATCGCCGCCTCGATCAGGGCGCGGGACTTCACCGTGTTGGCGAGGTAGTAGCCGAGGGGATCGGAGACGGAATCCGGCACCACGATCTTGGCGGCGAAGTGCGCCAGCGCGTCGATCCCGTGCCGGCGGATGGTCTCGGCGACGAGCGGCTGGTCGGCGACGTCGCCGCGCACCAGCGTCACCTCGGGCGGGAGCGCCCAGTCGAACCCGGTCGAGAGGTCGTCGAGGACCACCACCTCGTCGTGCCCGGCATCGATCAGGGCGAGCACCATGTGGCTGCCGATGTATCCGGCCCCACCCGTGACAAGTACCGCCATTCCGCGCGCTCCCCGGCGTGATACGGGTTGATCCATACCCCGCAATGCTTCAGCGTCAATTAAGCTGTCCGGTGGCAAGGCTGCCCGGAGGGAGGATGTCTGCCGGGCGTGAGAGCCCGGGTGCGCCCGCTCCCGCCGGGCGGTCCGGCAGCTCCTCGGTGTTCACTGGATCACGCACGATGAAACGCATTCGCAAAGCCGTCCTTCCGGTCGCTGGCCTGGGCACCCGTTTCCTGCCGGCGACCAAGGCGGTGCCCAAGGAGATGCTGACGGTCGTCGACCGCCCGGTGGTCCAGCACGTGGTCGACGAGGCCAGGGAGGCCGGCATCGAGCACTTCATCTTCGTCACCGGCCGCGGCAAGGCGGTGATCGAGGACCACTTCGACATCTCCTACGAGCTCGACCGCACCCTGCAGGAGCGCGGCAAGACGGAGGCCTACGAGGCCCTGAAGAAGGACCTGCCGGCGGCCGGCCAGACCAGCTTCACCCGCCAGCAGGAACCGCTGGGCCTCGGCCACGCGGTCTGGTGCGCGCGCGAGATCGTCGGCGACGAGCCCTTCGCGGTGATCCTGCCCGACATGCTCAGCCGCGGCAGCATGGTGCAGATGCTCCAGGCCTACGAGAAGCACGGCGGCAACATCATCGCCGTCGAGGAGGTTGCCCCCGACCAGACCCACCAGTACGGCATCGTCAGCGTCGGCGAGGAGTTCGGCGAGACCTTCGAGATCACCGGCATGGTGGAGAAGCCGCCGAAGGGGACGGCGCCGTCGAACTTCATCATCTCGGGCCGCTACATCCTGCAGCCGGAGATCTTCTCGATCCTCGAGCGCGGCGAGCGCGGCGCCGGTGGCGAGATCCAGCTCACCGACGGCATGAAGCGCCTGGCCGAGACGCAGAAGTTCTACGGCATGCACTACCGCGGCAAGACCTACGACACCGGCTCGAAGCTCGGCTTCCTGGTCGCCAACCTGGCCTACGGCCTCGAGCGGCCCGAGCTGCGCGAGGACCTCAAGCGCGAGATCGACGCGCTGCTGCGCGGCGCCTGAGAGCCGCGACGGAGCCTGGTCGACGGGGGATCCCGTCGTTCAGGCCCTGCGCGCCGGGACGCAACCCGGCCGTCCCGGTGTCCGACCGGGACCGCCACCTCCACGACGTATCGGGACCTCCGCGGCGTCCGGCGGAGGTGATCGGCGGGCTGGCCAGTGGCTGCGCTCGGGTCCGTTGAGGGGCGTCAGATTCTCCGGAGAAGCCGTCGATGCCCTCGCGGGCCGCACGGCTGAGCGTGCCGGAGTCCGAGGAGCGCTTCACCGGCTGCCGCGGGCTGCGCACCGCGAGCCCGGCCCAGAAGGCGAAGCGGCGCTCCGGCAGCTCGCGTTCGCGTGTCGCGACGACGCCTCCGGCCATGCCGTTGTCGGAGGCATCACCGACCGAATCCATCGAAGGTCGCATACCGGTGCGCTTTCGCCAGTGCGCTCTTGCATCGACGCGTCGAGGCGAGAGCGTTCGGCGCGCCAGCGCCGGCGCCCGTTCGGGCTTAGCCAACACCTTCGAACCGGATCAGGAAGACGGGTTCGGAGCATCGCGAGCACCTCGCGACAAAGGTCTCACGTGCTCTGCGTGAGCGGGTCGACACGAATCATTGACTGTAGCGGATAGAGCAGCCCGGCATGGCTGACGCGTTCGACGTTTCAGCTCGGTGTCGCACCACTTTACAAAGACCTTACTGCAAACTAAAAGTGCATCTCAGAGTGGAGGCAGATTCTATTCCTATGAATCGGCCGCGATGACTGTCATGGCAGTCGAGGACCAGTGCCTTGTTTCGTAGCGCCGAGAGGAGTCATCCGCAACAATGCTCTAACAAAGCACTAAACTCTGCAAGCAATTCGGCGCCGCGTTTTTTAAATGAGGATGCAGGAACTGGCCTGGATAAAAGCAAATTTTCGCGGGCATCGTTCCGTTGCAAGATTCGATATTTGCAGATCGCGAAGTTTCAACCGTGCCGATCCGGCATCGACTCCAAGATCTTGCCCGCGATCGGGCGCTGTTCAATGCGCTGTCGAAGTCGAGGCGCGGCCGGATCGCGCGTCCTGTCCGTTGGCGACCGGGCGATGCGGTTCGGAATGATGTGAACACACATCGTCTTCATGTAAAAAGGGGAGAATGTCATGTTCTACACCGGCACCTACCGGGGCACGCTTCACAGCTATTGCGCCGAATTCGACTACACCGACGAGATCGAGTTCACGATCGATCGCAAGGGATTCATCAACCTGCCCTACTCGCCGCAGGGCTCGTTGCAGGATGGCAATATCGATGCCGCCGGTGCCGTTACGGGGATCGGCATGACCGTCAGATCCATGTCGGCGGGAAATATTTTCATTCCCTATGACGCGTTGAGCGACGGCATCAACTTCTCTGCTTCCGGAAGATCCTTCAACGGCATCATCAGCGTCATTGATGCGAAGGTCGTCGAGTCGACCAGAGATCCCGTCTACAACGGAGGCGAGATCACCGACGTCCTCTTCAAGCTGGGAGGGTCGCTCGTAGGCTGGCGGGTGCAGAACGGCCAGGCCCAGGCTGCCGCGAGCCTCGGCAACGCCGGCAGCTATCGGGTCGCCGGCACCGGCGATTTCAACGGCGACCGGACCACGGACGTGCTGTTTCAGCAGGGCGGCTCGGTCGTCGCCTGGCGGATGCAGAACGGCAAGGTGCAATCCTCGACCGGGCTCGGCAATGCCGGGAGCTACCAGGTCGTGGGCACCGGCGACATCAACGGCGACGGCACTTCCGACGTGCTGTTTCAGCAGGGCGGCTCGGTTGTCGCCTGGCGGATGCAGAACGGCCAGGTCCAATCCTCGACCGGGCTCGGCAATGCCGGCAACTACAAGGTCGTGGGCACGGGCGACCTGAACGGCGACGGCACCGACGACATCGTGTTCCAGGACGGTGACGCGGTGGCGGCCTGGATCATGGGCACGAACGGCCAGGTGCAGAGCGTGGCCAACCTCGGCAACGCGGGCGGCTATCGCGTGGCGGGCGTCGGCGACCTCAATCGCGACGGCCGGGCCGACCTGGTGTTCCAGAACGGCGGCACGGTGGCGGAGTGGATCATGGGTACGGGCGGCCAGGTGCAGAGCGTGGGGATCCTGGGCAACGCGGGCGGCTACACGGTGTCGGGAGTGGGCGACTACAACGGCGACGGCACGGCGGACGTTCTGTTTCAGCAGGGCGCGTCGGTGGTGGCCTGGGGGGTGAAGGACGGCCAGGTGCAGTCGCTGCTCAACCTCGGCAATGCCGGCGACTACGCCATCGTGGGATGAGCGGAGCCTCCGCGGCTGCGCGCCTCCGAGCCGCAGCCGCGTGCGCCGAGCAACACGGGTCTCCGCGTCGTTCGAGCGCCGCGGAGGCTCGGTGATCCCGCATCCCAACACGACGTTGGTCTTGCGCCCGCCGCGGGCAGGTTCGGCGTGCGCGGTCGACCAGCCCCGGCCGCACAAGCGGCGCGCACCGCCCGACCGGCGATTGCGGCCGGCTCCAAATGCAGCGCAGTGCCGGCGATAAACAGGCTGTCGTGTTCCGCCAGCGAGCGGCGAATGATCTCAGCGCGTCGCCAAGGATAGCTCCCCGCGCACCCTGCGGTCGGGGGCGCCCGACACGCGGCGAAGGGCGGCACAGGCTGGACGGAGCGGCAGCCTCGCGGTATCAAATCAGTCTTGCTCGAGACATCGAGGCGGTGACCCACCAGTCCGCTTCGGAAGGAGACAGTCGATGCCGTCCAACGATGTCGAACAGCTGCTCCTGGAACTGGTCAACGACACGCGCCTCGACCCGCTCGGCAATGCGTCGCGCTACATCTCGTCTTACTCGCCACTGCAATCGCCGCGATCGGACATCCAGTCGGCGCTCACCTATTTCAACGTGTCGGGATCGGCGCTGTACAACGCTTACGCGGCACTCACGCCGGTGCAGCCGCTCGCCTTCAATGACCAGCTGGCTGCGGCCGCAACCAAGCACAATGCGGCGATGATCGCCGCCGACACCCAGTCGCACCAGGTTTCCGGCGAGGCGGGCCTGGGCAGCCGGATCTCGGCGGAGGGGTACGTCTTCAGCGCCGTGGCCGAGAACATCTACGCCTTCGCCAACGACGCCCTCTACGCGCATGCGGGGTTCATGGTGGATTGGGGCGGGCCGGATAACGGCATGCAATCGCCGCCCGGCCACCGCAACAGCATCATGTCGTCGACCTACCGCGAGGTCGGGATCGCCGCCATCGCGGAGAACAACAATGCGACGAGTGTGGGCCCGCTCGTCGTGACGCAGGATTTTGGTCGCCGCTTCTCGACAGATCCTCTCATCCTCGGCGTCGCCTACGCGGACACGGATCGCAACGGCTTCTACTCCCTCGGCGAGGGACGGTCGGGGCTGACGGTGTCGGTAGCGGGAGCCAGCACCACCTCGGGCAGCAGCGGCGGCTACACGCTGCAGACCTCGGCCGCCGGCCAGCAGACGATCACCCTCGCGAATGGCGGGCTGGCGAGCCCGGTCTCGGTGACGACCACGCTGGCCCCGTCCCAGAACCTGAAGATCGACGTCGTCGACGGGACGACGCTCCGCATCTCCGCCTCCGCCGTCGTTACCGGCACCGTGACGGAGATCGACGGCATCGGCGTATCGGGCCTGTCGCTCACCGGTGACGACAACCCACACCGCATCATCGGCACCGTCGGGAACGACACGCTCACCGGCGGGTCCGGGGACGACACGATCCAGGGCGGGCTCGGGACGAATGTCCTCGTCGGCGGCGGCGGCAACGACACGGCGCTGTACGCGATCGCGCGCAATGCCGCGACGATCGCCACCCAGAACGGCGTCACCACCGTGACCGCCTCGGGCATCACCGACACCCTGACGGGGTTCGAGTCGATCCGGTTCACGGACGGGACCGTCAACCTCGGCGGCGCGCCGGTCTCCCGCGTCCGGACTGATCTCAACGGCGACAAGACCTCGGACGTGCTCTTCCAGCAGGGCGCCTCTGTGGTGGCTTGGCGGATGCAGAGCGGGAAGGTGCAATCTTCGACCGGCCTCGGCAACGCCGGCAGCTACCAGGTGGTCGGCACCGGCGACGTCACCGGCGACGGCACCTCGGACGTCCTGTTCCAGCAGGGCGCTTCGGTGGTCGCGTGGCGGATGGAGAACGGGCAAGTGCAGGCCGCGACTGCTCTCGGCAATGCCGGCAGCTACCAGGTCGTGGGAACCGGCGACATCAACGGCGATGGCACCTCGGACGTGCTGTTCCAGCAGGGCAGCTCGGTCGTCGCCTGGCGGATGCAGAACGGGCAGGTGCAATCCTCGAGCGGCCTCGGCAATGCCGGCAGCTACCAGGTCGTGGGCACGGGCGACCTCAACGGCGACGGCACCGACGACCTCGTGTTCCAGCAGGGCGCCTCGGTGGTGGCCTGGATCATGGGCAACGGCCAAGTGCAGAGCGTGGCCAATCTCGGCAATGCGGGCAGCTACCGGGTGGAAGGCGTCGGCGACCTGAACGGCGACGGCCGGGCCGACCTCGTGTTCCAGAATGGCGCCTCCGTGGTTGAGTGGATCATGGGCAGCAACAGTCAGGTGCAGAGTGCCAGCGGTCTGGGCAACGCGGGCGGCTACGCGGTGTCGGGGGTGGGCGACTACACCGGCGACGGCACGGCGGACGTGCTGTTCCAGCAAGGACCGTCCGTGGTGGGATGGCAGGTGCAGAACGGCCAGGTGCAGTCGCTGTTCAACCTCGGCAATGCCGGCGCCTACACCGCCATAGCCTGACCTCTGCCAGCGATTATTGATCTGAGGAACTGCCCCCGGGCCGTGCAGGTGGCCCGGACGTCTTGCGTGAGGCTGCGCCTCACGAGTGCTGACGGCTTCTCGGCAGCCAGCCGGCTCGCCATCGAGCGCGACCGTTTCGCGGTACTCGCTCCCGATGAGGCGGCCTTCGGCGGACCCGGTCCTGCTCACGACGAACGGTCGATAGCCGGCGCTGGGGGCCGCGTGAGGTCGCGTCCGAGGCCATGTCTCGAAGCTGTGGTGCCGCGTCCGCTGGCTGGCGAGCCCTTGTCCGAGGAGATTCGACGGACGCCGGCTCACGTCCTCGACCTGCTCCGCCACGGTGGGGGAGGCCCGATCATACGACACCTGTCTCAAGGGAACAGGGACGAGCCGATCGTTCGATCGCACGGGCAAGCGGGAAAGATGTGCCACGTCCCGCACGCACTGTTCCAAGGAGATGATATTCGAAAAGTTGTTGTGGAGGCAGAATGTCCTTGGAAACGCTTCAAATCGCAGTTTATGCGGATTAAAACATCATTGTTTCTGAATGTAAATGTATTTATGTTAGATTTATTATGGCATTTATGACTTAAACAGCCAAATGAGAACCTATTCCTTAAATCATGTATAGACAATCCTGTCTTGTTGCATCGCAATAAAGCGCCGTTCGGACCGATATTATTCAAAACGACTTGAATCTATACCCTAATTGAGGGATACAGGCCTGCAAGCGCAATGCTAGCGTTCGCCGCATCTTTGCCATCACCCCGGCGAGGGAGTAACCAGCATGGGCAATTATATCGGAAATCCCGGCAACGACACGCTGACCGGCACGACGGCGGACGACAACTTCTTCGGCAGCGCGGGCAACGATTCCATCGCGGGTGGCGGCGGCACGACGAACGGCGATTTTATCTTTTACGGGCCGATCAATGGTTACGCCGGTATCACCGGCCCGATCACCGTGACCTTCGGCCCGACGCTCTACACCGGGACCGTGACCAAGCCGACCGGCACCGATACCTTCACCGGGATACGCGGCGTCTCCGGGACGACCGCCGCCGACACCCTGATCGGCACGACGAACACGTCGACGAATTATCGGTTCCCTATTCAACTCACCGGCGCGGCAGGCAACGATACGATCGACGGCAAAGGACTGACCATCAATATCGCCGCCTACCAGTTCAGCCCGGCGGGGATCAACGTCAACCTGCAGACGAGCACCAGCGGTTCGGACGTCTTCGGCACGGCCCAGGACGGATATGGCACGACGGATACGCTCAAGAACGTCGTGCGTGTGCGCGGTTCGGGCTTCGACGACACGATCGTGGGCAGCAACGCGTCGGACTTCTTCGACGGCAGCCTCGGCAACGACACGTATGACGGTGTCGGCAGCCAGACGACGACGAACACGCTCGCCTATGACACGATCGATTTTCAGGGCGGCGTGAGAAGCGTGACCGTAACGGCTGGAGACCCGGTCTCCGGTCTGTTCGGCGGCCAGAGAGCCTCGGTGTCGAAGGTCTCGCTGACGGGCGGAGCCAACTACACGGACACGCTGTCGAACATCTCTCAGATCCGCGGCAGTGACGCGAACGACACGTTCATCGGCACGACGGCGGCCTATTCCATCTTCGGCTACAGGTTCAGGGGCGAGGGTGGCAACGACACGTTCAACGGCCAGAACAATACTGCCAATACCGTCGATTACACCGGCGCCGACAACGCCGTCGCGGTCGATCTCAGCGCGGGGACGGCCACCGGCGACGGCAACGACACGCTCGTCAACGTCGTCTCCGTCAGAGGGTCGTTCTTCAACGACACGCTGCTCGGCAGCGCCGCGAGCGACATCTTCTCCTGGGGCGATAGCGGGCTTCATACGGTCAACGGCCGCGGCGGGGCCAACCGCGTCGCCTTCTTCGGCAACGGCGCGGTGACCATCGATCTCGGCACGACGGCGACGACGGACGGCTTCGGCGGCTACCAGGGCTCGCTCACCAAGGCGGCCGGCACGGAGACGATCCTGAACGTCGCCAACGCCCAGGGCGGAAACGGGGACGACACGGTCTACGGCACGCCCGGCAACAACCAGCTGTCGGGTGGTCCCGGAACGAACCTCATCGACGGGCGCGACGGCTACGACACCCTCGCCTACCAGTTCATCACCGGGCTCAATCCGCCAGCCCAGGGCGCGACCGTCAACCTGGGCGACGGCGTCAACGGAACCGCAACGAACCCCTGGGGCGGGACGGACACCCTGCGCAACATCGAGGCCGTCCGGGGCTCGGTGCGCGACGACGACCTGACCGGTGCGACCCTCGCAGGGGGAGCCTACAGCCTGATCGAAGGATATGGCGGCAACGACGTCTTGCGCGCTCCGTCGACCGACGCCCACGTCACGGTGACCTACGCCAACAGCCTGTCGGGCGTGACCGTCGATCTCGGTGCCGGCGTCACGAGCGACGACGGCTGGTTCGGCGGTCACGACACCCTGGTGAACATCCGCTCCGTGACCGGCTCGGCTTTCGGCGACCGCCTGACCGGGAGCGCCGGCAACGACCTGATCTCCGGCGGGGCCGGCGACGACACCCTCGACGGCGGTGCCGGTGACGACACGATCCAGGGCGGGCTCGGCACCAACACCCTCATCGGCGGGGAGGGGACCGACACGGCGCTCTACGCCATCGCGCGCGCCGACGCGACGATCACCACCCAGAACGGCGTCACCACCGTGACCGCCTCGGGCATCACCGACACCCTGACCGGCTTCGAATCCGTCGCGTTCACGGACCAGACGGTCAGCCTCGGCGGCACGACGGCCCCGCGCGTGAGCACCGACCTGAACGGTGACAAGACCTCCGACGCGCTCTTTCAGCAGGGCGCCTCGGTGGTGGCCTGGCAGGTGCAGAACGGCCAGGTGCAATCGTCCACGGGGCTCGGCAATGCCGGTGATTACCGGGCCGTCGGCACGGGCGACCTCAACGGTGACGGCACCTCCGACGTCCTGTTCCAGCAGGGCGCTTCGGTCGTCGCCTGGCAGATGCAGAACGGCCAGGTGCAGGCGTCGAACGGGCTCGGCAATGCCGGCAGCTACCAGGTGGTCGGCACCGGCGACATCAACGGCGACGGCACCTCGGACGTGCTGTTCCAGCAGGGCGCCTCGGTCGTCGCCTGGCAGATGCAGAACGGCCAGGTCCAATCCTCGACCGGGCTCGGCAATGCCGGCGATTACCAGGTCGTGGGCACCGGCGACCTCAACGGCGACGGCACCGACGACCTCGTGTTCCAGCAGGGCGCCTCGGTGGTGGCCTGGATCATGGGCAATGGCCAGGTGCAGAGCGTCGCCGACCTCGGCAATGCCGGAGCCTACCAGGTGGCGGGCGTGGGTGACCTGAACGGCGACGGCCGGGCCGACCTCGTGTTCCAGAACGGTGCCTCCGTGGTCGACTGGATCATGGGCAGCAACGGGCAGGTGCAGAGCGCCAACGCGCTCGGCGATGCGGGCGGCTACACGGTGTCGGGGGTGGGCGACTACAACGGCGACCGCACGGCGGACGTGCTGTTCCAGCAAGGACCGTCCGTGGTGGGATGGCAGGTGCAGAACGGCCAGGTGCAGTCGCTGCTCAACCTCGGCAATGCCGGCGACTACGTCGCCGTGGCCTGACGGCCGCCGCGAGGCGGGTTCCCCCGCCTCGCGCTCAGCGGATCATCCGCGGGCCGGCTTCGCGAGCGTACCGGCCTGGCGCCCCCGCACCGTCGCATTGTTGAGCGCCAGGCGTCGCGCGAGCACGTCCCGACCGATGCCCTGTGCCAGCGCGTAGCTCTCGTCGCGGTGCTTCATCGCGGTGATCGCGCCGACCAGGTCCTCGTGCAGCGCGATCCCGAACTGCTCGGCCCAGAACGCCCCTTCGGTGGCGGAGGTCGCGAACTGACGCGCCGGCGTGAAGTCGTGCGAGTGATACACCACGGCGTCGTCGACATAGGCCTTCTCGAAGCCGAGCTTGAGCATTTCGAAGGCCCAGACCTGGTCCTCGCCCCACTCCACCTCCGGATAGGGGATCTCCTTCCACACCGCCCGCGCCATGGCGGAGTTGTTGTCGGAGTAGAAGATGAGGGTCATCCACCACGGGACGCTGCCCGGATACAGCCAGCTCGGCAGGCCGACGTCGAGGCTGGTCACCGCGGACATCAGCGCGAGCTGGTCGAAATGCTCGGCCATGTCGCGCCGCGTGAAGGGATCGTGCTCCGGATAGGCCTCGTGGCGGCCGATCACGCCTGCGACCCGCGGACCCTTCGCGAAGCCGCCGATGAGGCGCGCGAGCCAGTTCTCGTCCTTGGGACGGGCATCCTGCGTGAGAACCGCCACGTACTCGCCGTCCGTGCGCGCGATGGCGAGGTTGCGCGTCCGGCCATGCTGGAACTCGCTGTTGGCGATGGTCTCGAGCCGCGCCCCGCGGTCGGCGTAGCGCCGGACGAGGTCGCAGGTCCCGTCCCGCGAGCCGCTGTCGACCACCAGCACGTCGTAGGCGAAGTCGCAGGATTGGCGCGTCACCGCGTCGAGGACCGAACCGAACGCCTCGCCGGCGTCGTAGGTCGGGATGATGACGGAGGCCTTCCGCCGCGTGACGAGGGCGGGGGCGCGGCCGAGGACCGTTCCGGCATCGATCGGCCGGCTGCCGACCTGCTCCAGGCGCTCCAGCAGGGCGGCCTCGACCCGGCGCGCGCTCGTCTCCCAGGAGAGACCGGACACGTAGGCCAGGCCGGCCGCCACCTGGGCGGCCCGCTTCGCGGGATCCCGGGCGAGGGCCTCGATGCATGCCGCGATCTCCGACGGCCTCGGCCGGGCGAGGGAGACCTCCTCCCCCGAGAACACCGCGCGGGTGCTCGGCACGTCGAGCTCCACCACGGGGAGTCCGCAGGCCATCATCTCCAGCGGGACCAGCGAGTAGTTCGTGGCCGAGAAGACGAGGCCGATATCGGCGCCGCGATAGAGGTCGCTCAGGCCCTCGCTCGAGAGAATGCCGTGATTGATGTAAGGGAATTCGATCTCCTCGACATTGACGTCCTCCTGACCGAACAGGTGGACCTCGATGCCGGGGAGGCGGCGGGCGAGTTCGTTCAGGGCCGCGATGCCGAGGCGTACGGCCCGCCTCGGCGTGTAGCCGCGCGCGTAGAAGGCGATTTTGATCGTCCGCGGCGGGGCAGGGGGCGCGGGACGCGGGAAGTAGACGTCGTGGTCGACGGCGAGATCCCAGGCCCGCACCCAGGTTCCGCGCGCCTCCATCAGGCCCTGCAGCCAGCGCCCGGCGCACAGGCAGGCGAAGCCGAGGTCGTAGGTGAGTTCGGCGACCTCCTTGATCTCGCCGGCCGGGTGGAAGGCCGGCTCGTAATCCTGCACGAAGTAGAAGCGCTCCTGGAACGAGGACGCCGTCGCGGCCGGGAAGGCGGTCCAGCAATCCGTGGCGATGAGCACGTCGCCCGAGAGCCGCCGCGTGTCGTCGTGCAGGAAGAGGACGTTCACCCGGTCGCCGATCGGCTGATACCACTCCCGGATCAGGGCCTTGGCGTGCGCCTGGTTCTTGAAGTGCACCGCGTTCTGGAGCCAGATCGTCTGCCGGTGGCCGAAGCTCTCGAGGAAGCGGACCATCCGGAAGATCGTCATGTGGCCGCCGGCGCCCGGGCCGCCGAAGCTCGGCACGATCCAGTGGATGTTCAGGCTGCGCGGGTCATGCCGGCGGTAGCGCGGCCGGAGCGGGACCGCCTCCTCGCGCGCGACCAGCGGCGTATCCCGCGGCCAGCGCTTCGCGATCGGCGCTCCGGGATCCCGCGGCGGCGGAGACGGGAGGCGCGGCAGGCGGTGGCGGGTCCGCGTCGCGTAGCGCAGCGACCGGTATCCGTTGGCGGCGATGAACAGCCCGATGATCCGCTCCAGCGCGTGCGCGAAGGTGCCGTCGATGCGTCCCGCTTCCTCCTCGAAGGCGTCCCCGTCCCGCAGGATCGCCGCGAGGGGCCGGAGCGCGCTCGTGCGGTACCACGCCATCGAGCCGGCCGGGAAATCCTGCGGATCACTGCGGCGCCGGGCCAGCCCGTGCGCCTCCAGGAACGTGTCGATGACCCGCGCATTCTGCTCGACCGCGGTGAATTCCTTGATCCGGAAATAGTTGGTCGGGTAGATCGCGCCGATCTGGTCGTCGGCCGCGAAGGCGGACATGGCGCGCGCGACGAGCGAGGCGTCTCCCAGCAGGCTGTCGAGGAGGTAGCGCCGCCACGCGGTTCCCCAGTCGATATGCGGGCTGAGCTTGGTGTGGAGATGGCCGACGATGTCGAACCGCGACCAGATGTCGGCGCAATCCACCAGGAACGGCTTGAGATCGCGTCCGATATTGGCGACGACGCGCACCTCGTGCGACGGCCCGAGCGTCTCGCGTCGCAGCAGGTTCGCCACGTAGACCGCATCCGCCTCCGTCACTGCCGTGACGACGACGTGCGCGGACGGCGGCAGGTGGCGCAGGCCAGGCAGGAATTCCGGGAACAGCTCAGGGTAGTAGCAATGGATATGGAGGCAGAGCGAGAGCCCGCCGCCATCTCCGGCCTCGATCTCATCGAGGACGACGTGGTGGGGCGGGCACGTCGCGTGGCCGGCTTCCCGCCCGAACTTCACGTAGTGTAGCAGGGGGTTATCGTTCTCCTGCGCCTCCCGCAGGTAGCGGCGGCGGTAGAAGTGCGTGTCGAAGTCCGGCGCCGGGTCGCGATTCTCGCCGTAGCCGTGCTCCATGTAGTGCTCGAAGGGATCGAAGGCGTCCCAGTTCGCCTCTTCGTTCAAGGAGACGTAGAAGGCCTCGTCGAACAGCGCGCGGCACTGCGCGACGACCGCCGGGTCGGACCGCCACGCGGCCTGCGACGGCGGAGCAGTGAAGGCGCGGGACAGCGGGTTGTTCGGATAGCCCCCGTAGAGGCGCAGGCAGACGGCGGCGGCGTCTACGCCAGGCTCCTCAGCCTCGGGATGCGAGGCGGTGAACGCCGGCACGTCAAAATTCGGGCTCGGCTGGCGCTTCTCGGCGGCGCCGTGGCGGAGATAGTGGATGAGCGGATTGGTGTCCGCGGTCGACACGTCGCGGTAGCGGGCGCGATAGTGGCGGGTGTCGAAGTAGGGCGACGGGTTGAGGCCTGCTCTCCATCCGACCCGGCAGTAATGCTCGGCCGCGTTGACGGAAGCGTCGATGTTCGCAGCAATCCGGTAGAACGCCTCGTCGAAATAGATGCTGCGCGCGATCTCCGCGCCCTCGCGACGCAAGGCGGCGGCCCTCCTGCGCGCCGAACTCCAATGCCGGAACATGCTCAACCTCTGCGGGACTTCTTCTGTTTATTGCTTCCAAAACGGCAAGGCGGCATCCGTTCGCGCCTCGCCCTTGTCTGGGCCGCTACGCTCCCAGCAGGCCCGTCCGCGGTGCAGGCGCCCCCGCCGTGAGGGCGCGCAGCACGGAAGAGAGGTGCTGCGGATCGACGGAAAACGACTTCTGGTAGAGGCTGTGAGGATCGTTCTCGTCCGGGGTGCCGAACATCACGTGGTAGGGCTGGCCGCACATCGCCGCCTGGTCCCAGAAGAACGGCTCGTTCCAGCCGCTCGGCGCGAGGTAGAGGAGCGGCGTTCCCGGTGGACAGAACACCGTGCTCGTCATGCTCGCTCCCATGATCCCGGCGACGATCTCGGCCTGCGCGAAGGCGTCGATCTGCTCGCGCAGCGACAGGCCGTCCGTCACGAGTTCGACGAAGCCGTGCTCGCTCAGGATCGGGGACAGGTCCGCGATGTTGGTGAGGCGGCGTGGCCAATGGTCCGCCCGGTTGACGAAGAGGCGCCGCCCCGGCGTGGCGCTCGCGATTGTCCGCCTCCCGAGATCCCGCACGTAAGCGAGGGCGTCCGGGTTCTTCAGGAACGGGTGCACGGAGCAGGGCGTGACGTAGAGGAGATCCTTCACCCTGACCGGGATTTCGGGATCGACGAAGCGGCTCTCGCAGGCCCGCGACCCGGCTGCCAGGGTCACGCCCTCCTGCCTGACCCGGTCGATCGCGTCGTTGAGCCGGGAGAACAGGCAGAGCAGGGGCCGGTCCACGCGCTCGAGCGCGGCGTAGCGCGTGAAGTCGTCGACGAGCCAGTGTCCGTAGTTGAATGACCCCACCGATCCGTAGAAGATGACGGCGGCTCCGCCGCTGTCCAGTTCCTGGATGTTGGTCCTGCTCCTCAGCTTGTCGGCGACGTCTCCGCCCTTCTCCTGCCTGTCGATGATCCGGAAGTTCTCGTAGAGGGGGATCAGATCGTCGCCCGACTGGAGGAAGATCATGTTCCGCCAGACCACCGCCTCCCTGATGCGGACCAAGGAGGAGGGGCTCGAACTCGCGTAGCGGCTGTTGATGTCCGCGTAATGGCTCAGCAGGACGTCGATGTCGGCGGGCGAGGGCCCGGCGACGCTCGCGGGCATCGGCCGGGCGACCGCGTGCCGGGCGAAGACCGGCTGCAGGATCCCGAACTCCGACCTGGCAGGGTCAGACACCTCGCGGATGCGCTCGAACGTGATGTGGGGATCGTGCCATTCCTCGCGTGTGTACAGGTCTCGTGGGGCGCAGGACACGCCCTCGTGGATTTGCCGTTGCATGCGATGAGCCAACTTTTCGCGATTTTCGACCGGATGTCACGTCGCCTTGGTGCCGAGCGGCCGCGGGCGTCAGCGCTCCCGCAGCCGCGAGACAATGTCCGAGTAGTGCGAGAGGTTGAAGAGCGGCATGTTCATGACGACGTCGACGTAGGTCGCGCGGGCAATGGCCTCGACGTCCTTGAACACCGGACCCGGCAGAGCGCGGGGCGCCTGCCAGACGACGGTCTGCCCGTGGTTCTCCACGATCGTCGCGTAGCTGTACGAGGGCATGAAGTGGTGAATGAAGAAGACGAGCTTGTAGACGTCGCCCATCCATGACCCGTCGGGATTCGACGTCGCCTGCCAGAATCGGCGGCTGAGATCGAGGTCCGGAAGGGATGCCGCGTAGGAGGCTGGGATGACGTCGTCGATGACGACCACGCCCCCTGGTTTCAACGCGACCGTGGCGTTGAGGAAATCGCGCAGCGTCTGCTCGAAGGTGTGCAGCCCGTCGATGTAGATTACGTCGAAACGGTGCACCGGAGCTTCCGTTTGGAAGAATTGATCGCTCGTCACGTTGAAATAGCGACAGTTCTGGTTGTCGGCCTGCTGCCTTGCCGCATCCACGTCGAACGAAAAGGTCGGATCGACCGCGATCTTCGAGCCGGCACGCAGGCCATGGAAGGTCTCGCCCTTGTCGACGCCGACCTCAAGGTAGGCCGGAGCCTCGAACAGAGCGAGCAATCCCTGCAAGACCTGATACCGTTCCATGTCCGTCAACCTGTTCGATAGGGAAGAAGCCAGGGCCATCTCCGACGAAGCGGATCCCGGTTCGTGGCAGAAAGTGCGATACAATCAAAGGCCTGGGGCGTCGCGCGCCAGCTTGCGCCGATCCGTGCCGGCAGCGGCGAACGGTTGCGGATCCCGCGTCCGGATACCGGGGGCGGGCGCAATCGAGTTCCAGGGCCGGACGGCCCTGCGAAAGGTGCAGCCCGGGTCGCATCCTGTCGAGACCTCTGCATGCTGGATGGCGGCTCGCAGACCACCCATTTTCAGTAAACGCGGTCAAATGCAAGCTGCTGGCAATCGCGGTCCGCCCCGGCTCCATTGCGGGGCGAGCCCGGCGGTCGATGGCTGTCCTGCAACTCCGACGCGGCGCGTGCGGCCGACGTTGTGATTTCCTTAGGCCAAGCTCAGTCGGGATGCAGGGGCACCGCAGTCACGATTCTCCTGTCACAAAGGATCTCCGCGAACCCTCTCGCATCGTGCCCGGATCATCGCTCGTGGCAGCGGGGCCGTCTCCTGCCGGAGTGGGAACTGGCCGGCGCTTTGCCTCATGGATCGAATGCTCTACCAGACGTCGTCGGAGCCCCCGGGGCGTGATCGTGCAGGAGGCACGCGATGACCAAGGTACAGAACTCCCGCCTTGAAGCAGTCGTCTCGGCGGAGGCCTTCCATTGGGGTGCCGAAGTCGGCGAGCGCTACCACGGCGTCGCGGCCGAGCACATGGATGCTCAGTGGCAGCAGATGTTGAAGCCGTTCTTCGACCGCTATCCATTCGACCTCACCGAGGTGGTCGACTTCGCCGCCGGCTACGGCCGCAACACCCGCAAGCTCCTGGAGACCGGCGCACGCCACGTCACCATGGTGGATGTCAACCAGGATTGCATCGCTCATCTTCGCGAGAATTTGCAGCAAGAGAACGTCACAGCCGTTCAGAACAATGGCTTCGACCTGTCTCCGTTGCCGGATGGTCGCTACACCTTCCTGTATTCGTTCGATGCCATGGTCCATTTCGACCTCGAAATCGCCATCGCTTACCTGCCGGAATTTCAGCGCATTCTCAAATCCGAGTCGTATGCCCTGATTCATCATTCAAATTATTCTGCCAACCCGGGCGGTGATTTTACCACGAACCCACACATGCGGAATTACATGACGGCCGGGATCTTCAAGCACGTCGCGATGCGCAATGGCTTCGATGTCGTGGAGCAGTGGATCTTCTCGTGGGGCGAGCCTGACAACGACTGCATCACGGTGCTCAGGAAGCGCTGACCATCGTTCCTCGCGGCGAGGCCCGCAGGCACAGCCTGGCACCGGCGACGCGCCGCGAGCAATCGAATACTCCCGTGGGGCGCCCGCAACACAGCTTCGAATTGGAGTGACACCTCTTCTTCGGCGACTTGCCAAGGCTTCGGGCGCGCTCTCCAAATCGAGGGCAGGTCGGCACGCGAAGGCTGACGAGGCGATCGCGCCGGGGAGGGGAAGATGGCGTTTCAATACACTGTGTCCGTGAACGATCCCACGAATTCGCCGAAGGCCGGTGCACTGGGCGCTGTCGTGACCGCCGCGGCGGCGCAATGGTCGAGATGGATCCGCGGGGGCGGCACGCTCGACATCCAGGTCAACGTCGCGACAACATCGGTGGGCCGCGCCAATGGCGGCGCCGCCACATCGACCTATGTGGGCATGGATGGATCGCGGCTCGTCTACGAGAACGGCACGATCTCGGAGTTGCGCAGCGGCCGCGACCCGAACGGAGCCGCTCCGGACGTCATCATCACCGTGGATCCGAACTATCTGTCGACGCTGTGGCTGGATGCGAACAGCGTCGCGCCGGCCAACATGACCGACGGCCTCAGCGTGTTCATGCACGAGATCGGCCACGCCCTCGGGATGCAGGGATGGCGCAGTCCCACCGATGGATCCCTGCCCAACTACGAGTCCACGTGGGACCGCCTCGTGGTCGTCAACGGCGACCACACCGCGTCGTTCGTCGGAACTCACGCGGTCGCCAACTTCGGCGGCCCGGTCCCGGTCACGTCGCTGAGCAACGGCCAGCAATACAACCATCTGTTCAACAGCGAGACCGAGCGCGGCGGTCAGGATTTGATGAACGGCATCGTGTTCAGGTATGCCACGCGGTACGACATCTCGACGCTCGATCTCGCGATCATGCAGGATCTCGGGATGCGCGTGGCACTCTATCAGACGGCACTCAGCGACGTGAACGGGGACGGCACGTCCGACCTGCTTTTCCAGCAGGGCGGCTCGATCGTCTCCTGGCAGGCGCAGAACGGGCAGGTCCAGGCTGCGACCGGCCTCGGCAATGCCGGCAGCTACCAGGTGGTCGGCACGGGCGACGTCACCGGCGACGGCACCTCGGACGTCCTGTTCCAGCAGGGCGCTTCGGTCGTCGCCTGGCGGATGCAGAACGGGCAGGTGCAGGCCGCGACTAGCCTCGGCAGTGCTGGTGGCTACCAGGTGGTCGGCACGGGCGACCTCAACGGCGACGGCACCTCGGACGTGCTCTTCCAGCAGGGCAGCTCGGTCGTCGCCTGGCGGATGCAGAACGGGCAGGTGCAATCTTCGACCGGGCTCGGCAGTGCTGGTGGCTACCAGGTGGTTGGCACGGGCGACCTCAACGGCGACGGCACCGATGACATCGTGTTCCAGGACGGCGCCGCGGTGGCGGCCTGGATCATGGGCAACGGCCAAGTGCAGAGCGTGGCCAATCTCGGCAATGCGGGCAGCTACCGGGTGGAAGGCGTCGGCGACCTGAACGGCGACGGCCGGGCCGACCTCGTGTTCCAGAACGGTGCCTCCGTGGTTGAGTGGATCATGGGCAGCAACAGTCAGGTGCAGAGCGCCAGCGGCCTGGGCAACGCGGGCGGCTACGCGGTGTCGGGGGTGGGCGACTACACCGGCGACGGCACGGCGGACGTTCTGTTTCAGCAGGGCGCGTCGGTAGTGGCCTGGGGGGTGCAGAACGGCCAGGTGCAGTCGCTGCTCAACCTCGGCAATGCCGGCGCCTACACCGCCGTGAGCTGATCGCAATCCTCATCTCGCCCGGGCTCTCGACGAGCCCGGCCCCGGCTTGATCCGGTCCTGCCGGTCTCCGCGGCAGGTGCGAGCTCCCTGCCGCACCCGAAGGCCTCGCGGTCACTCAAGAGATCTCCTCGCTGCGGACGAGGCAGGTCAGATACGGCTCGCGCCTGGACATGCCAGACTGTGGGGGAGGCCCGACTGGGAAAAGAGACGACCAGTCCCTTCCGCGGACCTGCTGCTTCAGGCCGGAACAAATCGGATCATGCTCGGACCAAGCGACGGATCATGCCGCATGAAACGTCGACATCGATATTTCGGAGGATCGTGCAGTCGCTCGACTTAGTTCAGAGCAACGCAGGGATGGCGGAGACGGAGGGATTCGAACCCTCGAAGCCCCTTTCGGGGCTTGCTCATTTAGCAAACGAGTGCCTTCAGCCGCTCGGCCACGTCTCCGGCTGGCCAACGCTCTAGGGAATTGGCGGAGCGCGGTCAACCGGTTTCGTGGGGTTCAGAGCAACGCGGGGCATGCGAGGGGCGTCCCGGCTTGACCCCGGGGCTCACCCGGTTGTCAGATGCTGGGCGGGGCAGGCGGGGAGGCCGGTCGTGGCGAAAGAGATCTTCGTGTCCTACGGCGTCGACGTCGACGCGGTGGCGGGCTGGCTCGGATCCTACGGCGGCGAGGACAGCCCGTGCGACATCTCCCGGGGCGTGTTCGCCGGCAAGGTCGGGGCGCCGCGGCTGCTGCGGATGTTTTCGCGATGGGGCATCGAGACGACGTGGTTCATCCCCGGCCACTCGATCGAGACCTTTCCCGACGGGATGAAGGCCGTGGCCGCCGCCGGCCACGAGATCGGGATGCACGGCTACAGCCACGAGAATCCGATCGCGATGACGCCCGAGCAGGAGGAGGCGATCTTCGACAAGTGCGTCGGGCTCATCGCCGACCTCGCCGGCAAGCCGCCCCGGGGCTACGTCGCGCCCTGGTGGGAGTTCGGGCCGAAGACCAACGAGCTGCTGCAGAAGAAGGGCATCCGCTACGACCATTCGCTGATGCACAACGATCACCACCCCTATTACGTCCGGGTGGGGGAATCCTGGACCAAGATCGACTACGCCCAGCACCCCTCGACCTGGATGCGGCCGTTCGAGCACGGCACCGAGACCCGGCTGATCGAGATCCCCGCCTCCTGGACCCTCGACGACCTGCCGCCGATGATGTTCGTCAAGGCGGCGCCCAACAGCCACGGCTTCGTCAACCCGCGCGACATCGAGCAGATGTGGCGCGACCAGTTCGACTGGGTCTACGCCAATTACGATTACGCCGTGTTCCCGATCACCATCCACCCGGACGTCTCGGGCAAGCCGCACGTGCTGCAGATGCACGAGCGCCTGTTCCAGCACTTCAAGGCCCATGACGGCGTACGCTTCGTGACCATGGAGACGATCGCGGAGGATTTCGCCCGCCGCTTCCCGTTCGAGGGCACGGCGCGGCCGGATTCCTGAACGCCCCGATGTGCGGCCTCTGCGGGGCGTTCGGGGCGCCGGATCACTGGAGCGACGGCGTGCGGAGCGGCACGCCCCAGGCGGAGCGGCGGGCCCGGGCGGACGCCGCCAACCGGGTGCTCGGACTCTACGGCCTGCGCCTCGCCGCGTGGGCCGACCGCTACACGCTCTCGGGCCGCACCGGGCGGACCGCGATGGTCGACCATCTCGGCACCCTGTGGCCGGCGGCGGAGCGCCTGGCCGGGCGCGCCTGCGACCCCCTCGATCCGGCGGTGATCGCCGCCCTGGAGGCGCGGGGATGAGCGGGCCGACCCCCGTCACCCTGCTCACCGGCTTCCTCGGCGCCGGCAAGACCACCCTGCTCGCCCGGCTCCTCCGCTGGCCCGCCCTGCGCGACACGGCGGTGCTGATCAACGAGTTCGGCGAGGTCGGGCTCGATCACCTGCTGGTCGAGCCGCTGCAGGGCGAGGTGGCGCTCCTGCGCGGCGGCTGCGTCTGCTGCAGCATCCGCGGCGACCTGAAGGCGGCGCTCATCGACCTGCACGACCGCCGGCGGCGCGGCCTGGTGCCACCGTTTCGCCGGGTGGTGATTGAGACCACGGGCCTCGCCGATCCGGGGCCGGCCGTCGCCACCCTGGTGGCCGACCCGGTCTTGCGCCACGCCTTCACGACGGCCGCCATCGTCACGGTGGTCGACGCGGTGAACGGCGACCGCACCCTCGACGCCCACGAGGAGGCCGTGCGGCAGGTGGCCTGCGCCGACCGCCTGATCCTGTCGAAGACCGACCTTGCGACCCCGGACGCCGCCGCGTCCCTGCGGGCGCGGCTCGCCGCCCTCAACCCGGTCGCGCCGGTCACGGACCTGACCCTCGCGGACATGCCGGAGGCCGCCCTCCTCACCGACGACCCGTCGGGCGAGCGCGCCGGGCGTTGGCTCTGCGCCGCGGTGCCGGAGGCGCCCCACGGCCCGGTAGGCGCGGTGCTGATCGAGAGCGGGCCGGTGGACTGGACCCGGTTCGGGCTCTGGCTCGGGATGCTGCTCAACCGGCACGGGGCGCGGATCCTGCGCCTCAAGGGCCTGGTGGCGGTCGAGGGGGCCGCGACGCCGGTGGTGATCCAGGGCGTGCAGCACCTGGTGCACCCGCCGCGCCACCTGCCCGCCTGGCCCGACGGCCTCGCCCGCACCCGTCTGGTGCTGATCGGCCACGACCTCGACGGCGACCTGCTGCGCCGCTCTTACCGTGCGTTCACGGGCGCGCAGGTCTCGACGGGCTCCGGCCTCGTCCCCCGCCACGTCCCGGAGGCGCACGCCCCGGCAAGACCGGCGGCAGCCGATCGTTAACCTTGACGGCCCTACATCTCCGACCTGTCCGGCCGACGGGAGGGTGATGCGTGAACGCACTGGTGCCGAAGGAACTCGCCGCGAAGCTCAGCGCCCTGCCGCGCCGTCCCTGCGCGTTGGGCGAGGCCGGGCACGAGCCGCACAAGCCGGTCTTCGCCGAGATCCTCGACCGGTCGGGCCACGGCACGGGCCACTTCGTCCGCTTGCCGCAGAGCATGGTGGAGATGATCACCCGCGAGGCCCGGGGCCCGGAGCCGGTCCTCCGCGAGCCCGAGCCCGAGCCGGCGCCCGAGCCGGCCGCGAAGCCCCGGCGGAAGCCCGCCGCGAAGCGCGGACCCCGCAAGGGGGACTGAGCCGCGCGGGGCGCCGGGCGAGCGGGTCCAAGCCGGTCAGCCCCACCCCGCGAAGGAGTGCCGAGGGCGGCAGCAGGGCCGCCTGCGTCGACCGACATCGACGCGCGCTTCTCCCAAGCCGGGAATGTCGCCTACGATCCTCGCATGACGACGACACCCCGCGCGGCGTCCGCCGGTCCGATCATCCTGTTCGATGCCGAATGCGTGCTGTGTTCGGCGAACGCCCGGTTCGTTCTGGAAAGAGATCGCGAGGCGAGGTTTCGCCTCGCATCCATGCAGAGCGACGTCGGCCAGTCCCTCTCCAGACGACACGGCATGGATCCGGACGATCCGGCGAGCCTGCTCGTGGTGGAGGGCGACCGCATGCGCCGGGACAGCGACGCCGTCCTCAGCATCTACGAGAGTCTCGGCTTCCCCTGGCGGCTCGCCCGGGTTCTTCGGATCGTGCCGGCCGCCTTGCGCGATCCCCTCTACCGCTTCATTGCGCGCAACCGCTATCGCCTGTTCGGCCGGCGGGACACGTGCTGGGTGGCTCCCGATCGCTACCGGGACCGCATCCTGTGAGGGACCGGCCCTGATCCCTATCAGCGCGGACGGCCCCCGATGAGAGTTCTGGTCCTGGGCGGGTACGGGGTCTTCGGCGGGAGGCTCGTCCGGCTCCTGCAGGACGTTCACGACCTCGAACTCGTCATCTGCGGTCGCAGCCTCGACCGGGCGCGGGCCTTCTGCGCGTCGCATCACGGGGTGACGCGGGTCGAGCCGCTGGCTCTTGACCGGGCGGACATCGCGGAGGCGTTGCGCGCCCGACGGCCGGATCTGGTGGTCGATGCGTCGGGTCCGTTCCAGGATTACGGCTCCGACCCGTACCACGTGATCGAGGCTTGCATCGCGGCAGGCGTCGACTACCTCGACTTCGCCGACGCGGCGGACTTCGTCTTCGGCGTGTCCCGGTTCGACGAGCGGGCGAGGGAGGCTGGCGTCGTGGTCCTCTCCGGCGTCAGCAGCTTTCCCGTGCTGACCGCCGCCGTCCTGCGCGCGATGGCCGCGACCATGGAGATCCGGGCCGTCGAGGGCGGCATCGCGCCCTCGCCCTATGCCGGGATCGGCCTCAACGTCATGCGCGCCGTGGTGGGCTATGTCGGCGGTCCCGTGAAGCTGCTGCGCGGCGGCCGGACGGTCGATGCCCTGGGCCTGACG
The DNA here is from genome assembly GCF_001043975.1 of Methylobacterium variabile. Classification (GTDB taxonomy): domain Bacteria; phylum Pseudomonadota; class Alphaproteobacteria; order Rhizobiales; family Beijerinckiaceae; genus Methylobacterium; species Methylobacterium variabile. The sequence continues at coordinate 38,623 of NZ_LABY01000004.1, forward strand.
GAGAGCCGCCGGTTCACGGTCGCGGTGCCGGGGCATCTGCCCCTGCGGAACCTGCGCTTCTCCCTCGTCGACGTGCCGGACCTGCAGGTCCTTCCGCCCGAGCATCCCGCGATGACCGACATCTGGATGGGGGCCGGGCCGGTGCCCGAATCCCTGCATCGGGTGCTCAACCTCCTGGCCAAGGCGAGGGCGCGGTTCGGGCTGCCGGCCCTGACGCCGTTCTCGACGCTGTTCCACGCGGTGCTGAACCGGTTGCGGTTCGGCGAGCATCGCGGCGGCATGATCGTGTCCGTGCGCGGATGCTCCGGGGGGCGCGACGTCGTCCGCAGCTGGCATCTCCTGGCCGAGGGAGACGACGGCCCGCTGATCCCGTCGATGGCGATCGAGGCGCTGATCCGGAAGACGCTGCGCGGCGAACGGCCCGCACCTGGTGCCCGGTCCGCGGTCCGCGCCCTCGACCTGGACGATTACCAGGCGTTGTTCGCACGCCGCGCGATCGTCTTCGGCTTCAGGGACGACGACGGCGGCACAATCTATCGCCAGGTTCTCGGGCCGGCCTTCGATGCGCTGCCCGCCCCGGTCCGCGCCCTTCACGAGGGATCCGGCATCCGGCGCTGGACGGGTTCGGCGACCGTACGGCGGGGAACCGGGCGCGTCGCCCGCCTCCTCTGCGCGCTGGTCGGCTTCCCGGATGCGGCCCGGAGCGTGCCCGCCACGGTCACGTTCACGCCGGAGCACGGGGGCGAGAGGTGGACGAGGACCATCGGCGGGAAGACGTTCGCGTCGTTCCAGGCGGCCGGAACGGGACGGGACCGCTACCTGCTGACCGAGCGGTTCGGCATCGCGACCTTCTCGATCGCCCTCGTCCGTGACGGAAAGCGGCTCCTGTTCGTTCCCAGGCGATGGTCGATCCTCGGGCTTCCGATGCCGCAATCCCTGCTGCCGGCGGGCGAGAGCTTCGAGACCGAGATCGACGGACGCTTCGCCTTCGACGTCACCATTCGCGCGCCGCTCGTCGGACTGATCGTCGCCTATCGCGGCACGCTGGAGCCCGCAGCGACGGTGTCACCTCCGGCGGTCCGCGACCGATCAGATCACGTTTCGTGAGATCGTGCGCCGACCCGCCGCCGCCGGGCGGGGAGGGACGACGCGCGCGACCCGTCATCTGACCTCCGCGAGGGACCCCGGGGAAGCGCTCCGTCAGCGCCCGCCCTCCGGGCCGCCGAGGCTCCAGCGCTCCCGCAAGGCCTCCGCCACGAAGGCGAGCACCGTCGCGGAACTCCGCACCAGGCGGCTCATCGTCAGGATGCCGTGCGTCTGGTCGGAGAGGTGCAGGGCGGTCACCGGCACGCCCTCGCGCTCGAGGCGGTGGGCGTAGGCCCGAGCCTCCTCGCAGAGCGGATCGTGACCGCAGGTCAGCACCAGGGCGGGCGCCGTGCCGGCGAGGCTCGCGGCGCGGGCGGGCGAGGCGCGCCAGTCGCTGCGGTCGCGGGCGTCGGGCGCGTAGTGGTCGACGAAGTAGCGCATCGTTCCGGCGGTGAGGGGCTGGCCCTCGGTGATGCGCTCGAACCCTTCGCTCGTCAGGCCGAGGTCGAGGGAGGGGTAGAGCAGCACCTGCATCGTCGTCCGCGGCAGGGTGCCGTCGCGGCCCATGAGCGCCAGCACCGCCGCGAGGTTGCCGCCGGCGCTGTCGCCGCCGACCGCGAGGCGGGCCGGATCGACCCCGAGCCCCTCCGCCCGCTCGGCCACGAAGGTCAGCGCCGCGGCCGCGTCCTCGACGGCGGCCGGGAAGGGATGCTCGGGGGCGAGGCGGTAATCGACCGCGATCACGCAGGCCTGCGCCAGGTTGGCGAGGCGCCGGCAGATCCAGTCGTGCGACTCGATGTTGCCCAGCACCCAGCCGCCGCCGTGCAGGTAGAGGAGACAGGGCAGGGCCACGTCCGGCGCGGTGCCCTCGCCGCGGTAGAGCCGCAGGGGCACCGGCCCGGCGGGGGAGGGCGCCGCGAGGTCGCGCACCTGGGCGACGGGGTCCGGCGGCGGCTGCAGCGCCCGGCGCCCGGCCGAGTAGCTGCGCCGCGCCGCCTCGGGCGGCAGCGCCTCGAGGGGCTGCGCGTTGGCGGCGCGCAGCATCGCCAGCAGGGCCTGGACGTCGGGGTGAAGAGCAGGCATCGGGAACTCGAACAGGTCGCGGGGCGGAAACCTTAGCAGGTTCCCGCCCGGGTGTTTTCGCTCAGGCTTCCGCCGTCGGCCAGGCGAAGAAGCCGCGGCCTTCCGATTCGAGGTGGCGGTTCAGCACCATGCGGTGGACCTCGTCGGCCCCGTCGACGAGGCGGGCTTGGCGGGCGTAGCGGTAGATCCACTCCAGCACCGTGTCCTTGGAGTAGCCGCGGGCGCCGTTGATCTGGATGCCGATATCGGCCGCGCGGTGCAGGGTGTTGGCGACGTGGACCTTGGCCATCGAGACCTCCTTGCGGGCGAACCGGCCCTGGTCCAGCTCCCAGGCGGCGCGCATCACCAGCAGCCGGCCGATCTCGATGTCCATCGCCAGCCCGCCGAGCATCAGCTGCACGCTCTCGCGGTCGGCCAGCCGCACGCCGAAGCCCTCGCGGGTAGCGGCGTATTCCTGGGCGATCTCGACGCAGCGGCCGGCGAGGCCGAGCCAGCGCATGCAGTGGGTGAGGCGGGCGGGGCCGAGGCGGACCTGCGTCACCTTCAGGCCCTTGCCCTCGCCGCCGAGCACGTCCTCGGGCTTGATGGTCAGCCCGTCGAAGGCGAGTTCGCAATGGCCGCCATGCTCCTCCGGGCCCATGATCGGGATGCGGCGGACGATCTCCCAGCCCGGCTGGTCGCGGTGGAACAGGAAGGCGGTGAGCCCGTAGCGCGGATCGTCCGAGGTGCGGGCGATCAGGATGAAGTGGGCCGCGTCCTCGGCGCCGGTGATGTACCACTTGCGCCCGGTGATCCGCCAGGAGCCGTCCGGCTGGCGCTCGGCCCGGGTGCGGATCATCGACGGGTCGGAGCCGCCGCCGGGATGCGGCTCGGTCATCGCGAAGGCCGAGCGCACGGCGCCCGAGACGATGGGCTCGAGCCAGCGCGCCTTCTGCTCCGGCGTGCCCAGCGCCTCCAGCACCATCATGTTGCCGTCGTCGGGAGCGGCGGAGTTGAACACCACCGGCCCGAAGATCGAGCGGTTCATCTCCGTGTAGCAGGCCGCCATCCCGACCTTGCCGAGGCCCTGGCCGCCGGTCTCGGGCTTGAGCTGCAGGCACCACAGGCCCGCCGCCTTCGCCTTGGCGCGGAGTGCGGCCAGGGCCTCGGGTCCGATGTTCTCGTGCTCGTCCCAGGTGCTGCGGTCGGCCTCGACGGGCAGGATCTCGCTCTCGACGAAGGCCGCGATGCGGGCGCGATACTCCTCGATGCGCGGGGAGAGCGTGAAGTCCATCGGTGGTTCCTCCGGTATGGCACTATATTTCCCAACGCTTGCGCCGCCCGGAGGCCCGCGGTCAAGCGCTGTCCGCCCCGCTACTTGCCGCGGGGCGGCCCGGTCGGGACCAGGAGGGCGATGCGGTAGGTGCCGTTCTCCCGCCCGATCAGGAAGATGCTGGTCGGCGCGGCGTCGCCCTCCACCGGCGGCTCGTCGAACACCACCCGCAGCCGCTCCGTCACCGGCATGTTGGCCTTGAGCGTGCCCCGCGCCGTGGCCTCCGCGAGGCCGTCCTCCGGCATCGGCTCGAGGGCGGCCCGCTTGATCGGCCGGCCGAAGCCGGAGCGGATCTGGTAGAGGGTCAGCCGCCGCCGCTGCGCCCGCATGCCGGACCAGTTCACCAGGCGCTCGAAGGCCGGGAGGTCGTGGTCCCGCAAGGCGGCCGTGACGTAGGCCACGAGGTCGTCGGGCCGGGCGGGGAGGGGGGCGGCCGGGCCGGACCCGGCGGCTCCCGCTTCCGGCGCGGGTTGCGCGCCGGCCGGTCCCGCCGCCCCCGCGAGGAGGGCGGCGAGGGCCAGGGCGGCGAGGCGCGGCCCCGGCTTCACGTGACAGCCCCTCACTTGGCGGCCGCCTCCTCGCCCATGACCCGGAACACCCAGATCACCCCGCCCTGCGGCAGGACGCTGACCCGGCGCTCCTCGGGGATCAGGGCGTTGATGCCGCTCAGCATGCGCTCGGCATCGACGCCCCAGCCGGCCTGGACCGCGATGTACTGGATCCCGTCGATCATGTAGCTCGACGGCACGCCGGTGACGCCGGAATTGAGCCGGGTCTCCCACAGCACCTTGCCGGTGGTGCCGTCGAGGGCCCGGAACTTCCGGTCGCTGGTGCCGCCGGCGAAGATCAGCCCGCTGCCGGTGGTCAGCAGCGGCCCCCAGTTGGCCGAATCCTGGAAGTCGTGCTGCCAGGCCTTCTTGCCGGTCTTCGGATCCCAGGCCTGGATTGCCCCGATGGCGAAGGGCTTCGACTTGTCGACGCCGTCGCGCAGGCGCAGCGAGTTCAGCACCTCGTCGATCGGAATGCCGATATAGAGCTCGCCGGGCTTGCGCGTGCCGGCCTGGGCGCCGGCCAGCTCCGAGCACAGGTTGTCGTTGGAGGGGATGTAGAACAGCCCGGTCTTCGGGTTGTAGGCCTCCGGCGGCCAGTCCTTTCCGCCCCACAGGCCGGGGCAGAACGCGGCGCGCTTGTTGATGCCCGGGATCTTGGCCTGATCGTAGGTCGGCCGCCCGGTCTTCGGGTCGAGGGAGGCGAAGACGTTCTGGTACACGAACGGCTTGCCGTCGACGAAGCTCAGGGGCCCGTCCTTGCTGCGCTCCAGCGTCCAGAGATAGCCGTTGCGGCCGGCGTGGATCGCGGCGGGGATCTTCTTGCCGTCCCGCTCGATGTCGATCAGCACGGGGGCCGACACCTCGTCCCAGTCCCAGCCGTCGTTCCAGTGGTACTGATGGTGGCCCTTGATCTTGCCGGTGTCGAGGTCGAGGGCGACGACCGACGAGGTGTAGAGGTTGTCGCCCGGCCGCGCGTCAGGCGTCCAGGGGCCGCCGTTGCCGGTGCCGAAGTAAGCCAGGTTCGCCGCAGGATCGTAGCTGCCCTGGATCCAGACCGAGCCGCCGCCGGTCTTCCAGCTGTCGCCCTTCCAGGTATCGGCCGCCGGATCGCCGGGGCCCGCCACCGTGTAGGTCTTCCAGGCCTCGTTGCCGGTCTCGGCGTCGAGCGCCGTGATGAAGCCGCGCACGCCGTACTCGCCGCCGGAGACGCCGACCACGACCTTGCCCTTCGCCACCAGCGGCGAGAGCGTCATGTAGTAGCCGTCCTGCCAGGGGGCGACGCACTTCTCCCACTTCACCTTGCCGGTCGTGGCGCCGAGCGCGACGACGCAGGAATCGGTGGTCGTCATGTAGACGCTGTCGCCGTAGAGGCCGACGCCGCGGTTGGTCGGGTGGAGCTGGGACAGCTCCGGCGGCAGCTCCTTCTGGTAGCGCCACAGGATCTCGCCGGTGCGGGCGTTGATCGCCATCACCTGCGCCTGCGGGGTCGTCACGAACATCACGCCGTTGTTGACGATCGGCGGAGCCTGGTGGCCCTCGCTGACGCCCGTCGACAGGCTCCAGGCCGGAACGAGCTTGGTGACGTTCTTGGCGGTGATCTGGTCGAGCGGGGAGTACCCCCAGCTCTGGTAGTTGCCGCGGTACTGCAGCCAGTTCTCGGGCTCGGGATTCGCGAGGCGCTGGTCGGTGACCGGCTTGTAGTCGACCGGACCGGCTTGCACCGGCGCACCGGCGAGCGCGAGGGCCACGGCGCTGGGCGCGACCGCGGCGAGCCAGCCCCTGGCTCCGACGAGACGTGACATGCTGCTCTCCTGACCGAAGGGGCGGCCGCGGGCCGGCCCGGCATTTCCTCAGACCCTGGTGTGGCTCTTGTCCGGGCCCGCGTCGTTGATGCGCGGGTCTCGGTGATCGGCGGCACGCGGACGCGCCGCCGCACCTTGGATGGACGGCGCGCGGAGCGCGCCGCAGGAGGCCCGCTCAGGCAGGGCCGGGGCCCGGCTTCCCGATGAAGGCGCCGGCGACCATCAGGGTGCCGCCCTCGCCCCTGGCGAGAGGCAGAACCGGCAGGCGCTTGCGCGCCGGCCCCTTGGCGACCCGCCCGCCCTCGGCGGGCAGGAACTCGGAATGGTGGCAGAAGCAGCTCAGGCGCCGGCTGTCGTGGTTCCAGCCCGTGATGGTGCAGCCCTGATGGGTGCAGACGCCCGAGACCGCCACGACGCCGTCGACGGTGTGGGCGCGCTGATCCTCGGGGATCTGATCGGGCGCGACCCGTACCAGGATGATCTTGCTGAAGCGCGAGCCCTCGCGCTTGACCCCCTGCGGATCGACCGCCACCGCCTCGACGAGCTCGCCGCCGACCGGCAGGCCGTCGAGGGTGACGGGCTGGCCCGCCTTCGCGCCGTCGCCGAGCACCAGCCGGTCGCCCTTCTGCGGCAGCATGTCCTCCGGCCCCGCCCAGGCGGTGCCCGCCGCCGCACAGCAGGCGACCGCGCCCACCACCACGCTGCGCCGGTCGAGACCATGCGCGCGCTGTCCTCCCTGAGCCATCATTCCTCCGGTCAAAACGCTCTTTGTTCTTATGGTTTTCTATATGAGTAGCCGAGCGGTCGGTCGCGTCAACCCAATTCGTGCAGCACACGTTCCGCGTTTCGGGCTCGTGATCGCCGCATTTGTTGGTGCAATGCGAAGAACGACTGTGCAGTGCGGCAGGACGTCAGCGGGCGAGGGCCGCCCGGAGCGCCGCGGCCAGCGCCTCGGGCGCCACCGTGTAGGGCAGCCGCCCGAGAAGGTCGCCCGCGGGCCCGACGAGGAAGAGGTCGCTCGGATGGTCGACGGTGCCGTCATGGCGCCGGATCGGCGCCGCGTAGGCGGCGGCGAGGCCGTCGATGGTTGCCACGGGGCCGGTCACCGCCACGATGGCGGGGTGGAAGGTGTCGAGGTAGCGGGCGAGCACTGCCGGACCGTCATGCTCCGGATCGGCCGCCACCATCACCGGCACCAGCTGGGACAGCAGGGCCGGCGGCAGGTCGTCGAGGGCCTGGGTCACCGTCATCAGCGCGGTGGGGCAGAGGTCCGGGCAGCGGGTGTAGCCGAAATAGACCAGGCGCAGGCGGCCGGCGAAGCGGGCCTCGCTCACCGGGGCGCCGGTCTGGTCGACGAGGCCGCGCCCGGCCGGCCAGACCAGGGGGCCGGCGGCGGCGGAGAGAGCCGCGGCGGGACCGGACAGGGCGGCGGACAGCGCCAGGCTCAGGCCCAGGCGCCGCAACCATGACGATGCTGAACCCATGACTTCAACCTCACGCCGCGATACGATCTAAGCGTGCCCGCGGGTAGGCGCCAACGGCTCAGCCGGCTCTATTCACGAATCTCGCAGGTTTTTGACGCGCGACCGCGCACCGCATCTTCCAGGAACCCTCCCGCGCGGCGCCGTGCAGGCATCCTTAACCTTCCCGGCGTGGGCCCCGGCGTTCCGGACAATCCGACGCTTCGAGGCAGCCGTCGCTTAACGTCACCGGGGTTTGATCCCCCCATCGCCGCACGGGTCGGAGCGGCCGGTGAGAGCCGGAGCGGCCCGCGCGGGCTGCCACGAAGGGGGACGTCTTGGGGACCATCAAGCAGCTCATCACCCTGTCCGGGCCGATGCTGGCCTACCTGAGCGCCGTGCCGATGCTGCGCGCGGCCCCGTTCCTGCGCCGCTCCCCGCCGCCCCTCCTCGACGGGCCGGTGCAGCGGACCAGCGACTTCCCGGCGGTGCAGCCCCCGGCCGAGCCTTACGCGCCGCCGCGCTCGCACATCCTCTCCGGCAACCCGGTCCAGACCGCGACCTACATCTACGTGAGCCCCGACAACCTGTTCGCCGCCGGCATCTGGACCTGCGAGCCGGGCAAGTTCCGCATCGACTTCGGCCGCGCGGAATTCATCCAGATCCTCGAGGGCGTCGTCGTCGTCACCGACGCGGAAGGGTGCGCCAGGACCTACCGGGCGGGCGACGCCTTCGTGACCCCGAAGGGCTTCTCGGGCACCTGGGAGGTAATCGAGCCGATCAAGAAGCACTTCACCTGGTACGGCTCCGGCGAGTGAGGCCGGCGGCCGAGAGAGGCCGACCTTCGGTTCCGTTCTCGAATTCGCGGCAAGCTTTGATCCGATGTCGAGAATTCAAGAGGGATCGACATCGATGCGTCGGCGTCCTGGGCCGTTTGGTGTAAGAGCCTGCTTGACTTTCTGGACAGTATGAACACCCACTTCGTCGTTCCGGGCTCCGCTGCGCGGCCCCGGAATGACATGCAGGGTGTCAAATTGTCGGATCCAATCAAATAGGCTCTGACACCACTCCTGAACGTCGCCCGCGTGTCCTCGAACGAAGCGGGGCTCCGCGGCACCGCATCCGCATCGCACGGGCCCTCGTTCCGGACCCGCCGTGCAGGCGGCGGGCTGATCGCGACGAGGATCCCGCGGCGCGGCCTAGCGCAGCGCCATCGACTCCACCGCCGGCTCGCCCTCGCGCGGCAGGCTGGTCTGCCAGACTGCGCCGCTGCGGCCCTTCTGGTAGCCGTCCTCGTAGAGGCGTCGCATGTAGGCGGTGTCGAAGCCCTGGGAGGCCGGGACCTCGGGGATGCGCCGGTCGATGTAGGTCAGGTTGAAGCCCATGCCGTTGCGGCGCGCGAACGCGTAGGTGCTGGCCAGGGTCGCGCGGGAACGGGCGCGCCCGACGGTGGAGAGCGAGCGGACGGCGATCGGCAGGGTCCCGTTCTGCACCACGTCGAAGCTCGGCTCGATGCGGCCGTTGATGACGACGTAGATGTTGGGCTTGCCGCGGCTCGTGGCGATGCGCCCGTCCTGGGTCAGGAAGGCCTCGGGCAGGGTGAAGACCGGGGTCACCACCGAGCCGTCGACGTGCATCTCCTGGAAGGCGTGGTTGCCGGCCTGGGCGTCGATCAGCATCGGCGGGAACACCGCCGGCACGCTGGCCGACGCCGTCAGCACGTCGCGGAACAGGGCGGCGGCGTTGGGCTGGCCGCTCGCCGCGATGGCGCCCATGTCCCAGATCACGGCGCGCTGCGAATCGAGGTTGGTGGTGACGACGAGCAGGCGCCGGCCCTTGCGGTGCTCCTCGGCGACCGCCGCCAGCATCTCCGGCGTGACGTAGCGGCCGACGAGGTCGCGCAGCCGCGCGTCGCCGAACAGGCCGTCGCCAATCAGCACGTTCAGGGGGTTGGGCGAGCGCACCAGGCTCGAGGCCTCGCCGCTGGTGTAGATGTCGCGCAACTGCCCGTCATAGGCCGGCCCGAGGAAGGCGAAGGGCGCGATCAGCGCGCCGGTCGACACGCCCGAGACCATGGTGAAGGTCGGCCGTCGTCCGGTCTCGCTCCAGCCGTTGAGCACGCCGGCGCCGTAAGCCCCGTCGCCGCCGCCGCCCGAGAGGGCGAGATAGCTGAACGGCTCGCGCGAGGCGTTCACCCGGTCGGCGACCGCGGCGAAGCTGCGGGCCGAGCCGTCGGCCCAGTAGCGCACGTCGGGGGCCTGGCCCGGCACGGTGGCGGCAGCGGCCTCGGCCGCCGTGTAGGGTGTGCGCGGCAGCGACGCGCAGGCGGCGGCTTGAGCCCCGATCAGGGCCACGGCGAGGCCGCGCATCCAGGTCGATCGAGCAGACACGATCACTTCACCACGAGTTTCGGCACGCCGCCCTCGCCGGGGATTATCCGACGAAGACGACGAAACGGCAACGCTTATGGCAAAGCTTGAGCGGCGAAACGGTTCCGTCGGGGCCCGCCGCGCGGCCGGGCGTCCTCTCAGCCGGTCGTCTTCGGCCCGCCGCTGCGGCGGCCGAAATCCGGCTCGGCGGTCTCCTGGCCCATGGCCACGATGCCGCGGCGGATCGCCCGGGTGCGGGTGAACAGGGCGTGCAGGGCTTCGCCGTCGTCCCAGCGGATGGCGCGGGCCAGCGCCGCCAGGTCCTCGTTGAAGCGGCCCAGCATCTCCAGCACCGCCTCCTTGTTGGTGAGGAAGATGTCGCGCCACATCGTCGGGTCGGAGGCGGCGATGCGGGTGAAGTCGCGAAAGCCGCCGGCCGAGAACTTGATCACCTCGGACTGGGTCACGGTCTCGAGGTCGGCCGCGGTGCCGACGATGTTGTAGGCGATCAAGTGCGGCACGTGGCTGGTGATCGCCAGCACGAGGTCGTGGTGGGCCGGCGTCATCGTCTCGACGACCGAGCCCAGGCCTTCCCAGAACGCCCGCACCCGTGCCACCGCGGCCGGGTCCGTGCCCTCCGGCGGGGTCAGGATGCACCAGCGGCCGTGGAACAGGCTGGCGAAGCCCGCGTCCGGTCCCGAATGCTCGGTGCCGGCGACGGGGTGGGCCGGCACGAAGCTGACGCCCTCGGGCAGGTGCGGCGCCGCCGCGGCCACCACCGCGGCCTTGACCGAGCCGACGTCGGACAGGATCGCGCCCGGCGCGAGGCCGTGCGCCATCTCCGCCGCCACCGCCCCGATGGCGCCGACTGGCACGCACAGGATCACGAGGTCGGCCCCCGCCACGCCGCCGGCGAGGTCGGTGGTGGCCTCGTCGGCGAGGCCGAGGGCCGCGACGCGGGCGATCACGCCCGGATCGCGGTCGACCGCCACGATGGCGTCCGCGAGACCGGCCGCCCGGGCGCCCCGGGCGATGGAGGAGCCGATCAGCCCGAGGCCGACGAGCGCCAGGCGCCGGAACGGGGCCTCAGCCACGCGCGCCGCCCGAGAACGCATTGCCCACGAACTCGGTCAGCGCCGCCACCACGGCCTCGTTGGCCTCGGCGGTGCCGATCGTCATGCGCAAGGCGTTGGGCAGGCCGTAGGCCCCGACCCGGCGCAGGATCAGCCCGCGGGCGGTGAGATAGGCGTCCGCGTCGGCCGCGGTGCGGCCGGCCTCGTCGGGGAAGTGGATCAGCACGAAGTTGCCGACGCTCGGCGTGACGGCGAGACCCAGCCCTTCGAGCGCCTTCGTCACCTTCGGCAGCCACGCGTCGTTGTGGGCCACCGCCGCCGCGATGTGGGCATCGTCCGCCATGGCGGCGGCGCCCGCCGCGATCGCCGCGGCGCCGAGGTTGAACGGGCCGCGGATCCGGTTGACCGCGTCGGCGATCGCCGCCGGCGCCACCATCCAGCCGATGCGCAGGGCCGCGAGGCCGTACACCTTCGAGAAGGTGCGGGTCATCACGACGTTCTCGGACTCGGCCACCAGCTCGAGGCCGGCCGCGTAGTCGTTGCGCCGGACGTACTCGGCATAGGCCGCGTCGAGCACCAGGAGCACGTTCTTCGGCAGTCCGGCATGCAGGCGCCGCACCTCGTCGAAGGGCAGGTAGGTGCCGGTCGGGTTGTTGGGGTTGGCGAGGTAGACGATGCGGGTCTTGTCGGTCACCGCCGCCAGCAGGGCGTCGACGTCGGCGGTGTGGTCGCGCTCCGGCGCCACCACCGGCGTGCCGCCCGCCGCCAGGATGGCGATGCGATAGACGAGGAAGCCGTACTGCGAGTAGAGGCCCTCGTCGCCAGGGCCCATATAGGCGTAGGTCAGCAGCGAGAGCAGCTCGTCCGAGCCCGCGCCGCAGACGATGCGCTCGGGGTCGAGGCCGTATTTCTGCGCGATGGCCTGGCGGAGCTGCGTGGAGCTGCCGTCCGGATAGAGCTCGAGATGCGCTGCCGTCTCCTGCATCGCCGCGATCGCGGCGGGGCTCGGGCCCATCGGCGTCTCGTTGGAGGAGAGCTTGTGCAGCTTCACCCCGGCCGGCGCCGCGCTCTTGCCCGGCACGTAGGCCTCGATCGCGAGGACACCGGGACGCGGGACGGGGCGGAGGGCGGCGGACATGGGCGAACTCTGGGATCGTCGGGAAACCTGACGCCGTCTAGAGCAAGACGCCGCCTTGGGAAACGGCGGAGATGCGCCGGCGGGTGCGCAGGGATGCAGGGGAGCCTTGCGCCGCCGCGCTAGGCCGGCGCGGCGCGCCGTAGCGCGGGCGGCCGGGGAGCGGTACACCGGGGCAGGGCCGCCCATCCCGCGCGGCCGTGCCCCGCCGGATCATGCACCGCCAGCTTCACGCCCGTCCCACCCGAGCCTGCACCCCATGCGCCGCCTGATCGTCGAGGAGCCCGTCACCCGGGCCGCGCCCTGGGCGCTGCGGCTCGCCTGGCTCTCCCTCGCGGTGGTCGGCCTGGCGCTGCTCCTGGTGCGCGATCCGCGCGCCGAGACCGAGGCGGCCCTCGCGGCGCTCGGGTCCGGGGTCGGGCTCGCGCTGCTGGCGGTGCTGCTCGCCGTGGCGGCCTTCGTGCGGATCTGGCGCGAGGGCGCGCGCGGCCTCGGCATCGCGGTCGGAGGCCTCCTGCTCGCCGCCCTGGTGCTGGCCTACCCGGCCTTCATGACGGTGCGCGGCGCGATGCTGCCGCCTCTCACCGACGTCTCGACCGACATCGAGAATCCACCGGCCTTCTCCCGCTCCCGCGCCGCCTGGGAGGCGCGGGGCTGGCGCCAGCCGCGCGATTCCGGCCCCGCCGCCCGGGCGCTCCAGCGCGAGGCCTACCCGCAGATCGCCCCCCTGACCCTCGATCTCGGGCCGGACGAGGCCTTCGCCCTCGCCCTCAAGGCAGCCCAGAACCGCAAGTGGCAGGTGGTGGAATCCTACAAGCCCGGCGGCCGGGTCGGGAACGGCCGCATCGAGGCGGTGGTGCGCTCGCGCCTGCTCGGCCTGCCCTACGACGTCACGGTGCGGCTGCACCCGCGCGCCGACGGCACCCGCATCGACGTGCGCTCCGCCACCCGTTTCGGCGATCGCGACTTCGGCCAGAACGCCGACCATATCCGCGCCTACCTGGACGAGATCGGCAACCTGGCCCTCGCGGTGAAGTAGGCGCTTCTATCAGCAATCATTGAAAATGGCCTTTGGTCCCGTTCCCGAATTTCCGCCAAGCCTCTGGCTTGGTGTCGAAAATTCGAGTTGGATCAATGGCACGAGGCGTCAGCATCCTGAGCCATTGGCATCAGGCTACCCGGTACTCGCCGTCGAGCGCCGGCGGCCCGTCCGTCGCGGCGCGGCCGCGCTCCACCAGGTCTTCGAGATGGGCGAAGACCGAGAGCGCCGCGGCGGGCCGCAGCATCGGGTCGAGCCCGGAATAGAGCGCGGCGACGAGACCCGGGATCGTGCGCTCGCCCACTTCCAGCCGCTCCAGGATGCCGGTTTCGCGGGCGCGGCGATGGCTGAGGAGACCGCGCACGAAGCGCTGCGGCTCGCGCACCGGGCCGCCGTGGCCGGGCCAGTACACCGTCTCGGTCCGGTCGCGCAGCTTGTCGAGGGAGGCCATGTAGGGGCCCATGGCGCCGTCCGGCGGCGCCACGATGCTGGTCGACCAGGCCATGACGTGGTCGCCCGAGAACAGCGCCTGCTCCTCCGGAAACGCGAAGGCGAGGTGGTTCATGGTGTGGCCCGGCGTGGCGAGCGCCGTCAGGGTCCAGCCCGGCCCCGCGACGCTCTCGCCCTCGGCCAGCTCCCGGTCCGGCCGGTGCTCGGCATCGCCCGCCGCGTCGAGGCGGCCCTGCTCGGCGCCGCGGACCTCCCGGGCCGGCCGGTGGGGGCCGCATCCGAGGATCGGCGCGCCGGTCGCGGCCTTCAGGGGGCGGGCTCCCGGCGAGTGGTCCCGGTGGGTGTGGGTGACGAGGATCGCCTCGACTGTCTCGCCGTCGAGCGCGGCGAGCAGCGCCGCCCGGTGCTCCGGACGGTCGGGGCCGGGATCGATCACCGCCACGCGGCCGCGCCCCACCAGGTAGGTGCAGGTGCCGCTCTGGGTGAACGGGCCGGCATTCGGGCAGACCAGCCGGCGCACGAGCGGCGACACGGTCTCGATCCGACCGCTCGCCGGGGCCTCGCGCAGGAAGACGGGCGCCGCCTCGGGCGCTTCGGACTCGCTCACCGGACCGGCCTCCTGACGCCGCACGGGCATCCTTCCCGGTCTGGGCGGATCCGCCTCACCGGGGAGAATGCGCAAACACCCAATAGCTTGGCATTCATGGCCCGGAGCAGGGTCCGGCCGCACCGCGATCGGGCGTCGCTCCGGGCGACGTATCCGGGGTAGCGGCCCCGTCGCGCCCTGTCGAGGGCCCGCCGCCCTGCGCGGCGAGGGTCAGCCGGACAGCCAGGCCCAGCAGAGCAGGCCGGCGAAGAACAGGCCGGAACTCAGGAAGACGGCCGCGACTTCGCGGTACTGGAGCAGACGATTCTCGAGCGCGGGCGACATGGCTGGAAGACCGGGCGATGGGCCGGAGGGACGAGGCACCTTCGTCATGCCGGCCCGCGAATCGCAAGCGTCGCGACTGCGCAGGCCGGTGGAAGACCGCCCCTGTCTCTGGCCCGCAACAGGCCGGGCAGGGGAGGAGCGCGTCAGCGGAACGGGGAGGGCGACACGACCCGCACCGGCACGAAGCCCGCGTCGCTGACGACCTCGACGAAGCCCACCGACCGCGCGGCGTAGCGCAGGCGGCCGGTCTCGCCCCGGCCCCCGGCGGCGGCGGCGAGCGAGCGCCGGAACTCCGCCCGGGCCCGCTCCCGGCGGCTCACGTCGAGGGTGCGGTCGAGGTCGCGCCGGGCGCCGGGCGAGAGCATTGCGGCGCGGCGAAAATCCACGAAGCGCGCCTCCCCGGTGGTCGCGTGGCGGCCCGCGAAGACCGTGGCGCCGATGCCGCCCGCCACCGCGTCGCCGGGCCGGAGTGTCGCGTCGCGCGGGAGGAGCCCGGCATAGCCGCCCTCGCCGGGCCGGCACGAGCAGCTCGGCACCTGCCGGGCCCGGTAGGCGTAGGCGGAAGCGAGGCTGCGGTAGGGCCGGCCGTCCAGGCTCACCGCCCGATCGAGTTCCTGGCCCGCCCGCACCGTGTAGAGGACGGTTTCCGCCCCCGGGCACGCCGTGGCGCAGGCCTGCTCGTGCAGCGGCAGCGCGTCCCGCGCCTCGATGTTGGCGAGGGGGAACATGTAGCCGTCGCAGGTGCGCACGCAGACGCTGCGGTCGTGGCTGCCGGCGAAGGAGGCGGGCTGCCGCTGCCGTCGCGGGGCTTGAGCGGAGGACGGGCGCGGCGCCGGGGTGACCCAGCGCGGCGGCTCGACCGTGGCATGGGTCGGCCGGCTCGTCCACCGCACCCGCCGCCCGCGCAGGGAGG
>NZ_LABY01000040.1 GCF_001043975.1 Methylobacterium variabile
CACGCCCCGCCCCCCTCGGAGCGGGCGCTGGGGGCGTGGGGGCCCCTTTCCCTGCCCGCGGGCTTGCTGGAGCGTTCCCCCCCCCTCATGGCCCCGGTCACCTCCTCCCCGCGCCCGGGGGCGGGGGTGAGGGGGGGCGCCGGCGGGGGGGCGCGTTCGGCGCCGCGCCGGGGGGCGCAGGTGCTGTTGTGGGCCGCCGGGCTCCGGCCCCGCCGGGGGCCCCCGCCCCTGCCGATCCTCCGGAGCAAGGCGAGGCGCCGCCCCCTCCCCGCCCCGGCACCGCACCGGTCCCAGCCTCGCTCCTCGACACCCTGCTGGCGAACCCGTCCCGGTTCAGCTTCGATGCGGCGGTGGCGGTGATGATGCGTGCGAGCGGGCGTGGCGATCCGGGCGCCGCGATCCGGTTCGAAGCCGCGCTCGGGCTCGCCTACGTGCCGGGCGACGTCACGTCGGTCCGCCCGGAGCGGAACGGACCCTTCGTGGCGCGCACCGGGATCCTGGGACTGACCGGCCCCGGCGGCGCCCTGCCGCGGCCCTATACAGAGATGGCGAACGGCCAGGCGCGCCAGCGCTCGGCCGCCTTCTCGCGCTTCCTGGATCTCGTTGCGCAGCGGCCGCTCGCGCAGTTCGCGCAGGCGGGGCTGAAGTACCGCCCGCATCGCGCCGCCGACGCCGCGGCCGCCGACAGGGAATCGCCGGACGATCCCGCCGCGGCCCCTTGCGACGGCATGCGGGAGGCGCTGCTCGCCCTGACCGGCTACGCGGATCCCGGACTGGTCGCGCGTCTCGCGAGCGACAGCGATCCTGTCCTGTACTACTCTGGATTGTTCGCGGCGCGCCCGCGCTCGGCCGGGAGGCTCTCCGCCATCCTGACGGAGTGGCTCGGCCGCCCCGTGGCGGCCGAGCAGTTCGTCGGTGCCTGGGTCGAGATCGGCCGGGAGCAGATGACCATGCTGCCGCGCGCGGGCGTCGGCCAGTTCAACCGCCTCGGCGTCGACGCCACCGCGGGGGCGCGGGCTTGGGATATCGGGTCGCGGATCCTGCTGCGGGTCGGCCCGCTCGACGAGGCGCAGTTCCGTCAGCTCCTGCCCGGGAGCGCGCTGCTGACACGGCTGTGTGCCCTCGTCCGGGCCTATCTCGGCGCGGAGGCCGCCGTGATCGTCAATCCCGTCCTGGCCGCCGACGCGGTGCCGCCGCCGGCCCTGGACGCCGCCGCGCTCTGCCTTCTCGGCTGGACGACCTGGTTGCCGGTGGGGGGCGGCCGGACATCGGACGCCGCGGAGGCGCGGTTCCGGCTCTGACGCGCTCGAAGACGCGCGGTCGTCACCTGCAGCGGCGGACGTCCACGCGCCCGGCGATGCCGCCGCGAGGATCAGCCGCGGCGCGCGGCCTGGAAGCGGCGCCCTACTCCCGGGCGTTCCAGGCGGCTGCGGCCGATCTCGGTCAGCGGCACGTCGCCCACGGCGCCGAGATAGCGCGACAGCACCGCCACGAGCGCGTTCGGGGAATAGGGCCGGCGCACCACGCCCGCCACGCCCGCCGCCGTCAGCGTCTTGCCATCCACGAATTCAACGGCGGCGGCCGAGAGCAGGATCGGACAGGTGACGAAGCGTGACGCCTGCCGGGCGAAGGCCAGACCCGGCGCGGCGGCGAGCTGGCTCTCCACCAGGATCAGGTCGAAGCGCTCCGGGGCGGCGCGCAGGGCCGACAGCGCCGCCTCGGGCTCCACGAACCCGATCGGCTCGAAGCCCAGCGCCGCCAGCATCTCCTCGTCCTCCACGATCCCGGCGCGGCTGTGCCCGACGAGCATCAGCGTGCCGCCGGTGGCTGCGACGCTGGGGTCGGCCTCGGGCGGGGCGACCACCGGCAGCCAGACCTCGAAGGTACTGCCCTCGCCCGGCGCGCTGCGCACGTCGAAGGCGCCGCCGCGTTCCTCCACGAACTCGAAGGCCGTCGCCAGACCGAGCCCGGTGCCGGTCGGGCGGGTGGTGAAGAACGGCTCGAAGATGCGCGCCCGGGTCGCCTCATCCATCCCGCGGCCGGCATCGACGACGCAGAGCCGTGCGTAGGGGCCGGGCCGCAGCGTGCCGTGCGAGAGCCTGCGCACGCCCGTGACGCCGACCGCAGCCATGTGCACGCCGACCACCGCTCCCGGATCCGAGGCCTGGGCAGCGTTCCGGATCAGGTTGTGGACCACCTGCTGCAGCTGGGCGGCCTCGCCCCGGACCAGCGCTCCGCCGGTGGTGCCTTCGAGCCGGATCGCGACCGGCTCGGCCATCGAGCTCCGGATCTGGGCGAGCGTCTCGCCGACGACGACGTCGAGGGAACTCGTGTGCCAGCTCGATGTCCCGCGGCGGCCGAAATCCAGGATCTGGCCTGTGATCTCGCGGGCGCGCCCGCCGGCCTGGATCAGCAGATCGATCTGGCGTGCGGCACGGGTGCCGGGCGCAAGGGTCTCGGCCGCGATCTCGGCATGACCCAGGATGACGTTGAGCACGTTGTTGATGTTGTGCGCGACGCCGCTCGTGAAGATGCCGATCGTCTCCAGCCTCTGCGCCCTGCGCAAGGCCGCCTCGGTCTCGCGGTGACGCTCCGAGGTATGCTGGCGTTCGAGCGCGGCGCTGAAGACGCCGCCGATGACCTGCAGCATGCCGCGCGAGCGGCGCAGCCAGGGTTGCAGCGGACCGGTCGAGCGCTCGTAGCAGAGCAGACCGACGACCTGATCTCCCCGGCGCAGGCGCGTGCAGCCCCACGAGACGACGCCGCGCGCCGCGAGCTGGTCCCGCAAGGCTCCCGGAGCGCCGCCGTTCCTCACCTCGATGGTGATGGGGTCGTGCGGCCAGGCGAGGATGTCCGGGATCATCGCGCGCTGGGCGCAGGGCCAGCCGGACGGCTCCGGCAGGCCGGATCGCGACCAGAGATGGGCCTTCTCGTCGGCCTCAAGGCTGAGGACGTAGCCGTGATCGAGCCCCGCCGCCGCCCCGATGATGGCCAGGACCTCCTCGATGCGCGAGGTGGCTTCCTCAGGCTGGGCGGCGAGGAACCGGTTGCAGGCCTGCGCGATCACGCGTTGGAAGCGCACCATCCGCGTGAGGTTGCGTGCGGCGCTGCGGACCTGAAGCCCGAGCAGCCCGAGCAGCGCGAGGGCGGTGAGCGAGAGGGCGAGGCGGTCGCGAACCGCGAGGGCTTGGCGGGCGGCGCGGTCGGCGTGGTGGGCGGTGATCAGCGCGTCCCGCTGCGGCTCGCTCGACGCCGTCGGCAGAGCGCGGCTGAGGGCGTCGACGCCGGGCAGAAGCTCCACCAGCGCGCGTCCGTGGCGGCGCACGCGTCCGATCTCCCTGTCGTCGCCGGAGAGGTCCTGGTCGGGCGGGACCAGCTGCTCCATCCGTCGGCGGAAGGCGTCGAGGCGCGGCTGCGTTGGATCGCGCGCCAGGGCGCCCGCTTCACTCGGCAGCACCTCCAGAAGCGGGACGAGGCGTGGATCGAGGCCGGTCATCCGCTCGCCCAGCGCATCGAAATAGGCGAGAGCCGCCTGGACCGGTGCATTGGCGGAACGGAAGCGCTCGGCCGCCCGGATCTCGTCCCCGACGGCGACCGCGACGGCCCGCAGCTCGCGTGCCCCGTGCGGCCGCGCCGCTTCCACGGCGGCGAGCGATGCTCTCAGGGACACGATCCGCGTCGTGAGCAGCCCGTCGCCGTGCACCAATCCGCCACGGGCCCGGAGGACCTCGTAGTGCAGCTGGGCCTCCGCGAGCCCGACGGCGTCGATGCTTCGACGAACCTCGATATCCTCGTCCGCGGGGGCCTCGATCCCGCTCAGCATCAGCCATGTCAGGGCAATCGCCAGGACGGAGCCGCCGACCGCCGCTCGGCCGGCCCATCCCGCACGATCCCCGGCCATCCGCGCCGCGCGGCGGTGGCGCCGCTCGGGCGGGGCACGGTCGGGTCCGTCCGGCCGCCGCGCGTGCATTCCGAGGATCACCGGGTCGCGATCCGGCCGCCGCAAGGCCGGCGCGGCCCCCGCCCCGGATCGCGGGCAATCCTCCGGACCACGGCGATGCGCGATCCATCGGCAACCTCCTCGACGCCGCGCGTCGAGGGCTGCCGCTGATCGTTTGCAGGCGGGTGTGAGGATCGAGAGATGTCGCGCAGCCTGCGCCGAACCATGACTGGCTCCGGTGCGTCGGGAACGGGCGGCACGATGCCGATCCCGGTCGCGGCCTCATCGGTGTCCCCGAACGCCGCCAGGATGAGGCGCTTCTATAGATCGAGAAGATCATGAGCGTCCATCGAGCGACCGTTACAGATGAAACACTCGCTACATCAATCGGTAATACGTGAATTATAGCCTGCATCTTGTGACGGTCTAACCCTGGTATTCTGACGGTGACGAAGGCGTTCTTGCAGACATGCTCTGGCTGCTTTCAGAAGCCGGTTTGTGCGTCCATGACGGGCGAGGCGCGTCGCATCGGTCCGGAGCGGCACGCCGTCTCGGTCCGGCGCTCCGGCCGGCCATCGTTCCGTCCTCCTTGCCTCACGGCGGCGGAGCCCGATCAAGCCGGGTCGAGCCGATGACGGCGCGTGGCCGCGCGCGGCTGCTCTCGGCGCTCGCCGCCGCCGTCGCTCCAGCCTGGGCCGATGCGGCCGGACATAGGGTGGCCGGACATAGGGTGGCCGGACCTGGGGCAGCCGGACCTGGGGCGACTGGATCCGGGACGGCCCGATCGTCCCGGGGCTTCCGCATCGCGCACGGGATCTATCTGTCGGATTCGGTGGCGGTCTCGCTGCAGCCGGACGGCGCCTATCGGGTCGAGGAACTCGGCGGGAGCCGGATCGCCCGGGGCCGCTACGCGGCAGGGGCGGATCTCCTCACTTTCGTGGCCGGCCAGGGCGATGTCGGGCGCACGCGTTTCCCACTGAAGTGCCGTGTCGCCGGCATGTATGGCGGCTTTCGTGTCGGCGCCGGGCAGCCGGCATGCAGGGCCTTCGAAGGGCTCTCCTTCAGGAGAGCGAATTGACGAATTTCGACGATACGGGCCGCTTCGGGGGCCATTCCGAGAAAGTGTCGCGGACGGTGCCTGCGCCGGCGTCCAGGCGGAGCGCGAGGAGAGGCTCGGCGAAGAACGCCCCCGCTGCGGTCCCGGCTGACCCCGCGACTCCCGCGGGCGAGGACTCCCACGTCGCGGCCCTGCCGCGCGGCACGATGCTGTTCGAGTACAGGATCGATGCGATTCTCGGGTCCGGCGGATTCGGCATCACCTACCTCGCCCACGACACGCTGCTGGACGAGCCGGTGGCCATCAAGGAGTTCTTCCCGAGCTTCACGGCGGTGCGGACCAGCGACCGATCGGCCCGGGCCCGTTCCAGCCGCGACGCGGCGGCATTCGGGCAGGGCGTCGAGTCCTTCCTCGAAGAGGCGCGCATCATCGCGCGCTTCCGGCATCCCAACATCATGCAGGTGCGCCGCTACTTCGAGGCGCACGGCACCGGCTACATGGTGCTGGAATTCGTTCACGGCCGGTCTCTCGAGGCGGCGCTCGCCGAGGGGGCGATGCCGGAGCCGGCGGTTCACCGGATGCTCCTCGGCATCCTGGACGGCTTGTCCGTGCTGCACGAGCAGGCGATCCTGCACCGTGACCTGAAGCCCCGGAACGTCATCCTGCGTCCGAGCGGGAGCCCGGTTCTCATCGATTTCGGGGCCGCCCGCGACTTCGATCTCCGGCACGGCGCCACCGTCACGCAGATCGTCTCGCCGAACTACTCCGCGCCGGAGCAGTACGGGGTCGGCGGACAGCAGGGTCCGTGGTCGGATTTCTACGGGCTCGGTGCGATCCTGTACCGCGCGGTGACCGGCACGGTTCCGATCGACGCCCTGCGACGGCTCAGAACGGATTCGCTCGAGCCCGCGAGCCGCGTGGCGGCAGGCCGCTACGATCCCGCCCTGCTGAGCCTCGTCGACGCGCTTCTGGCGATCGAACCGGACCGGCGCCCGAACTCGGTCGACGCCATCCGGACCATGCTGGAGCCGTCTCCGCACTGGCCCGCCGCCGCGGCTCGTGCCGGGGAGGTCGACGGATCCGCGCGCAGCCGGATCGCGGCCCGTGGGACCGGCGCCCGCGCGGCGTCCGGCAAGCGATCCGCGGTGCTGGGCCTCGCGGCTCTCGCCGTCGCGCTGGTCGGCGGATCCGGCCTCTGGCTCGTGACCCGCCCGGCCGACGCACCGAAGGAGGCTGCGCAGGACGCCCGGATGAACGAGGAGACCGGGCCCCGCCGGCCCGAGGCCCGGCAGGCGAGCAGCCCGATGCCCGAAGCCGCCGGCCCTGCGAAGCCGCCGGCGACCGGTCGGCGCGAGGCGGGGCGGCCGGTCGACCTGCGGCCGGGGATGTCCTTCAAGGATTGCCCGACCTGTCCGACCATGGTCGTGCTTCCGCCCGGCTCGTTCCAGATGGGGTCGGCGGATGGCCGTCCCGACGAGCGGCCGGTGCACAGGGTCACCTTCGCGACCGCCCTGGCGATCGGCCAGCGAGAGGTGACGCAGCGCGAATGGGACGCCTGCGTGACCGCCGGGGCCTGCGAGTCCCGCCTCGGCAACGCGGCGCGCGGCGACGATCCGGTGATCAATCTGAGCTGGCTCGACACGCAGAGCTATCTCGCGTGGCTGTCCGGCACGACCGGCCAGAGCTACCGCCTCCCGAGCGAGGCCGAGTGGGAATACGCCGCCCGCGGTGGGACCACCGAGGCCTTCTGGTGGGGCAGCAGCGCCGGCAGCGATCACGCCAACTGCGCCGTCTGCTCCGTCAAGGCGAGCGGGGCGCCAACCCCGGCCGGGAGCTTTCCCTCCAATCCGTTCGGGCTCTACGACACCGCCGGCAATGCCGCCGAGTGGGTCCAGGATTGCTGGACCCCCGACTACACGGCGGCCTCTGCCGACGGGAAGGCTGCGGAGACGCTCGGCTGCCCGCAACGCGTCGTGCGGGGCGGCAGCTTCGTCAACGACGCTCGCTATCTGCGCTCGGCCTCCCGCTACCGGTACGAGGCGACGGTTCCCTACTACGCCCACGGCTTCCGCGTCGCGGCCGAGGTCGGACGCCGATGACGGGCGGGCTCGCGCGACTGGCGGAAGGTGTGCCCATGACGCGATCGAAGACGGCACGGTGGACGGGGCTGATCGCGGCCATCCTCGCGGTTCTCCCGGCCGTTCCCCTGACAGCCTCCTCCGCCTCCGCACAGAACGCAGAGCGCCGGACCTACGTGCTCTCCGGCGAACTCCGGCGGGACCTCGACGCCCATCAGTTCGACGCGGCGCAGTACGAGGGCGCCGTCACCGGCATCGCCGAGGGCCTCGCCTCCGGGGATCTCGCGCGGGTGCTCGACCGCGCCACGCCAACGATCCGCGTGACGGACGGGGACAGGAACACGATCGTCGCCAAGGACCGGCTCGGGGCGCTGGGCGACAAGCTCCTGAAGAGCGCGGGCCTGCGGGACGACGTCATGGACGACAGCCAGACGATCGTGCGCGGCGACGAGATCGGTCTGGCGCGGGGCATCTTCTGGATCAGCCAGGCCTGCCTCGATCAGGCCTGCACGCAAAAAAAAATTTCGCTGGTGACGATCAACCTGCCGTGATGCTGGCCGCGAACACCGACAGGCCGTCGGCAGGCCCCGCGCCACCGCCCGTGACCGGCGATGTCGACGAACTGACCGACCGGCTGAAGAACCTGCTGATCTTCGAGGAGGGGCGCGTCGTGCTGCGCAACGGCCTGCACGTCGCCTACCGCGACAGCAAAGGCATCGCCACGATCGGCTACGGCTTCAACCTGGAGGCCGGCGCGACGAGCGTCCTGCGCAGCGTCACGCCGAAGGCGGCCGGCGAACTCATCGCCAGGACGGCCTTTCTGACCGAGGCCGAGGCGCAAGCGCTGCTGCTCGTCTCCGAGACCGCGGCCCTGCGGGGCGTCCGCTCCGTCTTCCCGGACTTCTCGGCCATCAACCTTCCCCGGCAGGTCGTGCTGGCCGCGATGGTCTACCAGATGGGCCAGGGGGGCTTCGGCCGCTTCCAGCGCCTGATCGGCGCCGTGAAGGCACGCGACTGGGCCACCGCCGTCGATTCGATGGAAAACTCCAAGTGGTGCCGAATCGACTCTCCCCTGCGGGCCCGCCGCATGAGCGCGGCGATGCGGGACGGCACCTTCCCGGCCTCCGCCGTGCGCAGCCCACCGGGCCAGCGCTTCGCCGTCCCGGATCTGAGGGCCCTGTCCGGTGTCCCGGAGAAATCGCAGGCCGCACCGCCGGCGGCCATGCGGGGGCGGCGCCAACCCTGGCCGTTCGACAACGAGTGAGGATCGCGTGGAGAGGATCAGTGCCGAACCGAGACGTCTCCGGGCCCTGTCGGCGGCGCTCCCCCGGCTGACAGCAACGTCCCACGATGCCCGTGCATCGGGCCGTGGGCCCATCGCGAATTCTCGACGTGACGCCAAAGGCATGGCGACCATCCGGGAACGGAACCAGCGGTCGCACCCAAAGATCGTCGGCGTGAGCTGGAGCCGGCCACGGCGTCGGGCGAGGCCGCTCCACGCCCTCGCACTCGCGCTCCTGCTGGCCGGCGGACCGGTCCTTCTCCCGCAGGCGCGGGCCGCCGACGGACAGGACGGCTTCGCGGCGACGCCTCCGCCGCCCGGGGCCCGCGTCTACTTCATCGACCTGAAGGACGGGGCGCGCGTGCCTCTGAAGCTGCTGGTGCGCTTCGGCCTCGCCAACATGGGGGTGGCGCCGGCAGGCAGCGTCGTTCCGGCCACCGCGCATCAGCACGCGTCGAATACCGGTCACCACCACATCATCATCGACGCGCCGCTGCCGCGACCCGACCGGCCGATCCCCGCGGACGACAACCACGTCCACCTTGGCGGTGGCCAGACCGAGGCGGAAATCACCCTGACGCCCGGCCCGCACACGCTGCAACTGCTGGTCGGCGACAGGAACCATGTGCCGAACGACCCACCGGTCGCCTCGCCACCGATCACGGTCGTGGCGGTCGAGCCGCGGATCAGCGCCCCGGAGGGCGCCGCCGTGTCGTTCATCGGAATGCAGGACGGAGCGACCGTCCCGGGCCCGGTGCGCCTCTACTTCGGCGTGAAGGGGATGGGCGTGGCGCCGGCCCGGAGCGAGGTACCGAAGACCGGCCATTTCCATGTCGTGATCGATGCCGACACGCCGGATCCCGACCTTCCCATCCCCAAGGATGACCGCCACAGGAGCTTTCCCGACGGCGCGACCCAGACGGACCTGAATCTGGAGCCCGGGCTGCACACGCTTCAGCTCGTCTTCACCAGCTTCAACGGCCGCAGCTTCGATCCGCCCCTGGTGTCGAAGCGGGTGTCGATCCGGGTCCGTCGGCGCCGATGAGGACGTTCTCGATCGGCCGCTCCGCAGCCTGCGACATCGTCCTTCGCGATCCCACCGTGTCGCGGACGCACGCGGTGCTGACGGTGACCGGGACCGGTGCCTACCGCTTCGTCGATCAGGCGAGCACCTCCGGCAGCTACCGGATGCACGACGGGGCGTGGCGCGCCGTGACCGAGACCGAACTGCGCGCCGACGACCGCCTGCGGCTCGGCGATCACGAGACGACGGTCGCCGCCCTGCTGGAACGGGCGGAAAGACCCGGGCCGGAGCCGCACGGGACGGCGACCGGCGGGCCGTCCGCGAGCGCGGCACCGGAAGAGGCGCAGGCCGAAGCGGCCGCGTCCCGCGCGCACGAGCCCGGGGATGCGCCGCGGCGGGCGCCCAGGACGGTGGTCGAGCGCGATCCCGCGACGGGTCGGATCGTGGTCAGGCTGCGATGAGTGCCGAGACCGCCACCCGGACACCGGTCGCGGAGACGGCGAGCGTCCCCGCCGATGCGGCGCGGAGCGCGCCCGCGCGGCGGCGCCCGCCGCTCGCGGAGAACCGGGCCACCTTGGCCGCCGTCACGGGCCTTGTGGGCGTGGCCTTGTGCGCCGTGTTCGGCCTCACGCTGCCCGACCACGCCGCCAAGCTGCTGATCGACCGGGGTGGCCTGCTCTATCCGTTCTCGGTCCAGAACTTCATGTGGGTCGCCTTCTGCATCGCGGCGGGCGAACTCGCCGCGCGGATGCGCGCCGCCTCGCGTGAGTTGCGTCAGCTCCGCCTCGGTTACCTGCCGGAGGATCCCCGCACCGTGCTCCAGGCCGACGACCTGGGGCCGATCTACCGGCGCGTGCGCGAAGGCGGCATGGCGGAGCGCTGCTTCCTGCCGCGCCTGATCTCCCGCTGCATCCTGCAGTTCCAGATCAGCGCCTCGGTCGAGCAATGCACCACCCTCATGAACGCCACGATGGACCTGATGGCGCATGAGATCGAGCTGCGCTACGCGCCCCTGCGCTACATCACCTGGCTGATCCCGTCGCTCGGCTTCATCGGCACGGTCACCGGCATCGGCCACGCCCTCGCCTATGCGGGCGAACCGGGCCGCTACCAGGAACCGACGCTCCTGACCGAAGTGACCGGACGGCTCGCCGTGTCCTTCGACGGAACCCTGGTGGCGCTCGTGATGGCCGCCATACTGATGTTCTGGCAGAATATCGTCGAGACGCGCGAGGAGCTGGCACTCAACGCCTCGGGACAATACTGTCTCGATCACCTGATCAACCGGATCTACGTCGACAAGGCGGGTCGTCCCGCATGACGGCGTCTCCCGCTCCGCACGTCTCCCCGAGCCTCATCGCTCGCCGCCGCGCGGCGCTTTCGCGAAACCGATATCCGCATCGAGAAGCGATCAACCGGACATCGGGCGGGACGACCTGATGCGCAGACGTCGGCGGCGGCACATCGAGATCTTCGGCATCTCGGCGCTGGATCTCTTCGCCTCGGCGCTGGGAGCCTTCATCCTCGTGACGATGATCCTGTTCCCCTATTACGGCCAGGGCCGCGCCGCCGCCGACCGGATCGCCGCGATGGATGGCACCCTGCGCGCGCTTCAGGATCGCGTCGCGCGGACCGCCGCTCCCGGTCCTCCCTTCCTGCTCGTGCAGATCCGGTGGGCCGACCCCGGGGCGGATGTCGATCTTCACGTCACCGATCCCGCCGGCCGCGAGTTCTGGTGGTACAAAGCAAACACCGACGGGCGCGATCATCCCGGCTCGGCTGCGGCACTCACCTACGACATGACGGCGGGACCGGCCGTGGAACTCTGGCAGAGCCCGAGCGCGGAGCCCGGCACCTACAGCATCGACTACGTCGCCAACGCATTGCCGGACGGCGCCGCCGTGGCGGTATCCGGGACGCTGCTCGACCGCTCGGGGCCGCACGACCTTCCGGTCCGCACCCTGCGCACGGCCAAGCAGCGGGTGCGCGCGGCGACGGTCACGGTGGAGCCAGATGGCCGTGTCGCGCTTCGCTGAGGTGCCCGCGCGCCCTTGCGGCCGGCGGGGCTGCGCCGTTGCCGCGCTCCTGCTCGCGATCGGCATGCGCGTCCTGACCGGCCCGGCCACGGCACAGGAGACCGACCGGAGCTACTGGCTGGCATTCGGCAAACCCGTCCAGCTCTGCCCACGGGCGCGACGGTGGATACCGGCCAAGCTCGTCGGCGAGGCCTGGGGCGTCGTCGCGAGCGGCGTCGTGCTGTGTCGCGACCGGGGCCGACATTATGCGCTCACCGTCGAATACCTGAACCTGCGGATCGATCCGGCCGAGCGCGGACGATCGGGAGGGGATTTCGCCCGCTTCGACTGGCTCGGCCTCGCGCTGTTCCGGCCGGATCGGCGAGGCGGCACGGAATGGCTGTTCGACACCGCACGACCCGTGGAGGGCGAATTGCGCCGCGAGGGAGCCCGCCGCCTGGCGTTCGGCGGGATCGCGTTCCGGGTTCCGAAGGTGCGGGCCCGGCTGGCGACCAACCTGCTGTTCTATCTCACCTTCGGCGCCCGGATGGTGGCCGTCCGTGTCCTCTGACGCCGTGCGCCGCCGGCGGTGGCCCGCCTTCGCCGCCATCGCCCTCCTCGCGGCCGTCGGGTGCAGGGTGCCGGCTGCGGCCGAACCGACGGACGCACCGGTGCGCCGCAGCTTCGACTTCGCGCGGCCCCGGCCGGAGGAGGTGCGCGGCCTCCGTGCGGGCGCGAGCGAGCCCCCTCCCCGCCTCGCGCAGTTCGCTCCCGCCGTCACGTCCAGGGCCGAACGATCCGGCCGGCGCGACGGCGTTGCCGAGGGCGCCGGACGCCCGTCGGGGTCCTCCCATGCGATGGCGCCGATCACGGCCGGCGACGCGCCGCCGTCCTCCCTCGGCGCGGCACGCTTGGCACGGCAGATCGTGACGCTCGGCATCACCGGGGCGCTCGCGGCCTCCACGGACAGCGCCGATGGCGACGCCCTGCGCGGGTCCCTGAGGCGTAGCCTGCTCGGCGTCGTCTCCGCGGGAACGGATGCCACAGGCCTCCGCACGCCCCGGCCGGGCCAGAGCCTCGAGATGAGGATCGATCCATGACATCGTCCGCAATACGCGGAGCACCGCCCGCGCGGTCGCTTCTCCTCGCCGCCATCGCGCTCGTCGTTGCGGGAGCGGCCGAGGCCGAGGACGCGCTTCTCCAGATCCTGTCGGCGCCCCTCGTCTGCCGTTTCCAGGCGGTCTCCGTCGGCCAGTTCCGGGGGCTCGATTACGGGCCCGGCACTCCGAGCGGCTCGTCGGTGATGACCATCGCGGCGGCCCCGGACGATCTGCGCCAGGGGCGGGCGGCAATGATCGAGCAGGATCGTGCCGCCATCGCGCGCATCGTCGTCACGGACAAGCAGACCCTTCTCGTCGGGACCACGCCGGGCGGCGACCTCGCGACCGTGACCCTGCTCCTCGCCGCCCGCACCGGCGGCGGCGTTCCGGCCTCCCTGACGCGCCACGCGATGATCGGCAACGTGCCCGTCCTGGCCCAGAGCACCGGCATCTGCCGCCCGGACGCGCCCGAGGCGGGACAGAAGGCCCGCTGACGAACCGCTTCGGCAGCGGCCAAGCACCCCGGCGCGTCGGCGATCAGCCGGCGGAGGGAGCCGCCGCGGCATTCACCGGCTGAGATTCTCCACCGGGATGGCGAAGACGTAGCCGATGCCGCGCTCGGTCACGATCATGCGCGGCTCGCTCGGATCGGCTTCCAGCTTGCGCCTCAGGCGCAGGATCTGCACGTCGATGCTGCGATCGAAGATGTCTTCGTGAACGCGCGTCGCCTGCAGGAGCTGCTCCCGGCTCAAGGGGCGTTGCGGCGCGTCGAGGAAGGCCGTCAACAGGGCGTACTCACCCTTGCTGAGGGTGACCTCCTCGCCCTCCGGGTTGGTCAGGCGGCGGCGGCGGCGGTCGAGAATCCAGCCGTCGAAGCGGCTCAGGCGGGCTTCCTTGGTGCGGCCGGGCGCGGAGGAAGACAGCTCGGCCCGGCGCAGGACGACGCGCACCCGGGCGAGGAGTTCGCGCAGGCCGAACGGCTTGATCAGATAGTCGTCGGCCCCGAGTTCGAGGCCCACGACGCGGTCGATCTCGTCGCGGCGGTGGCCGGTTGTGATGATGACCGGAATGTCGCTCGTGGTGCGCAGGTCGCGCAGCAGGTCCAGGCCGTTCTCGGAGCCGAGACGCAAGTCCAGCACGACCAGATCGAAGGACGGTTCGGCGAGGTGGGCCGTCGCCTCCGCGCGGCTCGCCGCCGCCACGACCGAGACGCCGTGGTCGGCGAAATGCTCCGAGACGATGCGCTGCATGCCCGGATCATCATCGACGAGAAGAATCCGGATTGACTCGCCGCTCATGATCTTTCCTCGATCCTGACCCGCTTTCCGCCGGTCCCCATCCCACGACGCCGTTGCATGGCCCGCGCGGGTAGTCGGGCGCCGACCGCCCGACCACCGACCGTCGTGCAGGCCCGATGGGCCGCGTGGCTCACCCCCGACGGGGTGGCGCCCATCGGCTGATCCTCGTTGCGATGTGTCGAAGGGTAGGTCTCCGTCGAGCTGTTCCCATTCCGAGCCTTGGGCGAGCGCTGTCGCCTCGGACCGCCGTGACTGCGCCTGAGGATCCCGGGCCACCGGCAGGGCCCTACCCGCCCAACCCGCCTGTTGGACTCGCGGCAGCCCGGAAGGCTACCGCATTGTGGCAGTCAAGGGTAGCAGGAAGGACAGATGCCACAAAGCCAGCTTGCGCTGGCGGCGGAGGGCTGGCCGGTGTGGCGTCGCAACGGGCGTGCCGGTCGCGTGATCCGTGAGAGCGGAGACGATGCGAAATTGTTCGGGAAGGCTCCTCCGTCGGGACAGGGATGATACTAACCATCGGCTCCCCGGGCTGCGGACAGGGTGATCCATGCTTTCGGCATTCTGGTCGACATCGGCTGATGGCCGTCGGTTATTCCGTTCCGGCCGAGCGGGCGGAGGCCCGCGGAGACCGGCC
Organism: Methylobacterium variabile; assembly: GCF_001043975.1. Lineage (GTDB taxonomy): Bacteria > Pseudomonadota > Alphaproteobacteria > Rhizobiales > Beijerinckiaceae > Methylobacterium > Methylobacterium variabile. The sequence goes on from NZ_LABY01000040.1 coordinate 14,429, forward strand.
TCGATCCTGCCGGCCGTGATCCTTCCGGCGACGCTGCTGGCGCTTGCCTGCGCGCCGCATCTGAGCTGGGCCCTGAGCGACGCACCACCGATGGTGCCGGCCGCCCCGATCGCGACGGATCCCGACAAGGCCGCCCTCGGCGAGCGGCTGTTCCACGACGCGAGGCTCTCCGCCGACGGCCGCCGGGCCTGTAGCACCTGTCACGACTTGGCCCAGGGCGGGGTGAATCCATCGATCCCCCCGTCCTCCGCCGGACCGCACAGGGGGTTCGACACGCCGAGCATCTTCAATGCCGCGCTGAACTACAGGTTCGGATGGCTCGCGGAGCACCGGACGCTCGAGGCGTTCAACGAAGAGATCCTTGGCTCCCCCGACATCATGGCGGCCGACTGGACGGCTGTGCTCGCGACACTCAACGCCGACGCCTGGTATTCCGACCGGTTCCGGGCGATCTACGGCAGAGGCTGGGGGCGGAGCGAGGTCCTCCAGGCCCTCGCCGAATTCCAGCGCTCGCTCGTCACGCCGAACAGCCGGTTCGACCGCTTCCTGGAGGGCCAGGCGGACGCCCTGACCGCCGAAGAGGCGCAAGGGTATCGCCTGTTCCAGGACCTCGGATGCATGAGCTGTCACCAGGGCCGCAATGTCGGCGGAAGCCTCGTGCAGAAATTCGGCGTCTTCGCGGGCCCGCGTGACACCGCGAACCGGGATCTCCGAGGGGCCGATATCGGCCGTTTCGCAATCACCGGTCTGGAGCGTGACCGTCACGTGTTCCGTGTTCCGAGCCTCCGCAACGTGGCGGTGACAGCCCCCTATCTGCACGACGGACGCGTCGCGAGATTGGACGAGGTCGTCGACATCATGGGACGCATGCAGCTTGGCCGCGACCTGAGCCGTCACGACATTGATGCTATCGTCAAGTTCCTCCGGACCCTGACCGGAGAGTACAAGGGTGTTCCCCTCGACCAGCTCCGACCGGGCGCCCCCAGGTGAAGTCCTACGGCATCGCCACGATCGTCCTCGGTTCGGCTTTGCTGTTCGCGGCCTACACCCTGACCCGGGATCTGATGCCCGATTCAGGGGCCCACCAGCGCACCCTGGCCGTGTTCCTGCGTTCGTTCCTCGCGGACGCACGGTTGCGGCGCGAGGTGCTCCAGGCGCAGGTCGGCGTCGCCGTCAATTACGACGTCCTGAACGACCAGATCGCGACCTTGCGCGATGGGGCGGCGGAGTTGCGCGCCGTGGCCCCGATGGCCTTCGGCTCGCATGCGGGCGCGATCGTCGGGGCGCTGGAACAATTCGCGGAGAACATCGCGGCCAAGGAGGATCTCGTCGAGCAATTCAAGTCGACGAGCGCGCTGGTCCAGAACTCGAACCAGATCTTTTCCTACGTCGTGGGTGAACTCAGCGGCGAGAGTGCGTCGAAGGATGCGCCTCTTGCCAATGGCGTGCTTCATTCGGCCATCGCCCTGACGACGTTCGCGCACCGTCCGGATCGCGAGACGGAAGCGAAGGCACGGTCTGCCCTCGATGCGCTGGCCTCGCTCCCGGTCGACCGGCAGGACGGCGACCGATTGAAGACGCTGCTCAGGCACGGAACCCTGCTTATCGATCTCATCCCGAGAATCGACGACCTGACCGCGCGGATCGAGCGGACGGACCTCTACGACGCCATCTGGCTCCTGCGCAGCAGCTATCTCGATGCCTATGCGGAGCGGGAGCGCATGGCCGGTCACGTGCAGCTTCTGCTGTTCGGCAGCGCGCTCCTGCTCGCCCTCTACAACATCCGCCTCCTGTACCAGCTCGCGCGCAGCGCCACGAGGCTTGAGCAGCGCCTCTCGCTGGAGCAGACGGCAGCGACCATCTCGCGCCACCTTCTCTCGCTGCCGTGGAAGAGGACCGCGCAGGGCATCGGCTACGGCCTGGAGCGCCTCGCCCGCCAGATCGGCGGAGACACGGCCCAGATGCTGATCGTGGACGCGGGAGGACGCGTCGAGGCGGCGTATTGCTGGCCCGCCACCGTCGAGCCTCTGACGGCCGGCGACATCGGACACTTGCTCGATCGCGGCAGCGCCCCAGCCGGTCAGGACGAGTCGTTCTCGGTGGTCCCGGGCGCCGATCACCCGAACGCCCTGCTGCGGTTTCCGCTTCAGGGCCCCGGCGACCTCACCGGCTACCTCGTGATCACCCGGAAAGCCGGCAGGGCCCGGATCGAACTGGACGATCGGATCCTCCTCAATCTCGTCGGCGACATCTTCCGCTCGGCACTCGAACGCCTGCATCAGGAGGAGGAGCGCCAGAAGCTGCAGGTGCAGCTGGCGCGGGCCCAGCGCCTGGAAGCGCTGGGAACGCTCGCGAGCAGCGTCGTTCACGAGTTCAGCAACATCCTCGGCGCGATCCGCGGCCACGCCGAACTCGCCGGCGACAAGCTCGCGGAGGATGGACCGCCCCGGGATCATATCGCGCAGATCCTGGTCGGAAGCGCGCGCGCCCAGGCGGTGATCGACAAGGTGCTGACCTTCGGGCGTCGGCGCTCCGACCACCGGCATCCGTTCGATGCCAGCGACGCCTTGGCCGAGGCTTTGACCCTGCTGAGCGCGTCGGTTCCCGACACCATCGCGTTCCGCCGCGAGATCGACGCCGGGATCATGCTCGACGGCGACGTGACCGAGTTCCAGCAGATCGTCCTCAACCTCTGCACCAATGCCGTCCACGCGATGGGCGGCAAGGGCGAGATCGGGATCTCGCTCGCGACCGTCGATCTCGACGGCGGCGAAGCCCGGCCGGGCGCGCGACTATCGCCGGGTCGCTACGCGCGTCTGCGCGTCGAGGACACCGGCTCCGGCATTCCGCCGGGCGTGATGGACCGCATCTTCGAGCCGTTCTTCACCACGAAAGGCGCCGGTGCCGGTACGGGGCTCGGCCTGTCAACCGTCCACGACATCGTCGCGGCCTGGACGGGAGGGATCGACGTCTCGAGCACGCCCGGCCGCGGAACTCGCATGCAGGTCTATCTCCCGGTCGCCGCCGAGCACGAGAGAGGGACCCTCGGTTCCGGCCTCGTCCGGGGGAGCGGAGAGGCCGTCCTCCTCGTCGAGCGCGATCCGGATCGCCTGCGGCGCGACGAGGAGATGATCGCCGCGCTCGGTTACGAGCCGGTCGGCTTCTCGGATGGCTCCCGGGCCCTCGCCGCGTTCCGTTCCAGGCCGGAGCGCTTCGGGATCGCGATCGTCGAGGCGGATGCCGGCACGGGCCTTGACCTGCCGCGCGCCCTCGCGGCGATCAGAGCGGATTTCCGGGTGCTCGTGATGGCCGAGACCGAGGCGATCCATCACGTTGTCGAGGCGCAGACCTGCGATGTCCGTGACATCATCTCCGCGCCGTTGAGCGTGAACCAGATCGCCGGCCTGATCGCGAGCCGTCTGTCCCGGCATCCCGCCCGGTCGCGACCCGAGTGATCCCGACGGCCCAGGATTACTGATGTAACGCGACGGCCGGTTGCGGAAATCATGCCGTAATCGCTCGGGTCGATCTCATGATCCCGATGAACTTGTCTCACGATTCTGATCCGCGCGCGGTCCCATCGGGTTCCAGGAACGATAAAGGCCAGCGAAGACTGCTCATGGCTCCTGCCGACATCGTGTTCGACGTACCGCGCAGCTCGGGAGCGATCACAGGGCTCCGGCCCGCCCGCGGAGCCGGCCGGTCGTGACGGGCGGCCTGTCGCCGCTGCTGCTGCTCGACACGCCCCTCGGCGGCGAGCGTCAGCCGTTCCAACCCGGAACGCTCCACGCGGTCGCGATGACGGCGCGGGAGCGGATCAGCGCCCCCTATGAGATCGACATCACCGCGGTCTCGACCGAGCGGTCGATCGATCCCGACCGGCTGCTCTACAAGCCGGTCGGCCTGACGGTCCGGCGCAAGGACGGCACCGATCGCCACTTCCACGGCATCGTCCGCCGCGTCGACTCCGTCGGCCTCGAGCGGCGCGGACGCTGGGAGTACAGGCTGGAGGTGGTCCCGCGGCTCTGGTTCCTCGACCAGACGGTCGATTGCCGGATCTTCCAGCAGCAGACGGCCGAGCAGATCCTCGGGGATGTCCTCAGCGAGCACGATGTCTCCGCCGTCGATTTCCGGCTCTTCGGCCGCGCCACCGTCCGGCCCTACACGACCCAGTTCGACGAGACCGATCTCCAATTTGTCCAGAGAATCATGCAGGAGAGCGGCTACTTCTACTTCTTCGAGCATGAAGAGACGAAGCACACGCTGGTGATCGCCAACAAGAACCAGACCTTCCGTCCCCAGGACGGTGCGCTGCACCGGGTCATCTTTCAAGGCGACAACGTCGACATCATCGACGACTGGAGCGAAGGCCAGACCACCGCATCGGGCAGCGTGCGGATCCAGGATTACGATCCCGAGAAGCCGCAGCGGCCCGTCGAGGGTCAGCAGCGGACGCGGCTCGGGACCGCCGGCGCTGGCAAGCGGAGCGTGTACCGCTGGCCGGCCATGACGATGGACAAGGCGGTCGCCGAGGACCGCGCCCGGTTTCGTCAGGAGGCCGCCGAGGCCGCCGCCGCGTTGTGCCGCGGACACGGTTTCGATCCGCGCATGTCGGCGGGGCGGCGCTTCACGCTCGCCAGTGACCCCGTGACCCAGGCGACGAACGTCGATTTCGTGGTCCACGGCGTGACGCACCGGGCCAGCGACGAGACGTGGCTCGGCGGCACCGCGCCTCCGACCTACGACTGCGAGTTCGTCTGCTTCCAACACGCGGTGGCGTGGCGCGACGACCTCACGATCCCGCGTCCGGCCATGACCGGCATCTTCTCCGCCATCGTTCTCGGCGAGGCCGGCCAGGAGATCCACGCCGACGAACTCGCGCGCATCAAGGTCCAGCCGCTCTTCGATCATCGGAAGGACACGACCGCCGCCAAGTCGATCTTCGTGCGCGTCCTGCACGCCTGGTCGGGCAACCGGTGGGGCTGGCAGCACCTGCCACGCGTCGGCACGGAGGTAGGCATCTCCTTCATGAACGGCGACCCGGACAACCCGGTCGTGGTCGGCTGCTTCTACCATCAGGACGACCAGCCGGTCTTCGCCATCCCGCGGGAGCAGACCAAGCAGGGCTTCCGCAGCCGCTCGACGCCGAAGGGCGGGACGCGGGACTTCAACGAATTGTCGTTCGACGACGCCAAGGGCCGCGAACTCGTCTACCTCCACACGCAGAAGAACCACACGATCGAGGTCGAGAACGATCAATCGGTCACCGTCGAGCGTGATCGCACCGTCGTCGTCAAGCAGGACGAGACCGTCACGATCGGCCGCAATGAAACCATAGAGAGCCAGCGCGGAGACATCTCCATCACCGCTGATCTCGGCACGATCACCCTGAAATCCGGCCTGAGCCGGATCGAGATCTCCAAAACCGGCATCGTCATCAGCGGTCCGTTGATCAAGATCAATTGACCGCGGCGATCGCTCACGAGGATCCGCGACACACCCGGAGGAGGCGAGCCTTGCCCCGATCGCCCGCAGCGCGAATCACCGACAACCACGTCTGCCCCGCCACGACCGGACCGATCCCGCATGTCGGCGGCCCCATCGTGCAGGGGTGCCAGTCGGTGCTGATCGGCGGCCTTCCGGCGGCCCGCGCGGGCGACGCGGCCATCTGCGTCGGGCCAACCGACCTGATCCGGATGGGCTCTCTGACGGTCCTCATCGGCGGCAAGCCCGCCGCGCGGATCGGCGATCCCTGCGCGCATGGCGGGGCGATCGTGCAGGGCTGTCCGACGGTCCTCATCGGATGAGGCCGTGATGATGCGGTGGAACCGTTAGCATGGGCGCGATCCTCGCCATGACCCGCTGTCCCGACGGGGTGGGCGCCGAGCGGCGGGACGTCCCCGGCGGCGAACTGACGATCGGGCGCGGCAGCGATTGCGACTGGATCCTTCCGGATCCGGACAAGATCCTGTCCAAGCAGCACTGCCGGATCGAGGCGCGCGGCGACGCATGGCTCGTGACCGACAGCAGCTCGAACGGCACCCTCCTCAACGGCACCAGCCTGGAAAGCGGCCTGCCCCATCCCTTGCGGGACCACGATCGGCTGACGCTCGGGAGCTACGAGATCGAAGTCCGCTTCGAGGCGCCCGCGCCCGCCGACCCGGACGACGACCCGCACGTCGACCCCGCCGATGCGCCGACGCGCTTCGTGAGGCCGCCCGATCTGTCGGACCCGCAAAGGCTGACCGGCGACCCTTTCCCGCCGGAGGAGGATCCGCTGGAGGCCGCCCGCCCCTCCGTCGCCCTGCCGCTCGACCTCGACGCCCTGATGGATGCCGGCGATCGGATCGCGGAGCCGTCGGCCCCGTTCCCGGATCAGGTGAGCCATCTCGGCAGCCATTTCACGCCGCCGCGCCCGAGCTTCGATCTGCTACCGGAGGATTGGGATCAGGATGATGCGGCCCCGGAGGGTGTGGGCCCGTCCGAGCTGCCCCGCCCCGTCGACCGGACGGAGGACGACACGCCGTCTACCGGTCCGGTGCCGGTCCGGCCGTCCGCCGCGCCCGACGGGCATGCGGGCGACACCGGCCTCGCGGCCTTCCTGGCAGGCGCCCGCGTCCGGGGCGAACTGCCCGCGGACCCGGACGCGATCCTGCGCCAGCTCGGGGCCGCCTTCCGCGCCATGGTGGGCGGGCTGCGCGAGAGCATGATCGCCCGGGCGGCAGTCAAGAGCGAGTTCCGCATCGGCCAGACGATGATCCGCCCGGCCGGCAACAACCCGCTCAAGTTCTCCGCCGACGACGACGACGCCCTTGCGGCGCTTCTTGGGATCGGCCGGCAGAGTGCGATGAGGCCGGAGGCCGCGGTCGCCGATGCGCTGCGCGACATCCGGCTGCACGAACTGGCGACGGCGGCGGCGTTGCAGAGTGCGGTGCGCGAACTGCTCGCCGAGATCGCGCCCGAGCGCGTGATGCGCAGCGTCCGCGAAAGCGCCATCGACGACCTGCTCGGGCGCAGGAAGCAGGCGGCCTGGGATGCCTACGCGGCCCGCCACGCCGCGGTGACCCGGGCGCTCGGCGACGATTTCGACAGCGTGTTCGGCCGGGCCTTCGCCCGTGCCTACGAGATCGCCCTGGCGGCCGTGGGCAGGCAGGAAGCGCGCCATGAGGCGGACGAGGATGACCCCCTCGACCGGGGCGAGCGTTCCGGGAGGCAGACGTGACCTGGCACAACCGCGTTCTCTGGCAGGAGGGCATGTTCCTCCGCGCTCAGCACTTCCAGCAGCAGGATCGATGGACCGCGGCCGAACTGCGCCGCAGCCTCGCCGGATCGCGGCCCTCCGCCCACGGCTTCACGGCCCTGTCGATCTCGCGCGACCTGCTCGGGACGGGGCGCTTCGCCCTCGCGGCGGCCGCGGGGGTGTTCGACGACGGCACCTCCTTCTCGACGCCGGACGAGGCGGCGCTGCCGCCGCCGCTGAGCGTGCCGGAAACGGCGCGCGACGTCCTCGTCTTCCTGGCCCTCCCCCTCTACCAGCCGGGTGCCTCCGAGGTCGCGGGCCACGGCCGCACCGGCCGCTACGAGGCGGAGGAGTTCGAGGCCTTTGACACCCATTCGGGAGCGACCGAGGCCGCCCAGCTCCAGGTCGGCCGTCTGCGCCTGCGCCTCCTGCTCGAGACTGACGACCGGGAGGGCTACATGTGCCTGCCGGCCGCGCGGATCGTCGAGGTGACCGCCGACCAGCGGGTGGTGCTCGACGAGGCCTTCATCCCGACGGTGTCGACCTGCGTCGCGGCACCGCCGCTCGCAGCGCTCCTCGTCGAACTCGCCGGCCTGCTCAACCAGCGCGGCGAGGCGATCGCGGGCCGGCTCACGGCCGCCGCCGGCAAGAGCAGCGCGGAGGTGGCGGACTTCCTGCTGCTGCAATCCGTGAACGGCTGGCAGACGATGTTCTCGCACCTCTCGGACACGGCCCGCATCCATCCCGAGACCCTGTTCCTCACGCTGCTGCAGATGGCCGGCGAACTCGCGACCTTCACGGATCCGCGGCGCCGGCCGAGCCGCTACGAATCCTACCGTCACGACGATCTGCAGCGCAGCTTCGCGCCCGTGGTCGCCGATATCCGCCGCTCGCTCTCGGCGGTGCTCGAGCAGACGGCGATCCCGATCCCGCTGCAGGAGCGCCGCCACGGCGTCCGGGTCGGGCCGATCACCGACCGCACGCTTCTCAACGGCACCACGCTCGTCCTCGTCGCGAAGGCCGACATGCCGGGTGAGAGCCTGCGGCGGCTGTTGCCGAGCACCGCCAAGATCGGCGCCGTCGAGCACATCCGCGAACTCGTCAACGTGGCGATCCCCGGCATCGAGATCCGCGCGCTGCCGGTCGCGCCGCGCCAGATGCGCTTCATTCCCGAGGCGCAGTACTTCGAGCTCGACCGTCATTCGCCCCACTGGCCGCAGATGCAGAACTCGGGCGGCTTCGCCATCCACGTCTCGGGCGACTTCCCGAACCTCACCATGGAACTCTGGGCGATCCGCGCGTGAGGGGCCGGCCGTGACCAACAACCCCTTCGCCGAGCCCGGTGACGACGACCTGACGACCATTCTGCCCAGGCCGGAATCGCGCGCGCCCGGGCGGTCCGCGCCGGAGACGGCCGATCCGGTCGAGATCGGCTTCTCGGATCTGCCCGGGGCCAATGCCTCGCCGGTGATCTCCGCCGCCTCGCCCCTCCTGTCGCTGCTCGCGCGGCTGCGGAACGTCGCTACCGTCCCCGATCCGGGGCGGCTGCGTGAGCGCACCGTCGACGCGGTGCGGCGCTACGAGCAGGCGCTGCGGGACGCCAAGGTGCCGGTCGAGCTCCTGCGCACGAGCCATTACGCCCTGTGCGCGAGCCTGGACGACGTCGTTCAGAACACCCCCTGGGGCAGCCGCGGCGCCTGGGCGAACGCCTCCCTGGTCTCGACCTTCCATCGGGAGGTGCGCAGCGGCGAGCGCTTCTTCGATCTCCTCACGCGCCTCTGCCAGACGCCGGGCAAGTTCCTGCCGGCGATCGAGCTCATGTACCTGTGCATGTCGCTCGGCATGCAGGGGCGCTACCGCGTCTCGGCCCGGGGCGAGGCCGAACTCGACCGGGTCCGGGAGGAGACCTACCTGGTGATCCTGCGCCAGCGCGGCGCCGCCGAGCCCGCGCTCTCGCCGCATTGGCAGGGCGTCTCCGCACCCTATCGCCCCTTGCGGCCCGAACTGCCGGTCTGGCTGGCCGCCGTCGCGGTGCTCGGTCTGCTCGGTCTCGCCTATGCCTACGTCCTGCTCGGCCTCAATGCCGCCTCCGACCGCCTGTTCGACGAGGCGCTCGCCGCGCCGCCCGCCTCGATGCCGGGCATTGCCCGCGGCGGCGCGCCGAAGCCCCTGCCCCCCGCGCCATCACCGCCCGAGGACCGCGGCGACTTCGCCCGCCTTCTCGAGGCGGAGATCCGCACGGGCATCGTCAGCCTCGCCGGCACCCCCGCCGCGCCGATCATCCGCATCCGCAGCAGCGGCATGTTCGCCTCCGGCAGCGCGACGCTGCAGCCCCGCTTCGGGCCGGTGCTCGAACGGATCGCGGCGGCGCTGCAGCAGCGGCCCGGGCCGATCCGCATCGTCGGCTACACCGACAACGCGCCGATCCGCACGGTCGCCTTCCCGTCGAACTACGAACTCTCGCTCGCCCGGGCCAGGGCGGCGGAGGCTGTCATCGCGCGCGCATCCGGGAACGGCCGCGTCCGCTCCGAAGGCCGGGCCGACGCCGATCCCATCGCCAGCAACGAGACGCCGGAGGGACGTCAGCTGAACCGCCGCATCGAGATCCTGACGGAACCGGTGAGCCGCTCCCGATGAACCAGCTCGCTTCGCTGCTGATGCAGTTCGCCGGACGCTGGGGCAGCGGCTTCGCCGGCTGGGCGATCCTCAGCGCGATCATCTGGTACCTGCTCCCGATCGTGCCGGCGCTGCAGCCGCCGGCCGCGCGCCTCGCCGCGATCGGCGGCCTGCTCGCCGTCTATCTGGCGGTGAACGGTGCGATCTCCTGGCGCAACCATCGCCGTCGCAGTGCCCTTGCCGCCGGCATGACCGACGAGGCCGCCCGCGAGGCGGCGGAGGCCGAGGCTGAGGCCGCCGAGGAGGTGACGCAGCTGCGCGAGCGCATGAAGCAGGCGCTCGCGCAGCTGCGGCGCAAGGGCCGGCGCGGACGCCATCTCTACGACCAGCCCTGGTTCGTCCTGATCGGACCGCCCGGCTCGGGCAAGACCACCGCGCTGACGAATTCCGGGCTGCACCTGCTGCTCGGCGAGGATGGCGGCCGCCCGTCCCTGCCGGGCGTCGGCGGCACGCGCCTGTGCGACTGGTGGTTCGCCGACGAGGCCGTGCTGATCGACACCGCTGGCCGCTACACGAGTCAGGATTCCGCCCCGTCCGTCGACGCGGCCGGCTGGCAGGGCTTCCTCGACCTGATCCGCCGGACCCGGCCGCGTCAGCCGATCAACGGCGTCGTGGTCGTTCTGTCCCTGCCGGACCTCGCCTCCGCCGCGCCGGAGGAGCGGGATGCGCATGCGAGGGCCGTTCGGCTGCGCATCGACGAGATCACGCAGCGGCTGGGCTTGCGGATCCCCGTCTACGTCGTGCTGAGCAAAGCCGATCGGCTGCGCGGCTTCGACGCCTATTTCGACGATCTCGACACGACCGGCCGCGCCCAGGTCTGGGGCATGACCTTCCCGCTCGACGCGGGCGTGGAGCGCTTCGAGCCCGAATTCCGCCTGCTGCTGCGGCGGCTCGACGACCGCCTCGTCGAGCGCCTCCAGGCGGAGCGGGCCAGCGTACGCCGCGCGCTGATCGGGCAGTTCCCGATGCAGGTCGCGAGCCTGGAGCAGCCCCTCGCCGCCTTCCTCAAGCGGGCCTTCTCGGGCAGCCGGCTCGATCCGGCGCCGTTCCTGCGCGGCGTCTACTTCACCTCCGCGACGCAGCAGGGGACACCGATCGACCGCCTGACCGGGATGCTGGCCCGCTCCTTCGGCGTCGATCAGACCCGTGTGCCGGGCTTGCGCCCGGTGAGCGGCCGCAGCTACTTCGTGACCCGCCTCGTCCGCGAGGTCCTCCTCGGTGAGGCGCTGCTGATCACCCGGCGGCAGGACCGCTGGCCGCGGCGGCGGGCCCTGCGGATCGCGGGCTTCGCGGCGGTCGCGACCGCGCTCCTGACCGGCGGAGCCGCCATCCACCTCGCGGAGGCGGACAACCGGGCGGCGGTCGCGCAGGCCCACGACGCGCTCGCGGCCTACCGCCGCCTCCTGTCCGAACTGCGGCTCGATCCGGTTGCCGGGGACGACCTCGTCCGGACGACCCCCGTGCTCGATGCTGCCGCGGGCCTGGTGCAGGGAGTGGACGCCGCGCCCGTCGTGCCGGGGCTCTCGCAGCAGCCCAAGCTCGCCCAGGCGAACCAGCAGGTCTATCGCCACGCGCTGCAGCGCATCCTGCTGCCGCGCCTCGTCTGGCGGCTGGAGCAGCAGATGCGGGCCGATCTCGGCAACGCGGCACGGCTCTACGACGGCACGCGGGTCTACCTGATGCTCGGTGGTCAGGGGCCGCTCGAGCCCGAGGCCGTGCGTGCCTGGATGCGGGCGGATTGGGACGCACGGTTTCCGGAAACCCTGAACGCGCCGCTGCGCGCGTCGCTGGCCCGCCACCTTGACAGGCTGCTCGCCGAGCCGCTCCCGGACATCCCCCTCGACGGCGCCCTGGTCGAGGCGGCCCGCGCCGCCCTCAGCCGCATCTCGCTGGCCGAACGGATCTACGGTCGCCTGCGGTCGGGCCCCGCCGCACGCGCGCTGCCGGATTGGACGCCGGCCGCCGCGCTCGGGCCGGACGGCCGGCGCCTGTTCGCCCGCGCCTCGGGCCGGCCGCTCACCGCGGGGATCCCGGGCCTCTACACGATCCGCGGCTACCGCGAGGCGCTGCAGCGCGACCTGCCCGGCGTGGCGCGGGACGCGGCCGGGGAGAGCTGGGTGCTCGGCCGTACCGAGCAGGTACCGACCGAGGGGCCGCCGCTCGCGACCCTGGAGGAGGCCGTGCTGGCGCTCTACGCCGCCGAGTTCACGGCGCGCTGGGACGCCCTGCTCGTGGACCTCGTCCTGGTGCGCTTCAGCAGCCAGGAGGCGGCGGTCCGGGACCTCTACGTGCTGTCCTCGCCGCAATCGCCGATGCGCGATCTCCTCACGGCGATCACCCGGGAGGTGAGCCTGCTGGCCGATGCGGGAGCCGTCCCGCCGGCGGAGCGCGCCGCGGCCGGGGGCGAAGCGAAGGACCAGACGACCGCCTCGCCGGCCCTCCGCGGCATCGAGCGGCACTTCAAGTCGCTGTTCGACCTCCTCGGCCGGGGAGAGGCGTCCCCCCTCGCCAACATCCTGCGGCTGATCAACGATCTCCAGCAGATGCTGGCGGCAGCCTCCGGGCGTGGCGCACCGCTGCCGGACAGCCTCCAACGGAGCGGCGACCCGGTTCAATTCCTGACCGCCGAGGCCGAGCGGCAGCCCGCCCCCCTGGCGAACTGGCTGCGCGAGATCGCGGTCTCCGGCGGCCAGGTCCTCGGCACCTCGGCCCGCGCGGCCGCCGCTGACGCCTACTCGGCCACGGACGGACCGCTGCCCCTCTGCCGCAGCGTCGTCGACGGGCACTATCCGTTCGATCCGGCGTCCCGGATCGACGCGCCGATCGATGATTTCGCGCGGCTCTTCGGGCCCGGCGGCCAGTTCGACACCTATTTCCAGAAGCAGATCCGAGGCTTCGTCGACACGCGGGGAGCGACGTGGCTGCCGCGCAGGCTGGGCGGGGTCGCCCCGCCGGTCGATGCCGCCGCCGCTGCCGCCTTCCAGCAGATTGCGGCGATCCGTGCCGCCTACTTCCCGGTCGGGGACGCGCCGCAGATCAGCTTCTCCCTGGCGCCGGCCTCCGACAACGACCCGGCCGCGAGCCTGTCCATCGGCGGCACCACCGTGAGCAAGGATCCGAACCAAGCCGCGACCTTCACCTGGCCGAGCGGCGGCCTCAGCGCGGCCGCCCTCACCTTCGACGATCAGGCCGGTCGGGACGCGGCCGGCTTCGGCGCGTTCGCGCTCGCCGCCAACGAGCCGAATCCGCCGCCCGCCGGCATTCAGGTCGGCGGCGCATGGTCACTGTTCCGGCTGCTCGACCGGGCGCGCGTGACCCCGACGCGCAATCCCACGACCTTCGACCTGACCGTGACCGCGGGAGGCCGGCGCGCCGCCTACGTCCTGCAGGCGGGCTCGGCCCGAAGCCCCTTCGCCCGCAACCCGGTGCGCGGGTTCCGATGCCCCTCGATCCGGTGACGACGGCCAAGGCCGGGTTCTACGGCAAGCTCCCGGCCCGCGGCGACTTCCTGCGGGACACCTTGCCGCGAACCGCCGCCGCTGCCTGGGACGCCTGGATGCAGGCGGTCCTCCCCGTCGCCCAGGCGCGGCTCAGTGGCGGCTGGACCGAAACCTGGAGCATGCTCAGGCCCTGGCGGTTCTGGCTCGGCGCCGGGCTGTGCGGGGAAGCCTGCCTGAGCGGCGTCTGGATCGCCAGCGCCGACCGGATCGGGCGGCCGTATCCGTTCCTGCTGGCCGCGCAGGCGGCGGCCCCGACCGAGCGCTTCCTCGCGGCGGCCGAGACGCTCGCCGTGAGAGCGGTCGAGGGCACGGTCACGCCGGAGCAGCTGTCCAGAGCACTGCGATCCGACCTGCGGCCCGAGGCGGCTGCGGCCTTCGCACTGCAGTGCGACGGCGCGCGGGCGCGGTGGTGGCGCGCCGCCGGCGACGAGCGGGAATCGTCCGGCTGGCCGGATGCCGATGCCTTCGTGGAGATGGTGAGATCGTGACGCAGACGTTGCGGCACTGGGCCGCCACCCATCCCGGGACCCGGCGCGCCACCAACGAGGACGCCTATCTGTGTCGTCCGGAGATCGGCCTGTTCGCGGTCGCGGACGGCGTCGGCGGTCACGGCTCGGGGGCGTTCGCCTCGGCGCAGGCGATGAAGGCGCTCGAACAGATCCCGCAGACGGCAAGCCCCGGCGACGTTCTCGTCGCGGTCCGGACCCGGCTCGGCTCCGTGCACGATGCCCTCTGCGCCGCCGCCGCGGAGGCGGGCCGGGAGGATCCTCCGGCGACGACCGCCGTCGTGCTGCTGCTCGGCGGCGGCCACCTCGCCTGCGTCTGGGTCGGGGATTCCCGGGCCTACCTGCTGAGGCGGGGCGAACTCTTCCGGCTGACCACGGACCACAGCGTGGTCGGCGAATTGGTGAAGGCCGGCCGGCTCACCGACGCCCAGGCCGAACGCCGCTCCGACGGCCACATCATTACCCGGGCGCTCGGCGTGAACACCGGGGGCGCGCTGCTCGACAAGGTGACCGCCCCGGTCGAGCCCGGCGACCGCCTCCTCCTGTGCAGCGACGGCCTGCCCAGATCCGTCTCCTCGCAGGTCATCGGCGCGACCATGGCCGCGGACGAGCCGGCCGCCGCCCTCGTCGCGGCAGCGCTCGCCGCCGGCGTGCGGGACAACGTCACCGCGCTGGTCGCGCGCGTCTGAGTTTCCACCCGCGATGCGAACCCCGGCGGATCAGGCCGGAAGGTGCCTGCGTTCGTCCGAACTCGCCCCGTTGTGGCGTCGGCGGAAGGCGATCCGGAAGCCGCCACCGAACCCGCCTCCAAGCGGCTCCGAGTGGTGAGATGGCGCCGACAGGCGATCGCTCCAGCGCGCAGACCGGGACAAGCGGTCGTCCCCTGCGCGGCCCTCTCCCGGAGACGATCCGCGTTACAGGCGCAACCCTTCTCCGCCGTCCGGCCGCGAACCTGCAATCGTCCCGCAGCCGGACGCCGGTACTCGGACCCTGCCGGAAGCCGGCGGGAGCGAGAAGGGCGCGCAGAATGAACGTCAGGCGGGAGCACTATGCTCAAACCGAAGCGATGTCATGCGGGGCAGCCGCCCTGATGTGCGCGCTCGTCGAACTTGGATGCACGCACTACGCGACCGGGCTTGGCGGTCTCTCGATCAGCCATCACTCGGAGCGCGAGATCTATCGCGTGATCAGCAGCCCCCTGCCCTACTTCAAGACACCGGGCTACTCGCTGCCGCCACAGATCGCGAGATACGCGATCGAACTCGGCCTCGGCGCCGTGTGCTATGTCCCGAGGAATTTCCTGAACAACACGTTGAGTGCGTTCTACGCGAACATCAGGCCGGAACTCGAATCTCTCGGCGTCGAGGTGGTTGACGACTCGATGCCCTTGCTCCAGCGCAACCAGCGGGCGCTTCGCGTGGTTCGGCGGCTGGTGATCGGCCTGCACTGGATCCTGATCAGGCCCGACACGTCCTGGATGGATCCCGACGGCGGCAAGGAACACACCTTCTTCCTGAATACGGTCCCGGAAATCTATCCCGGCGACACCGGGATCTCGCTGGTCCTGACACGTCAATCCTGATCCTCCGCCCTGCGCGGCCGGCAACCCGAGCGACGCAGCACCTACCAGCCGTCGCGCACCCGCAGCTGGCCGCCGGCAAGACCGCGGAAGGAAGCGATGCGTGGTGCGTTGGAGCCGTCGTCTCCCGGTTCATCGTCCAGAGGGCACCACTGTGGCGCGGCGCCATCGCGAGAGTTGCTCAGCGCATCGGCCGCCGGGGTGCTGCCGGCTATCACAGCACCGCCAAGACACGCCGTCCGCACGGCTTGATCGTGCCCGACACCATCACGTTGCTGCATCTGCCGGCGTCCTCGCCGGAGCTGAACCCGATGGAGCTGGTCTGGTATTGCCTGCGGCAGAACAAGCTCGCCAACCGGGGTGTTCCGGACCTATCTGCAGATCATGGATGCGTGCTGCACTGCCTGGAAATTCTTCGCCAACGACGCAGATATCGTTACTTCCATCACGATACGAGAGTGGGCACAGGTCAAAATCTAGCAATCACTGGCATCATATGCTCGATTTGTGCAACGATCGCCGCTGTGGAGCGTCATAGCTGGACCAGCGTCGCCGGCTTCGCTGAGGAAACTGTTCACTCACCGATCGGATTTACTGGTCTGGCCCTCGTCACCACTCGGCGATGGGTCGCGAGCAGGCCCGGCAAGGCGGCGTCCAGCATCGCGGCGCGGACGGCATCGCGATCGGCCGTGCCATCCATCCCATAGACCCTCGAGCGCAAGCCCACATAGACCAGAGCGCCGTGGATTCCGAAGAGCAGCTCGAACTCGTCCGCCACGAGGGGTTGGGCCTGCGGGCTCGGCAGGTTGGATTCCGCCCGCATGTCTTCGAGGAGAGGCGCGAAGATGCGTTCGCGCACCATGCCGAGGTAGCGGCTCGGGAGATCGAAGCCCTTCAGTCCGGCCGAGACGAAGATCCGCAACCAGGCGTAATCGTCGATCGTTCGCTGGTAATCCATCTCGAAGCGCCGGAACCGCTCCAGGCACGGCAGGGAGGCGTCGCGCACCGTCTCCTCCCAGCCGAGCTTCCAGCGCTTGAGGTAGACTTCCTCGTAGATGCGCTCGATCAGCGACGCCTTGGTGGGGAAGTACCGGAACAGGAGCGGCTGCGCGATGCCCAGGCGGCGGGCGAGTTCGCGGGTATGGCCGTCGAGGCCGACCTCGGCGAAGTAGGCGATCGCCCCCTCGACGATCTGGCGCTCGCGGCTCTCCGCCGTCAGCCGCCGTCCGGTCGGGACGCTCACGGTCCCGCTCTCCGCCTTTCGGCCTTTGGGCCTGCTTGACGCCATCGCGGTTTTGGCCTCCTCTTGAGCGATCGATCAACAAGGGCATCCAGCCTGTCCCATCGGGGCGGTCATGGGCAAGCCCATCGGGAGGAGGACCAGCGCGTGAAGGCGCCCGACTTCGCCTATGTGCGCCCCGCCTCGCTCGACGCGGCTCTGGCGCTGCTCGCCGAGCACGGCGAGGATGCGGCCCCCCTCGCGGGCGGTCAGAGCCTCGTCACGGCGCTGAACATGCGGCTCGCCTCTCCCCGCCTGCTGGTCGACCTGAACGCGATTCCCGATCTCGCCGGCGTCTCGGAGTGGGACGGCGCGGTGCGGATCGGCGCCATGACGCGCCACCGCGACGTGGGCACCGCGTCGATCGTGCGCGAGCGCTTGCCGCTCCTGGCCGCGGCCCTGCCCCACATCGCCCATCCGGCGATCCGCAACCGCGGCACGATCGGCGGCTCGGTGGCGCTGGCGGATCCGGCCACCGAATGGCCCGCTTGCTGCTTGGCCGCCGGCGCCACCATCGTGGTGCGCGGGCCGAGAGGCGAGCGGCGCATTGCGGCCGAGGACTTCTTCCTCGGCCTCTACGCGACGGCTCTGGAGGCCGGCGAGATCGTCACCGCGGTCGAGTTCCCGGTGCCGGGCCCCGGCGCGGTCTGGGGGTTCGGGGAATTGTCGCGCCGCCACGGCGACTATGCCCTCGTCGGACTCGCCGCGACCGGGCGGCAGACCGGCGGGAGCCTCACCGATCTGCGCCTCGCCTTCTTCGGGGTCGCCGACCGGCCGGTCCTGGCGCGCGCCGCCGCGGCGGCGGTCGAGGCCGGCGACGTCGCGGGGGCCCAGGCGGCGCTCGCCGGCGAACTCGCCCCCACGGACGATCCCGCGACCAGGGCCGCGACGCGGCTGCACCTCGCCCGCGTCCTCCTCGGCCGCGTGGCGGGCCGGATGTGCGGGGATACCGAGACGAAGGGAGGCCCCGATGGCGTCTGAGAGCCCGGACCGCGAGCACGCGGTCGCGTTCACGCTCAACGGCGAGGCCGTGCGCGCCCGGGTCCCGGCTAGGGTACATCTCGGCGACCTCCTGCGGGGCACCTTCGGCCTCACCGGGGTGCATCTCGGCTGCGAGCACGGCGTCTGCGGCGCCTGCACGATCCTGGTCGATGGGCGGGCGGTGCGCGCCTGCCTGATGCTCGGGGTCCAGGCCGACGGCGCCACCGTCGAGACCGTGGAGGGCCTGACCGAGAGCGGGCGCATCCGCGACCTGCAGGACGCCTTCCACGCCCGCAACGCCCTGCAATGCGGCTACTGTACCCCCGGGATGCTGGTGACCGCCGCCGAGCTTCTGGCAGACGAGGCCGCCGCGTCGTCTCGGGAGGAGATCCGCCAGGCGATCTCCGGCAACTACTGCCGCTGCACCGGCTACCACGCCATTGTCGACGCGATCGCCACCACGGCCGAGTCACGCCGCACCCGCCGGGAGGCCGCCGAATGAGCGCGGAACCCAGCGGCCTCACCTTCCTCGACCGGCCGAACAGCTATATCGGCCGCTCGGTCCCGCGGCCGAACGCGCGGCGCCTGCTGGAGGGCCGCGGCGTCTACGTCGACGACGTTCCCGCCGCCCGCCTCGCCCACGTCGCCTTCCTGCGCAGCCCTCACGCCCATGCCCGCATCCGGTCGATCGACACGGAGGCGGCCCGGGCGATGCCGGGGGTGATTGCAATCGTCACCGGGCCCGAGCTGGCGGAGGTGTGCACGCCGTGGATCGGGGTGCTCGGCCACTTCAAGGGCCTGCGCTCGGCGCCCCAGCACGCCCTGGCGGTCGACCGGGTGACCTGGGTCGGGGAGCCGTTCTGTGCGGTCGTCGCCCGGAGCCGCGCCGAAGCCGAGGACGCGCTGGCGGCGATCGAGGTCGCGTTCGAGCCGCTTCCCGTCGTGGTCGAGATGGAGACGGCCCTCGATCCTGGGACCCCGGCGATCCACCTGGATCTCGGCGACAACCTCGCCTTCGAGCGCGTCCTCGACGTCGGCGAAGTCGACGCGGCGTTCCGCGACGCAGCTCTCGTGGTCGAGGAGACGTTCCAATTCGGCCGGCATACCGGCGTGTGCCTGGAGCCGCGGGCGATCCTGGCCGACTGGGCACCGGCGGATGGCCTGCTCACCGTCCACCACTCCTTCCAGGCGCCGCACATGATGCAGGACATCCTGTGCAAGCACCTCTCCCTGGCCGAGGGGGCGGTGCGGGTGATCTGCCGGGATGTCGGCGGCTCGTTCGGGATCAAGGTCCACATCTACCCCGACGAGATGGCGACCTGCGCGCTGGCGCTGATGCTCAAGCGCCCGGTCAAGTTCGTTGCCGACCGGCTGGAGAGCTTCCAGAGCGACATCCACGCCCGCGACCACCGGGTCACCGCCCGGATGGCGTTCTCGGCGGAGGGCGACATCCTGGCGATCGACATGGACGACCTGACGGGAATCGGGCCCTACTCGGTCTATCCGCGCACCAGCGCGGTCGAGGCCAACCAAGTCGTCAACCTGACCGGCGGTCCCTACCGCCACCGGCATTACCGCGCCCGGGCCCGGGTCGTGCTCCAGAACAAGGCGCCGACCTGCCAATACCGGGCGGTCGGCCACCCGATCGCCACGATGGTCGCCGAGGGCCTGGTGGATCTCGGGGCCGCCCGGCTCGGGCTCGATCCGCTGGCCGTCCGCGAGCGCAACGTCATCCCGGACGATGCCTATCCGTGCGCCGGCGTCTCAGGGATCAAGCTCGAGAAGCTGTCCCACCAGGCGGCGCTCGCGAAGCTCAAGGCGATGATGGGCTACGACGCGTTGCGGGCTGAACAGGCGGTTCTTCGGGAGCAGGGCATCTACCGCGGCATCGGCCTTGCCGCCTTCATCGAGATCACGAACCCTTCCGCCGCCTTCTACGGGGTCGGGGGCGCCCGCATCTCCTCGCAGGATGGCTGCACGGTCCGGCTCGATCCGCAGGGCGGCGTTGTCGCCGCAATCAGCGTGACCGAGCAGGGCCAGGGCACCGAGGGCATCATCGCCCAGATCGTCGCCACCGCCACCGGCGTGCCGATGGACAAGGTCAGGGTGATCTCCGGCGACACGCAAGGAACGCCCTATGGCGGCGGCACCTGGGCCTCGCGCGGGGCCGGAATCGGTGGCGAGGCCGCCTGGCAGGCCGGCAAGGCGCTCCGCGAGAACGTCGTGGCGGTGGCGGGCGCGATCCTCCAGGCCGATCCGGCGAGCCTCGACGTGCGTGACGGGGCCGTGGTGGATACCGCAACGGGCACGGAGCGCATGACGCTCGCGGAGCTCGGCCGCATCGTCTACTTCCGGCCCGACACCCTGCCGCCGGGCGTGCAGCCGGAATTCGTCGCGACCCGGCACTACGTGCCGAAGGACTACCCCTTCGCCTTCACCAACGGCGTGCAGGCCTCCTACGTCGAGGTCGACGTGCAGACCGGGTTCGTGCGGCTCCTCAAGCACTGGTGCGTCGAGGATTGCGGCACCGTCCTCAACCCGCTCCTCGTCGACGAGCAGATCCGCGGCGGCATCGTCCAGGGGATCGGTGGGGCCCTGTTCGAGCACTGCCTCTACGATGCCGACGGCCAGCTGCAGAACGGCTCGATGGCCGACTACCTGGTACCGATGGCCTGCGAGATGCCCGACATCGAGGTCGCCCACGTCGTCTCGGCGACGGCCTCCTCGGAGATCGGCGCCAAGGGCGCCGGCGAGGCCGGCACCGCCGGCGCGCCGGCGGCGGTGGTCAACGCCATCAACGACGCGCTCAGGCCCCTTGGGGCCCGGGTCTCGCGCCAGCCAGTGACGCCCGAGGTGGTGCTGGAGGCCCTGGGCCTGATCTGAGTGCAACTCCCGCTGTGCCGATGCCGCCGCGTCGGGCGGCGATGGTGACCGGACGTTGCGTGAGAGACACTGAACGACATCCGGGAACCGGTCCACCCGAACGAGGCCGGTCCCGATACGGAAACGCCACTCGAACCGAGGGACGATAGGATGACGACGGGCTTCGACAGGCGCCGGCTGCTTCAGGGCAGCGCCGCCGCATCCGCGCTGGCGCTCGCCGCCCCGGCCCTCCTGCGGTCGGCCGCCGCGCAGGGCGGCCCGATCCGGATCGGGTTCCCTGTGCCGCTCACCGGCGCCTTCGGGGCCGAGGCGAACGACCAGGTCCGCGCCGCCCAGCTCGCGATCAAGGAATTCAACGAGGCCGGCGGCTTCCAGGGCCGCCAAGCCGAGCTCCTGATACGCGACGACAAGCTCAATCCCGGCGAGGCCGCCACCCGCACCCTCGAGCTGATCGAGAAGGACAAGGTCAACTTCCTCGTCGGCGGGCTCTCGGCGGCGGTGACGCTGTCGATCAACAACGTCGCCCGCGAGCGCGGAGTGATCTACAACTCGATCAGCCAGTCGGACGCGATCAACGAGGCCAAGGATTTCGGCCGCACGACCTTCCACGAGGCGCTCAACCCGCACATGACCGCCGGCGCGGTCGGCCGCTACGTCTTCCCGAAGAGCGGCAAGCGGGTCGCCTTCCTGAGCGCCGACTACGCCTACGGCCATGAGATGATGCGCGGCTTCAAGCGCGCCGGCGAGACCTCGGGCATCGAGGTCGTGGCCGATATCCGCCACCCGATCGGCGCCTCGGACTACTCGGCCTTCCTGCCCCGGATCGCCGCGCTCAAGCCCGACGTGCTCTGTCTGTGCAATTTCGGCCGCGACCAGGTGGTGTCGATCCAGCAGGCGACCGAGTTCGGCCTCAAGCGCAACACCAAGCTCGTGGCGCCAGTCCTCCTCTTCACCTCGCGCAAGGCCGGCGGCGAGGCCTTCGACGGTGTGATCGGCGGGACCTCGTATTACTGGCGCCTGGAGGACAGCGTGCCGAGCGCCAAGGCGTTCAACGACAAGTTCCGCGCAGCCTATGGCGGGGCGGTGCCCTCCGATTACGGCGCGCTCGGCTATGCCGGCGTCCGCTCGGTGCTGGAGGGCGTAAAGATGGCCGGATCGACCGAGACCGACAAGGTCGTGGCCGCGATGGAGGGCCTCAAGGCCGACTTCTACAAGGGACCGCAGAGCTTCCGGAAGTGCGACCACCAGCTGGTGCAGTCGGTGCTGATCGTCGAATCGAAGTCGAAGGGCATGAAGACCCCGGACGACGTCTTCACGATCCTGGGCACCGAGGGGCCCGACGAGCGCTTCCTGCGCGGCTGCGACGAACTCGGCCACAAGGCATGAGCCGGATCCTCCGCCCCGTCGCCGGGAGGCCGCCGCGATGACCGACCTCACGATCGGCGGCTTCCCCCTCGACCTCCTCGCGCTGCAGCTCGTGACCGGCGTCGCCCTCGGCGCGATCTACGTCCTCGTCGGGATCGGCCTGTCGCTGATCTTCGGGCTGATGAACGTCGTCAACTTCGCCCACGGCGCCTTCTTCATGGTCGGCGCCTATGTCGGGGTCTTTCTCTACGGCTACACGGGTAGCTTCTGGCTGAGCCTAGTCGCCGCCCCTCTGGCGATGGGACTCCTCGGGCTCGCGGTCGAGCGCGTGCTCGTCCGCCCGCTCTACGGGCGAGGCATCGACGATCCGCTGCTCCTCACCTTCGGCCTGTCCTACGTCATGGTCGAGAGCGTGCGCATTGCCTTCGGGCTCACCGGGCTGCCCTTCGGGGCGCCGCCCGAGCTGCGGGGAGCGGTCGACCTCGGCATCGGCTACTTCCCGCTCTACCGGCTGTTCCTGATCGCCTTCTCGCTGACGGTCGTCGGCGCTCTCTGGCTCTTCATCGAGCGCACCTCGTTCGGCCTGGTGATCCGGGCCGGCGCCCGCGATCCGCAGATCGTGCAGGTGCTCGGAATCGAGATCTCGAAGGTCTGGCTCGCGGTGTTCGGCCTCGGCTGCGCGCTGGCCGGGCTCGCCGGCATCCTCGCCGCGCCCCTCCAGGGCGTGACGCCGGAGATGGGCATCCCGGTCCTGGCCGAAGCGTTCGTGGTCACGGTGGTCGGCGGCATGGGATCCCTCGCCGGCGCCGTGCTCGCCGGGCTCCTCGTCGGCATCGTCGTGGCGATGACCTCTCTCGTCGCGCCCGACATGACCAAGATGGCGATCTTCGCCCTGATGGCCCTGGTGCTGCTCGTGCGGCCCCGCGGCCTACTCGGCCGGGCGGGGGCGCTGGGATGAGCGCGCCCGCCCCCGGACACGCCCTTGCACGGGGCACTCCTCTCGCCGCACCCCGGCCGGGCTCGGGCCGGACCGGGCGCTGGCTGGCCCTGGCCGGGCGTCACCGCGTCGCCCTGACCCTCGCCTTCCTGGTCGTCTTCCCGTGGATCGCGCCCTACCAGGCGCTCGCCGTGAACATCCTGGTGCTCGGGCTCTACGCGCTCGGGTTCAACCTCCTGTTCGGCTATACCGGGCTCCTGTCCTTCGGCCACGCGGCGTTCCTCGGTGGCGGTGCCTATGGAAGCGGCATCGCCATCGCCCATTACGGGCTGCATCCGGCGCTGGCGCTCGTCGCCGGCACGCTGCTCGCCACCCTCATCGCCGCCGCGATGGGCGTGCTGGCGATCCGCACGCGCGGCATCTACTTCGCAATGACGACCCTCGCCCTGTCGATGTGCGTCTACTACGCCTTCTACCGGGCGGAATCCTTCACCGGAGGCGAGAACGGCCTGCGCGGCATCAACGTGCCGGTTCTGGCGCTGCCGGGCCTGCGCCTCGACCTCCTCGACCCGATGGTGAAGTACTACGCCGTGCTGGCTGTCGTCGGGGGCGCCGTCTGGCTGTTCTCGCGGCTCCTCTCCTCGCCCTTCGGGGCCGCCCTCGAGGCGATCCGCGAGAACGAGGGGCGGGCCCAGGCCTGCGGCTACGACGTGCGCCGCATGAAGCTCGTGGCCTTCGTGATCTCCGGTGCCCTGTGCGGGCTCGCGGGCGCCCTGCAGGCGATTCACCTCTCGATCGTGCCGATCGAGACGATGCACTACTCGACCTCCGGTCAGGCGGTGATGATGGCGCTGCTCGGCGGCATGGGCACGTTCTTCGGGCCCTTCGTCGGAGCTGCCACCTTCTCGCTGCTCCAGGACGGACTCGCCACCCTCACCAGCCACTGGCAGCTCTTCGTCGGCGCGATCTTCATCGCCTTCGTGCTGTTCCTGCCGCTGGGCATCTGGGGCGAGGTGCTGGCGCGGCTGAGGAGGGCCGGATGGTGAGCGCGGCTCCCGTCGCGGCTTCCGCCGCTTCCCCTCCGCCGATCCTTGCCACGAAGGGACTGGGCAAGCGGTTCGGGCATTTCCGGGCCCTGTCCGGTGTCAGCGTCGGGTTTCCCGAGGGCGGCATCACCGCGATCATCGGACCGAACGGGGCCGGCAAGTCGACCTTCTTCAACCTGATCTCGGGGGCGTTCCCGCCGAGCGAGGGCCGCGTGCTGTTCCGCGGGCGGGACATCACCGGGGCGCCCCCGCACCATTTCGCCCGGATGGGCATCGCCAAGTCGTTCCAAATCACCAACGTCTTCCCGCACCTCACGGTGCGCGAGAACGTGCGGGTGGCCGCCCAAGCGCGCCGGGTCCGCTTCGCCTTCTTCCGCGACCGCTCGGCCTATCCGGAGCTCGCTGAGCAGGCAGAGGCTCTGCTCGGCGAGGTCGGGCTCGGGGCCCGGATGGACCGGCTCGCCCGCGAGCTGGCGCACGGCGAGCAGCGGGCGCTAGAGATTGCGGTGGCGCTCGCCGCCGAGCCGACGCTCCTCCTCCTCGACGAGCCGACCGCGGGCATGAGCCCAGAGGAGACGCGCGAGATGATGGACCTCGTGCAGCGCCTCGCCGAGACCCGCACGCTCATCCTCGTCGAGCATAAGATGAGGCTCGTGATGGGCCTGTGCCGCCGCCTCGTCGTCCTCCACCAGGGCCAGCTCCTCGCCGAGGGCAGCCCCAACGACATCCGCGCCCATCCCGAGGTGCGCCGCGTCTACCTGGGCAAGACCGCATGACCGCCGTCGCTTCCGCGCCGCTGCTGGCGGTTGAGAATCTAAGGGCGTGGTACGGCCACTCGCACATCCTGCAGGGCCTCTCGCTCGAGGTTCGTGCGGGCGAGATCGTGACGCTGGTCGGCCGCAACGGCGCGGGCAAGACGACGACGCTCAAGTCGATCATGGGTCTCGTGCCGAAGCGCGAGGGCCGCGTGACCTTCGCGGGAGTGGACATCCTAGACCGGCCGCCGCACGAGCGCTTCCACCAGGGCCTCGCCTACGTGCCGGAGGAGCGGCGCATCGTGCCTGGGCTGACGGTGGAGGAAAACCTGCGCCTCGGCATCCTGGCGGCCAGGGGTGACCGGGCTACGAAGGGCGGGCGGGCGTCGCGCCATGACGAAGCGCGGCGCATCGAGGCGATCGCCGAGACCTTCCCGCGCCTCAAGCAGCGGCTAAAGCAGGAGGCGATCACGATGTCGGGCGGCGAGCAGCAGATGCTCGCCATCGCCCGCGCGCTCATGGCCGCGCCGGTGATGGTGCTCCTCGACGAGCCCTCGGAAGGCATCATGCCGATCCTGGTCGAGGAGATGTTCGAGCAATTCGTGGCGATGAAGCGGGCGGGCACCACCATCCTGCTCGTCGAGCAGAACGTCGAACTCGCCCTCGACATCTCGGACAGGGTCTACATCGTCGACGGCGGCGCGGTCGTCTACCATGCCCCGGCGGCCGAGCTGCGGGGCGATCCTGAAATCCAGGCACGCTACTGCGCCGTCTGATCATCGCCGCGTCGCCCGGGCGTTAAATCGAGATGACCAACACTTATGATGGTGGCCATCATCGCTGCGATTGACGACCTGCTGCAGAGCCTGCGGTGTCATTCTGTCCCCTGCGCTGCCCGTAATCCGGCTCGGATAAGGGAGCACCCAATCCTACTTGCGTGCTCAGATCACGCAGAAGCCTGGCAATATCATCTATAAAAGGACCGCCCTCCTGAGCGAGCAGAGGCGTAGGAAGGAAGCTGAGCGTGAAGGCGGCGACGCTACAAAGAAGGTGTAGGCGCTCTGCGTGATCCTCCCCGGATCAGGAGCAGCAGCGCATCACGCCCGCGCGCCGATGAAAACCCGCTACACGTCAAATCCTACGCGCGGCATCAAACATCGCCTGGACCGAAGGTCGAGGCCCGCTCAGGATCAATCCTCACCAGCTTATCTCAGGACCATACAATCCTCAGTTCTGCTCCCACCCCCTTCGGCAGCGATGACGACGCATCGGTGGCTCATTTCGATCTTGACCCGCTATTTCATGGTGTAGGCCGGCTGTCGACCCAGAACGCCGTTCACGAAATGGTCGAAGGCGCCGCTTTGTCCAAGCACGGACGCGCCGGCGGCGGTGAGATGGACCTTGTCGAAGTACATGATGCGGTCTCCCGTGTAGGCTGGGCAACTCGCGCCGCACAGGGTGTCGAGAACCTTCACGGTATGAACGCCCCGCCGGGCGCTTTCCTGCTGGATGACGGACGCCCTGTCTCGCTGGTACGGATAGTGGTGCAGGTCCATGAACGGCCTCAGATCGTTCGCGACGATCCGGTGAGCATCATGCAGCCGGATGACCGATGTGATCCACAAGGGCGTGTTGTCGACGACGGCCGGCACGAAGCTCCGGCCCTGAAGCCACGCGACGTTCTCCACCAGATGCCTCGCCGAAAATTCCTGAGCGTTCGTATTCCCGGCCAGCACGACGCCTTGCAGGCCGCGCAGGGTGAGGATGAGCTCTCCGACCTGCGCCCACGGTCCACCCGGCACGATCCGGCACGGCTGCAAGTTGTCAGATTGCCATCTGAGCAGGCTCTCGTCGGTACCGAGATAGGGAGGGCACCCTGAGAGGCTCAATTCGGTCACCCGGATCTCCGGATATTGTGTAAGCGCCAGGGCAATCGCCGCCGCCTTGCTGTCGCCGATGACGAGAACGTTCTTCTCGGTGGAGGAGAAGCAGGCTTCGACGTCGGAGGCGCGGGTCTGCGCCGTGATCGGCACGCGGCAGACTGTCTGCAGGGCCGCATTCAGCTCTGCCGCGACGGCGCGGGCCTCGACGGCCGTCTCGCCGGGTTTCAGCCACCACCGTTGAGGAGCCAGCAACGCGGCGCCCGCTACAGTGACGGCTGCAACCGCCGAACCGAGACTGGCGGCGAGCTTTCGTCCCCGCGCCGGGTCGTGCTTGCCCTTCAGCCGGAACGGGTGCTCCACGGCGGCCGAGAGAACGAGCCCCGCGGCGACGGACAGCGCGAGCATGCCCAATCGTTGGAACTTGGTCGGCTCCTCGACCAGGGTCAGGAAGGCGATGATGACCGGCCAGTGCGCCAGGTAGATGGCATACGACCGGTCACCGAAGAAGACCGCCAGACGTCCCCCGAGCAGGCTTCGACATCCGCGCGCATGAAGGGCGACCGCGGCCCAGCAGCCTATCGCAGCGGCGAGCGATGCAGCGGATTGGGCGGCGACCTGTGACAGCGTGCTCTGGAACGAGGCCAGCGACATCGCGCACAGAAGGAGCCCGGCGCCGATGACCAGGAGTTTGAGCAGTCCATCCGCGAGAAAGTCCTGCCTGCTCCGGCTCAACAGGGCGAAAATGGCCCCGAAGCCGAACTGGTGCAAGCGGAACGGCGTCAGGAAGAACACCGCGTCCGGGCTCGTCGCGCTTGCGGCAACGGCTGCGGCGAGGCCCAGCAGCGTGAATAGCGCAATGACGCCGAGCG
Source organism: Methylobacterium variabile (assembly GCF_001043975.1). Taxonomy (GTDB): domain Bacteria; phylum Pseudomonadota; class Alphaproteobacteria; order Rhizobiales; family Beijerinckiaceae; genus Methylobacterium; species Methylobacterium variabile. Next base: position 41,928 of record NZ_LABY01000040.1, read on the forward strand.
CGACCTTCCTCCATCCGAGGAGGAAGGTCAGGCTTAAAGGCCAGATGAGGTAGAACTGCTCCTCCACCCCCAGGGACCACGTGTGCAGGAGCGGCTTGTACTTGGAGATTTCATCGAAGTATCCGGCTTCCATCCAGAACAGGATGTTCGACGTGGACAGGGCGGCGGCCAGTGCGGAGAGGGACAGCGGGCGGAAGTCGTTGAAGCCGTACAGGAGGGAGAACCCCACCACCGTCAACGCGACCGTCACCATCAGGCTCGGAAGCAGGCGGGCCGCCCTGGCGATGTAGAACTGCCGCAAGCTGAAGCGACCGGATCGATGCTGGTCAATGATGAGGCCCGTGATGACGAATCCACTGATGCCGAAAAACGCGTCGACACCGAGATAGCCGGACGGCAGCCAGCGCTGACTGGTATGAAATATCAAGACGGCAAAAATGCAGACGGCCCTCAAGCCTTGAATCTCTGGAACACGCCGCATGATTTCACCTCATCGTTGATGTAAGATATTTTTTGGCAATGCGTGCGCGACTATTGGACAGAGGAGCCGTCACAGTGTGGTCATCCCCAGGTCAGCCCGTGAACCTGCCGGACGATCTGCCATCGCGGAGGCTGTGGCATGCTCTCCCGGGCGGGAAACGGCACGATGAGGTCAGGGCAGCGGCCGGGCCATCTGCCCGATAAGCGGAACCTCTTCCTCACAATGGCAACCTGCTACCTCCATCGGCGAAGGATCCCGCGATGAGGGGGCGAGCGGACTGTACGGCGGTGGCGGCCGTTCGCTGCCGGCGCGCCAAGGCGGACCTGCGGAGGCGAGGCGCCTCGCCGGAAGTGGTAGCGCGGTCGGGAGGTGGCATCGATTGGAGAGGACGCGACCACCGTATGGCCGCCCTCCGGGCGCCCGGGGTCCCGACTAAGCTCCGGATGCTCAGAACTGCTGCCGGCACGACGTCGTGCCGAAGGCAGTGGCGTCCCCCGTCCCCCGCTCGCGATCCAGCGCGCGGCGACGACGAGAGAAAACTTATGTTGATCATCAGCAGCATCGCGTTGATCGTGATCGCCTGGCTTTGCGGCACGCGACGCTTCATCGAGGCCGTCATCCTGACCCGATCGTTCTGCGACCCGCTTTTCACGTTGTCGAAGCTGGACGACGGTGGAGGGATGGGCCTCGGCGCCTCCGTCAACCTGGCGGTGATCGCCGTTGCGGTCTGGTGCGTCTTGAGCCGGCCGCAGGTCAGGATCGCGCCGGTGGCGCGGATGTGGGGGCCCTTCCTGTTGGTCTGTCTCGTGGCGGTTCCGTTCTCGCCAGACCCGCCAACGGCCTTCCGCATGGTCCTGGTGCTGGTGTCCCACGCGGTTTTCTGCCTGCTGCCGTTCTATGTGGTGCAGAACTTGGAAGATCTGCGCCGCTTCCTCCTCATCATCGTGGCCTCCTCGCTCGTGCCGACGCTCACCGCCTTCACGCAGCTGGCCCTCGGCTTGGCCCAGACGGAGGACGGCACGCGCGTGCAGGCGACCTTCTCTCACCCGAACATCTACGCCTTCTATCTGATGGTGGTCCTCGCCGTGATGTTCGTCCTCCTCGCCGAGCAACGCTTCGCCCTGTCCTCACGGATGCGGTGCGCGCTGACCCTCTACATTCCGGTGGTGCTCGGACTGATCCTCTTGACCAAGACCCGGAGCGTTCTGGCCGGGACGGCCTTGATCTTCCTGACCTACGCGTTGCTGTTCGACCGGCGCAGCCTGTTATACTTGCTGGGCCTTCCAGTGATGATCATTGCGATGCCGGAGCTCGTCGAGAGGTTCACGGATCTTCAGCAGGGCAACTACCGAGATTCCTACGAGTCCCTCAATTCGTACGCCTGGCGTGTTCTTCTCTGGCAGAGTTCGCTCGATTGGATCGCCGAACGCCCCTGGTTCGGGTGGGGGCTCGTCGGGTTTCCTCACTACGTCGCGCAGTTCTTCCCGCTGCCGCTCGCCAACGACACGATCGACGCGCACAGCGTGCTGATCCAGCTCCTGTTCGACCTGGGAGCGATCGGTCTTGTCACGTTCTTATGGATATATCTTAGCATTTTCAATGTCCTTAAACAGCTGTTGCGATTTGATATGAGATGGTCCTACTTGGTTATTTCTTTGATGATAGGATATTTGTTCATGGCTTATTCAGATAACATGCTGGCCTATCTTGTTCCGACATGGTACATGTGGTTCCTGTTTGGCGGTTGCTGGGTCGCGCTGAACGGCTGTCGGGCATCGCGGCAGGAAGCGAAACGCTTGTCGCGGCAGAGAGAATGGAATTCGTCCGCTGTGATGACGGCCCCAGCGACCGCGTCGGACGTCGTTCAAGGCGCCAACTAGGGACCAGATGAGGATCGTGGCGACACCTGACGTTCAGCCTCTGCGGCGGCGATACGCCTGAGACGCAGCCGGGGTTCGATTGGGTCGCGTGACTGCGACCAAAGCACAGGGATGGTCATAGAAGGGCGTACCTGCAGCCGGCTCCCTCAGCCGGGTTCCCAGATCGTCGCCTGTCGCGACGCCTCGCGCCCGATACGCCTGCATCCGGGGCGCTCCGGTACGGACAGCACGGAGGAGACGAAGGATGATCAAGATTGTCAGGTTGGTGTTGCCCTGCGTGTCAGTGCTCGTCTGCGGGGCGGTCGTCGATGGATGGGCGGCCAACGGGAGCTCAGCCCGGGCGGAGGGGAGTTCGGTCACCGCCAATCCGGCCCGGCGGGGCCTCGCCGAAAGCAGGCGCGATGGAGGATGCGGGAAGTACGGCGCCGTCGCGCAGCCATTCGCGCCCAATAGCATCTGGAACACGCCCATCGGAGGTGGCGCGACGTTCCAGTCGGAATCCGATCCTCAAACGGCGTCGCTCCGGCACCAGGCCGGCGTGGCCACCTGGATCGGCGCGAGTGCGATCGGGATCTATCAAGCCGGGGCCTCCGATCCGATGGCGACCTGGACCTACACCAGCCGCTCGACGAATGCGGACTGGACGTTGGGCACCGCTGTCAACAACGGCTCGTTCCGGATGAGAACGCCGACGGCGTTGCAATTCAACACTGTCGACGGCTGGGCGATCATCGTCATGGAGGACGGCCAGCACTACCTCGAGACCTGGCTCGGAGCGAAGACCGGCGCCAACAGCTATCACGCCCGGTACATCGCCGAGAACACCTTGACGGGTGACGGCATCGCCGACAGGCCGGGTGCGCACGAGGGCATCCGCGCCGCCGGCATGTCGCTGATGGGCGGCCTCATCCAGAAGCGCGATCTCGACGCGCTCTCGATCGATCATGCGATCGCGATGGCGATTGCGACGACCCAGGCCGGTCCCAGCAGCAGGCCCTACGTCTGGCCGGCGACCACCGCCGACGGCGCCAGAGGTAGCTACTCCGGCAGCATTCCGCTCGGCGCGCTGTTCGCAATTCCGAAGGAGGTCGACCTGACCAGGATCGGTATCAGGACGCCTGAGGGCATGGCCTTGGCCAAGGCCTACCAGACCTATGGCGGCTATGTCACCGACACGGCCGGTCCGAGCACGATCCAGATGGGCTACGTCGAAACCGGCGCGACTCAGCAGCAGATCAACAACCTGCACGCCGACCTGCAGGCAATCCGCGTGCGCCTGGCCCTGGTCACCAACAACACCGCCGCCACGCCGGGCGGCGGCACCGGCGTAGCGGCCCCAGCGGCGCCGGCTTCCTCGACGACGGGAGGCTCCGCCGCGCTGTCGGGCACGATGGCGGCGGCACCCGTCGGGTGCCGGGATGCGGTCCCGTCGGGGCATGTCGGAGAATGATGGATGAGCCTGCCGAGGGGGCGGACCGGGTCTGCCCTCCGGAGGCGCCGGACTAACGTCAATCGAAACCTGAATCAGTCGCACCGCAATCCAGGCCGCCCACAATCTCATCCTGATGTGCGCACGTGCAGCGCATGTCGCGAGGCCTCCGGAAGATGCAAAGGTTTCTGGAGGAATCCTTCGATATCGCTCTCCGCCCCTCAGGATGGAATCGTGCATGAGATGGGACAACCGCGCGCATTTCTGCTTCTGCACATTTACTGATCCTTAAAATTATAATTAATACCGCCGCGCCTTCGAACGGACCCGTTCGGAGGCGCAAGGCAAGCCCGAACGGGCGCCGGCGCTGATGCGCCGGACGCCTTCGCATCGACGTGTCGATGCGAAGGCGCGAGGGTATAAGATGAGTTATACGCTGGATATATAATACCATAGCGCCTCCGAGTGGACTCACTCGAAGGCGCTGGCTGAGCCCGACCGGGCGCCGGCGCCCGCGCCGATGGGCCGAACATCTTACCATCGACGCATCGACGGCAAGGCGCGAAGTATTAGAGACTTTTTGATTTTACTCCACAGAGTTGACACTCTGCATGTCATCCCGGGGCCCAGGCAAGCCGGTGGTGCAGGAGGAGGCGGAGCGACTCCGGCTCTATCCTGAACCCCTTGCGCGTCTGGATTCCGGGCTCCGCTACGCGGTCCCGGAATGACGAAGAGGACATTAATACTGTCCAGCAAGGCAAACAGTCTTTTAGAGCGACAGGCGCTTGAACAGCGGCTCCGGCACGTTCTGGATCGCCATCATGATCAAACGCCATATCGGCCGTATGTAGATAACGTCCTTGCGCTTCTCGACTGCCGTCCAGATGGCGTCGGCGACCTCTCCGGGCTGCGCGGTCAGCAGGGGAGGAAGCTTCAGCCCGGCCGTCATCTGGGTCGCGACGAAGCCGGGCTTGACCGTGATGACCGCGACGCCCTGGCCGAAGAGGCGGTTTCGCAGTCCGGAGAGGAAGGCGGTGAAGCCGGCCTTGGCCGAGCCGTAGACGTAGTTCGACTTGCGGCCGCGATCGCCCGCGACCGAGCTGATCCCGACGATGCAGCCGCTGCCGCGCGCCTCGAGTCGCCTGGCTGCGGCGAGCAAGTAGGCGACCGGCCCGGTGAAGTTGGCCGCCATCACGGCCGTGGCGGCCTCCAGGTCCGTCTCGCTGCGCGCCTGGTCACCGAGGAGGCCGACGACCATCACGACCACGTCCGGAAGGGTCGGGAGGGCCTCGAAGAACGCTTCCGGGTCACCGTCGGTGACGTCGAACTCGATCGCCTCGGCCTTCACCTTGTGGCGGATGGCGAGGTCCGAGACGTCGGCGGCGAGTTCGTTCGATCGCCGGGCCGCAAGGATCACGGAGGCGCCGGCGCGCGCGAAGCGCCGGGCCACGGCGCGGCCGATATCCGAGCGTGCGCCGAGGATGAGGACGGAAGATGGCGTCATGCTAGAGCTCCAGGCGCTCGGCGAGCGCCGACCGGAAGCGCCGCTCGACGCCGTAGCGGCGCCGGACGGCGTTGAACTGCGCGAGCCGCGGATAGCCGGCACGGAACATCGGCGCGCTCATCCGCGCGTCCTTGGCGAGGTAGAGACGCCCGCCGCCCTCGAGCACGATCCTGTCCAGTCGTTCGAGCAGCGCGAAGGTGTCGGGGTTGGCTGGAAAGTCGAGGGCCAGCGTGTAGCCCTCGCGCGGGAACGATAGGTATCCGAATGACTCGCGTCCGAGCCGCTTGAGGACCGCGAGAAAGGAGGCCAGGCCGACCCGGGCGATCTCCGTCAGCAGGGCCTCGAGCCCCTCCCGGCTCGTCTCGAGCGGCAGGACGCACTGGTACTGGACGAAGCCGCCGCGGCCGTAGATCCGGTTCCAATCCTGGATCGCATCGAGCGGATAGAAGTAGGGGTCGAGGTCCACGAGCTTCCGGCCCGGGCCGTGCGTGCCGTAGTAGAGGCGGTTGAACAGGGACACGGACAGGCGATTCAGGGCGAAGGCCGGAAAGTCGACGGGCACGCGCCGGGTCCGCGCCGGCGGACGGGCGAAGGGCGCATCGCACCGTCCCGGCTCGAGGTCGTCGGGCGCGGCATGCTCGCCCAGGACGATCACCGAGCGGCCGAGATCCGGGCCGGAGGCGAGGCAGTCGATCCAGGCGACCGAGTAGGTGCGCCCGACCTCTCTCTCGAAGATCTCCATCGCTGCGGCGAGGTCCGGGGCCCTGATCGTCTCCTGGACGATGACGGATGTCCGCACCGGAACGAGACGGAACGTGACCTCGAGCACGAGGCCGGTCAGCCCCATCCCGCCGCAGGTGGCGGCGAACAGCTCGGGATGCTCGTGCGGCGAGCAGGTCAGGACGGTCCCGTCGCCGAGCGCGAGCCGGAGCGACACGACGTGGTCGCAGAAGGAGCCGGCACCATGGTGGTTCTTCCCGTGAACGTCGGAGGCAACCATCCCGCCCACCGTGACGTACTTCGTGCCCGGCGTGACAGGCGGGAACCAGCCCCGCGGCGTGAACACCTCGACGATCTCGCTCAGGAGGACCCCGGCCTCGCATCTCAGCTCGCCCGTCCCGTCGTCGAAGTCGAGGAGCCGGCCCAGGCGGCGCATGTCGACCGTGAGGCCGGACCCGAAGCTGGCATCGCCGTAGGAGCGTGCGTTCCCCCGCGCGGCGAGCGGGGCGGAGGACAGGCAGGCGGCGAGGTCGTCGGCCGTGCGCGGCGTCGCGAGGCGGCCCTCGAGCCGCGGATAGCGCCCCCACCCCGAGAGGAGGGTGGGCGTGCAAGCCGGATTCGCCAGCATGGCCGCACTCCTCAGATCGAGATCGCCAGCACCGCGGCGACGCAGGCGCCGGTCGCGAGGCTGATGCGGTCGGTGAGGGCGTACACGACCGGGTCGTCGTGAAGCTGGGCCCGGTTCGAGAGCAGGAACATGCGGCTGATCCAGTAGACCAGCAATGGACAGATCAACCAGAGTCGATCCGGATGCGTGTACAATGTACGGACTTCCGGGCTCGACATGTAGAGGGCGAAGACGAGGACCGACCCGTAGCCGGCCGCCGCGCCGAACGGGACCAGCACGCGCAGATCCTCGCTGGAATAGCCGCGGCCCGCGAGCTTCGCCTTGCCGGCCCCTCGCTTCGCCGTCAGTTCCGAGCAGCGCTTGACGATGGCGAGGCTCGTGAACAGGAACAGCGAGAACATCAGCAGCCAGGGAGCGTGGGACAGTTCGAGCGCGACGAGGCCCCCCAGCACGCGAAGCGCGTAGAGCCCGCCGAGCACCACGATGTCGACCATCATCTTGCGTTTCAGGTAGAACGAGTAGGCGAGCGTGGTCGCGATGTAGGCGAACAGGACGAGGCTGAATTTCACCGGCAGGAGCGCCGAGAGCACGAAGGCTCCGATGCCGAGGAGAGCGGCCAGGACCACGCCGACCATGATCGGCACGGCGCCCGACGCCAGGGGGCGCCGCGACTTGCGCGGATGGGCACGATCGGCCGGGAGATCGAGGAGATCGTTGATCAGGTAGGCGCTGGACGCCGCCATGCAGAAGCATGCGAAGGCGATCAACGCGGCGAGGATGCTCTGGGCGTCGAAGTGGTGGCCGGCGATCAGTCCCACGAAGACGAGCGTGTTCTTCGACCACTGGTGAGGTCGAAGCGCACGGAGGACGTCGCGGGGGCGCGTGCTCGCGGTCGCGACGACCTGGGCGTCGGGAAAGGCGTGCCGGAGCTGCCGCGAGAAGCTGCCGCTGTGCGAGACCGCCAGCACCTTGCGAGCCGATCCCCAGACGGGGAAGTCGACGGGCGCGTCGCCGACGTAGTCGAAGCCCCGGTCGCCGAGCTCCGCGACGAGCCGCCTGGCCTTGTCGTCCCCGGCGAGGTTGACGCTTCGGTCGGTCGTGAACACGCCGGCGATGCCGCCGACGCGGCGGGCCAGGGCCTCGACGAGGCGGCCGTCGGAGGCCGAGGCGAGATAGACGCGGCGCCCGGCCTCGTGGGCATCCCGGATGAGCGCGACCGTCTCGTCCCGGAGCGGGATCGTCGCCACCTGCGGGTCGGCCCGCTCGGCGAGCCGCACCTTCAGCCCCGCCTTTCCATGCGTCATGAGCCAGTGCGGAAGCCGCCACGCTTCCAGCGGGAAGCGGGCCAGGAACTGCAGCGCCGATTCGTAGAGAAGATCGGACTTGATCAGCGTGCCGTCCACGTCGACCACGAGCGGGATGTCGACCGCCGGCTCATCCAGGATCGCTGCGCTGGCGACGCTCATTGCAGTATTCATGGCAGCCCAGTCCAAATATGCGGCCATGTCGATACGGTACAAAGACCGTGAATAGCAGCAGCGCACTTGGTGGCTGCACCCATGACACCTCCTCCCTGGGTAGCAGCACCTTTAGGAGTAGAAGCGGGCACACAGGCGGATGTATCACGGCCGAGCCGCATGGAATAAGGACATTGCTCACCGGCGCGGAGCAGACACGCCACCGTGCAGCGTATTGGATAGCAATTGATGGCGAGATTGATCGTGATCGGGGCTGGCGCGATGGGCTTGGCGGCCGCCTACCACGCGAGCAAGGCAGGGCATGAGGTCGAGGTGATCGAGGCCGGAGCCGAGCCCGGCGGGATGGCCGCCCATTTTGATCTCGACGGGCTCTCGATCGAGCGCTTCTACCACTTCATCTGCAAGACGGACGCGCCGACCTTCGCGCTGCTCCGCGAGCTCGGCATCGCCGATGCCCTGCGCTGGCGCCCGACCTCCATGGGCTACTTCGACGGGGCGACGCTCCACCCGTGGGGTGATCCGATCTCACTGCTCCGTTTCCCGAAGATCAGCCTGCTGTCTCGCCTCCGCTACGGCCTCTTCGCCTTCATCTGCACCCGGCGCGAGCGCTGGGACGCGATCGAGCACGAAACCGCGCAGTCGTGGATCACGCGCTGGTGCGGGACGGAGGTCTACAAGAAGCTCTGGCGGCCGCTGTTCGATCTCAAGTTCTACGAGTACGCCGACGACATCTCGGCCGCCTGGATCTGGACGCGGGTCAAGCGGATCGGCCGCTCCCGCCGGTCGCTGTTCCAGGAGGAGCTCGGCTACCTCGAAGGGGGAAGCCTGACGCTGGTCGAGCGGCTCTGCGACGCGATCCGGGAGGCGGGCGGAACGATCACGCTCCGCACGCCGGCGCTCCGGGTCCAGACGAAGGACGGCCGGGTCACGGGCGTCGAGACGCCGGCCGGCACGATCGCCGCCGACGCCGTGATCTGCACGGTGCCGACCCCCCTCGTCCCCACCCTCGTCCCCGACCTGCCCGAGGAGTGGCGGCAACGCTACGAGGCAATCGCCAATATCGGCGTCTGCTGCCTCGTCTTCCGGCTGAAGCGGCCGGTCTCGCCGCATTTCTGGATCAACATCGTCGAGAAGGACGGGGTCATCCCGGGACTGATCGAGTTTTCCAACCTGCGGCCCGTCGGCGGATCGGTGGTGTACGTCCCGTACTACATGCCGGTGTCCAACCCGAAGTTCGGCTGGTCGGACCAAGCACTGCTCGACGAGGCGTTCGCCGTCATCCAGCGCGTGAATCCAGCGCTGACCCGGGACGACGTCGAGGCCTCGCGAGTCGCCCGCCTCCGCCACGCGCAGCCGGTCTGCGAACCGGGCTTCGCGGCCAAGATTCCTCCGGTCGAGACGCCGATCCGCGGCCTGCAGATCGCGGATACCTGCTTCTACTATCCGGAAGACCGCGGAATCTCCGAGAGCGTCCGGTTCGGACGAGAGATGGCCGCCCGGGTCGCGGCATAGCCGACTGATCTGCACCGCTTCATCGGCAGAGAGGGGACGCGATGATTGTGGACGTGGCGCCTCGTCAGGCGATCGACATTCGGGAGTTCGTCCGGTTCGTCGGAACCGGCGTGACGGCGACAATCGGCAATCTCGCCGCGGTCTGGATCGTGGCCCGGCACGGAAGCTTCGGCCTCGCGCTCCTCGCCGGCTCGATCGCCGGCTTCATCCTCTCCTTCGTGCTCTCGAAGCTCGTCGCCTTCAGGGCGCGGTCGTGGGACCGTGCCTGGGCCGAGGCGCTGCGCTTCACGCTCGTCCATGGGGCCGGCGCGGTGGTCTACTGGGTCGTCGGCTTCGCAGTCGGCCGCTACGTCCTGCCCCACCTCCTCGACCGGCCGTTGTCCGAGCTGGGAGGGGCCTTCGTCGGCGCCGGCGTGATGACCGCGACGAGCTATTTCGGCCACCGCTTCTTCACCTACCGCACCTACGCGCCGCGCTCGCGCGCTCAGCCGGGGACCACGGCCCCGGTCTCTGCCTCACCCGCGCCGTCCGGGGAACGGTCCGCGAGCGCGAGACATTCGGAGGACGCAACCAGCGCGGCGCTCGTCGGCCTGCTCGCCTTCGTCGGGCTGGGGCTCCTCATGCCGCGCGGTGTCGGCCTCTTCGACGAGGGCATCATCCTCTCCGATGCCATGCGCGTCGCGGCCGGCGAGGTCGTGCACCGCGACTTCTACTCCAGCTACGGGCCGGCACAGTACACGATCGTCGCCGCGGTGCTCGGGCTGACCGACGGCAGCTTCCTGGCCGTGCGCCTCTACGACGTCGCGTGCAAGGCCGTGGTCTGCGCCCTGCTGTTCTCCATCCTGCGCGGTCTCGCCGGGGGTCCCCTCGCGCTGCTGGCGATCGCCGCCGCGTGGCTCTGGTTCGCGGCGCTCGCGGTCTTCCCGCTCTACCCGATCTACCCGTGCATGATCCTGGGCTTGGTCGCGACCTGGCTCATGGTCGGGGGCTCGCTCAGGCCGGGCGGCCTGCGGGTCTGCGCCGCGGCGGGCGCCTGCGCCGGCGCCGCGGCGCTCTTCCGCTACGAGGTCGGCTTCTTCCTCCTGGTCGCGAACCTTCTCGGGGCGGGCGTCCTGATCGGGCTCGACGCGGCGAGGGGCGGAGCGGCCCGCCGGTACGCTGGCGTCGTGGTCGCCTACGGCCTCGGCACCTCGCTCGTCTTCCTGCCGGCCGCGGCCGCGTACCTCCTCGTCGCGCCGGTCGGGAGCTTCTGGCACGACATCGTCGAGTTTTCGACAAAGTATTACGCCGAGATGAGAGGCCTGCCATTCCCGCGCCCCTGGGAGCCGAAGGGCGGCGTCTACTTCGCGCCCTTGATTGCCGGGCTCGGGCTCGTCGAGGCCGGCCGGATCTCCTGGCCCGCACGGCGACCGCGTCGGGACGAGGCTGAGGCGCGCGCGCGCGCCGTCCTGGTCCTGTTCAGCCTCTGCACGCTCCTTTTCTTCCTCAAGGGCATCGTCCGGGTGAGCGCCATCCACGTGCTGCTCGCCACCATACCGGCTCTCGTCGTGGCCGCGATCCTGGCACGGCGGTGGCTCGGCGGTTCGCGCCTGCCTCAGGCGGGCGCCATCCTCGTGCTCCTGCTCACGATCGGTCCACCGGCGGTGTTCGCGGCGAGCAAGTTGAGAGACGCCTTCACGAGCCCGGACAACGTCCTGGCGAGCCTGATCGCGGAGCGGGCCGGTCTTCGGTCCGCACCCGGCGAGGCCGCGTGCCGGACCACGTCCCGGTCCACGGTCGCCCTGTACCCGCCGGACCATGCCCGCGCCGCCAACTACGTCGCGCGGCGGACGCGCCCGGACGAGCGGATCTTCGTGGCTCTCGACCGTCACGACATGATCTTCACGAATCCAGTCGCCTTGTATTTCGCCGTGGAACGGCTTCCGGGGACGCATTGGCACCAGTTCGACCCGGGCCTGCAGACCCGGGCCGACACGCAGGCGGCCATCGTCGCCGACCTGCAGGACAACCGGGTGCGCTGGGTCATCCGCGACGGAAGCATGGAGAACCCGAACGAGCCGAACGGCAGCTCGCGGAGCAGTGGTGTCACGCTTCTCGACGAGTTCCTCGACGCCAGCTACCGGCCGGTGGCGTCCTCCGGTCGGGTCGCGGTCTGGCTCCTGAAAAGTGAGGCCGTGAGTTCAGTCGATCATCAGTCGCCATGTGAAGCAACGGCTATCGACTGATTTCATTGTCGTCGCCGGATCGGGGCCTGCGCGATCTGATACCGTTGCGCCTTCGAACG
>NZ_LABY01000400.1 GCF_001043975.1 Methylobacterium variabile
GATGCCGTCCATCTCCGGCATGTTGTAATCGACCAGAACGAGATCGAAGGCGCGCATCCGCGCCTCGTCCAGGGCCGCCAGCGGATCCGAGAAGATGGACGTCGCCGCCTCAAGGTCGTGATCCAGCAGACGTTGCAGCTGGATCAGCACCGCCTGGCTGTCATCGACGACGAGCACGTCCATCTGCCGTTCCCCTGCGGCGCACGTTCTCCGGTCCGAGCCGGGTCCCGCGGCATGGAGAGCTGCGCGCTCCCCTTGAGTTCGAATTGAGAAGTCGCTTCTTGGTCAAGTAATTTTAGAAAAATCTTCCTAATCAAGGGTTAAGTGCATGGCAGCTCTGGACGCGCTGTACTCACGGCCGCATCCCCGGGGCGGGACGCTCCGTTCATGAATTCGAAACCATCGCCGTGCCGCGCGGGACGAAGTCCGGTCCACCGGACATCTCGGCCGCGTGCCGGCGATCGACCTGGTTCATCCGGGCAGGCCATCCGGCGAGGCTGGCGCGGACGGATGAGGGCGCGCATTGACTGTTCGCTGCGCCGCTCCGGGTGGTGTTGCCCGGCCGCGCATCCCGCCCGGTGGAGCGATGCAGCGTCCGGTCGCCGAGCG
>NZ_LABY01000401.1 GCF_001043975.1 Methylobacterium variabile
AGCTGACCGGCCGGTCAGCTCCTCTTCGTGGGAGCGACCATGTTGGCGGTCCTTCGCTTGAACGGCAGCGCTTTGCGCCAAGGAGGAGGTTCTAACAAGAGAACAAAACGATGATCATGCTGAATTTCGAGCATACGTTGCCGATTGTTGCCGAAATGCCATTATTAGCTGACTAAACTCAGCATGTCTATATTATATTAATTTCATGACAACGCTGTTATAATGTTATTTTAGCATAAAAATACTTCGTTCAAGTGATTTTAACCGGCAAATTTCCAAGTGCAATTCTCAAATTATCGCCGTAAAATTTGGTAATATGGATCGTGAATGCGGATCGGACGGTGGCGGCACCCCCGCCCGCTTCCAAAGCAGCGTCCCGCAAACGTTCCCGCTCCGTGACTGAGATCAGCCCGAGCGGCTCCGAGCCGCTGACGGCCTACGGCACGATGGCTCGCTTCATCCCCCTACCATCGAGCCCGGCAACGCCACGCGGCACGGCACTGGAGGTCGTTGCCGACTACCTGCTGATATCCCACGGCCTCATCGAGCAGGACGGGGCCAAGGAGATGCTGGGGTGCTGCGGCACGCCTTGACGATGGCGGGCGTGCCGGCCAAACGCTCGGCCTCATCGACCTCCAGCGCCTTGATGGCCTGTTCGAGCTGCTCGAGGCGCTCGTCAGTGACGAACTCGAGGTAGGCCGTCCGGCTCCAGCCCAGCGTCGCCACGAACACCGACAGCCGGCCGGCGCCGCGCCGCATCACCGCCCAGTCGACCTGCATCTGCTCGCCCGGCGCGGTCTCGAAGCGCAGCCATTATGCCGCACATGATGGATCAAGATACTATGGAAACCCGCTCCAGCATAACGCGATGCTGGAGCGGGCCGTTCACGGTGCTCGGTTGGGGGCCAGATTGCACCGTGAATAAGGATCGCAACATGAGCTCAGTTGCGAGCGCTTGCCTCATACCTGCGGGCGTGAACAGAATTTCAAAAAGCATCATACCGTGCATGATGGATCAAGATACGGTGGAAGCCCGCCCCAGCATAGCGCGATGCTGGAGCGGGCCGTTCACGGTGCTCGGGGGTGGGCCGGACTACACCGTGATTAGGGGCCGCGGACATGAGTTCCGCTGTAAGCGCATAGCTCATGCCCGCGGCGAGAGCGTGAAAGCAAGCGGCCGCGTTGAAGAGACATGTAGCCGGCCCGTTTGTCTCCCATTCGCCAGGATCGTGACAAAGTGTGGCAACAGCCGGTCCCGGGCTGGAGCAGGCAGATTTCGGGTTGCACGAAAAGGGTCGGTGCTAGGCCAGCGGCGCGTGGCCGGGTTGATGCAGGATAGCGGGCTCAACGCCCGTCAACCCTGATGCATCTCCCTGATGCATCTGGCGCACTACGGACAGTGCCAACACATTCCCGGTCATACCCAACGAGTTCGATCAAGCTTTCGCCATCACAGGCATAAAATAACGGTGAGATCTGGGCACCTCATATATTTTTAATCAGAATGACTGATTGCATCTACAATCAAGTTCTTGCTTTTTCAGAAGGATGACTCCACATTCAACAAAAGCAAGTTTGGTTTCATCCCATCGCTTGCGACGCTGCCACGGCGCCACCTAAAATGGCCAAAAATCGAGCTTAGAGACCGAGGCGCTTTGCTGCGGCAAGGGATGCATCCCAGGCTTGGCCTTCCATCCAGACCCGGCCTGTGCGCATCTCGGCGACGCGCTCCGGCCCAGCGAGGACCGGCGTGCCTTTACGGAAGGGAGGGGCTGGTTCGTATTCTAAGATGAGCTGCGTCCGCTCGGCTGCCTCCTGCCCGCGCAGCAGCACCGCAAGGGTCAGACCGAAGTCGAGGCCCGCCGTCACACCGGCTCCGGTGAGCCGGTTGCGATCATGGACCACGCGGGCGTCAACCTTGGTCGCGCCCATGAGCGGCAGGAGATGGGTAACCGCCCAATGCGCGGTCGCCTCGTAGCCGCGCAGGAGACCGGCGGCTCCAAGCACCAGTCCGCCCGTGCACACGCTCGTCACGTAACGGGCGTGGGCCCCGCGGTCGGCCAGGAAGTCGAGGATCGCGGGGTTCTTCATGCAGGCGACCGAACCCATCAGCCCGCCCGGCACGAAGAGCACGTCGAGGTCGCGCGGACACTCGTTGATGGTGCAGGTCGGGGTGACCGGCAGGCCCAGATCCGTCGCGACCGGTTCTCTCGTCTCACCGACCAGATGGATCTCGGAGTTGAGCATCTGGAGGACGCTCTGTGGAGCGACGAGATCGAGCGTGACCATGCGGGAATAGACCAGCATAGCGACCTTGAGCGGTGCGACGTCCGATTGCTGCATCATGCGCGGCCGCGGGAGCGGCTGCGGCGACGACTGGGCGCAGGCGCCGGCAGTCGCTGCGACGAGCAAGGCACCCCCGAGGGCGTTCGCCGCGAAGCTGCGCCGGTTCAGCGCAGGTGCATCGAGGAATGGCAGCACGGTGAACGGTACCGTCGGACGCAACACGTTGGCGCCGTCCGTATCGTAGATGCGCCGATCGGTGATGTTCTGAAGGTTGAGCTGAGCTCGAAACGGCTGTCCTTGGATCGCGAAACGGTACCATGCCGCTGCGTCGAGCCGCACGTAGCCGGGGAGTTTGAACGTGTTCGGCAGCGTCGCTTCTCGCACCGTCTCGGCCCTTAAGCCGGCGCCAATCCCGAAGCCGTCGAGGACAGAGCCAGAGAGGAACTCGTAGGTCGTCCAGACCTGGCCAGCGTGCCAACGAAAGCACGAGCCGAAAAATACCCCGTGGGTAATTACATTCAGGTTTGCTAACTATATTTATATGGATATGCATATTCTCGTGGAACGCAACAAGGCGGATTCCGAACAATTGGCGAATTCGACTTGTTTGCGCTGGCATTTTTACTTTACTGCACCGCCATGCTGATAGCCGGGCGCATCGCATGCGTTTTGTAGAACGGTCTCACGGCTTGACACATTTTGTCACAAATGCGGCGATCACGAGACAAATAGCTGGTATACATCCGTCTGCGATGTGTCTCTTGTCGCTCTGGCATAGGATTAAAATGGTAAGGGAGCATTATATCTTGCGATGGTACAGTAGGGATAATCTTATTGGGCGTCGCATAAAGTATTTTGATAAATCTTTAATACACATAGTACAATGCAACAACAGTAGTTGATTTACAATACCGCGAAATGCAGTTCATTGTGGATATAACGCAAATAATGGAAATTCCACGGCTTATTGGACTCCCTCCCGCTGATCAAATTATACTCCCCATCGCAAGCAGCAGATGTGCAAACAAAATTTCAAGTGCGCAGATTTCATTATAGATCGAGCAGCATAGATAATAATAGCATTTAATACTAGAGCATAAAGGCATGTTTAATTTTATTTGTATCAAGACAAAAAATAAATAGTATCTTATCAAAATCTAGGAGACTGAATATACAATGACAAAATCACCATCAATAAGATACAAATCATTAAATCGTGCGAACGCTACGATGTCAGATGTTGCGAGGCTCGCTGGCGTCTCACCAATGAGCGTCTCGAACTGCTACAATCAGCCGGCCAAGGTTAGTGCTGAGACGCGTGCCAAAATCCTCGAAGCGGCAGCACAAATTGGATACGTACCAAATCTTCTTTTAGGTGCTCGCACATTAGGAGTCAGCCGTATTGTCGGGGCAGTAGTTCCATCACTGCAGATCATAAAATGCGCCAGCATGATTAGGGGTATGAATGAAATACTTGTAAAACATGGATACCAACTCATGCTATCGCTTGCGGGGACACCAGAGCAAGAATATAGTGCTATACAAGCGCTTATCGGTCGCCGCGTCGATGGGATCATCTTGACGGGAGTCGAACAATGCGAACAAGTTTTTCACCTCTTGCGTCGAACCGGTGTACCAGTTGTTCAAACGTGGAGCTTAAATGGTCCTTTTATTGATATGTCTGTAGGATTTTCATTGTCTAAAGCAGCATTTGATCTGACACAGCTGATGATAGATCGTGGATATAGATACATCGGCTTTGCGGGGCATAATATGCAAGACAATCAATGTTCCTCTGAGTATCTAGATGGCTTCCGATTTGCAATGCAAATGTCTAATTTGCAAGATGATCTCATTTATTTCGGATCAAATAAGACTGTGTTCGCGGATGCATGGCTCGCGATTGACAACTTATTGCAACGCGAGTCGCGACTTCAGGCTTTATTATGTGAAACAGACGCGCTGGCTGCGGGTGTCATTTTCGAATGCGCGCGGCGGGAGTGGAGTATTCCGGGGCGCTTCGCCGTGGCGGGCTGTGGAAATTCTGATGTTGCCGCTGATATTCGACCGAGTCTAACGACCGTCCGCACCTCCGGACATGATATTGGCGCAGCAGCGGCCAAAATACTATTGAATAAAATTGAAGGACATCCCAATGAAAAAAAAAATATCGATATTGGTTATAATATAGACATTCGTGATAG
>NZ_LABY01000402.1 GCF_001043975.1 Methylobacterium variabile
CGACGCCGCGGGCGAGCCCGTCCGCGTTGGTGTGGACGAGAAGGTCGAGGCCGAGATCCTTCGCGCGCTGGTCGCGGAAGGCGATCATCTCGCGGAACTTCCAGGTCGTGTCGACGTGGAGCAGCGGGAACGGCAGCCGGCCCGGCGCGAAGGCCTTCAGGGCCAGGTGCAGCAGCACAGAGGAATCCTTGCCGATCGAGTACAGCATCACCGGGTTCTCGGTCTCGGCGACCGTCTCCCGCATGATGTGGATGCTCTCGGCCTCCAGGCGCTGAAGATGGGTCAGGCGCTGCAGGTCATCTGCGCGGGTCTTGAGGGCGGCGCTCATGCGGCCAGCTCCGGGTTGGCGGTGTTCGAAGACTTATCCGGGAAACTCTTACCGGCAGACTTTGCCGACTCGAAGGCAGCGGGCTCCTGACCGGGGCGCAACTGGCTTCCCGGCGCGCCTGCGACATGCAAGCCACATTCCTGCTTGCCCGCCTGCTCCCACCACCAGCGGCCGGCCCGCTCGGGCTCGCCGACCTTCACGGCGCGGGTGCACGGCGCGCAGCCGATCGACGGGAAGCCGCGGTCGTGCAGCACGTTGTAGGGCACGTAGTTCTGGTGGATCAGCTCGGCGATCGCCTCCCGGGTCCAGTCGGCCAGGGGATTGAGCTTGATCAGCCCGCGGGCCAGGTCGGCCTCGGCGAGGGGCGTGTCGGCACGGTTGGCGGACTGGCCGGCGCGCAGGCCGGTGAGCCAGCCGGCGGCGCCCGCGAGCGCCCGGC
>NZ_LABY01000403.1 GCF_001043975.1 Methylobacterium variabile
TCCGCGTCGAGGATGCATTCGGACCCGTTGGTGCAGTGGAAGCGGTAGCGCGTCATGCCGTCCCTCACTCTCCTCGCGCGGCGATGCCCGTCAACGTTAATGTTCACTATATGTTCTAATCAGGCAACCCGGCCAGGGCGGGGGCGCGATGCCGCAGCCGGTGGAGCAGGGGCCTCCCGCGCCGACGGGGCTTGCGGCGGCGGGCGAACGGCGCGAAGTCGGGACCAACGATGCGGACCGGGAGGAGCGACCAGATGGGCGACGGGAAAGGCCAGGGTGGGCCGGCCGAGGGCGGGCAGGCCAAGGAACAGGGCAAGGGGCTGCGCAAGGGGCTCACCAGCTACGGCGATGCCGGCTTCTCGCTCTTCCTTCGCAAGGCCTTCATCAAGGCCATGGGCTACTCGGACGACGCGCTCAACCGTCCGATCGTCGGCATCACCAACACCTACAGCGACTACAATCCCTGCCACGGCAACGTGCCGGCCTTGATCGAGGCGGCCAAGCGCGGGGTGATGCTGTCGGGGGCGATGCCGATGGTGTTCCCCACCATCTCGATCCACGAGAGCTTCGCCCACCCGACCTCGATGTTCCTGCGCAACCTGATGGCGATGGACACCGAGGAGATGATCCGCGCCCAGCCGATGGACGCGGTGATCGTCATCGGCGGCTGCGACAAGACCCTGCCGGCGCAGGTGATGGCGGCGGCGAGCGTCGACCTGCCGACGGTGGTGATCCCGGTCGGCCCGATGGTGGTGGGCCACCACAAGGGCGAGGTGCTCGGCGCCTGCACCGATTGCCGTCGGCTGTGGGGCGCCCACCGGGCCGGCGAGATCGACGAGCGCGAGATCGAGACCGTCAACGGCCGCCTCGCCCCCTCGGTCGGCACCTGCATGGTGATGGGCACTGCCTCGACCATGGCCTGCGTCATCGAGGCGATGGGCCTCGCCCTGCCG
>NZ_LABY01000404.1 GCF_001043975.1 Methylobacterium variabile
CTCGCCGGTGCGGATGCGGATGGCTTCCTCGATCGAGGAGACGAAGATCTTGCCATCGCCGATGCGGCCGGTCTGAGCCGACTTGCGGATCGCCTCGACGGCGCCATCCACCAGCGCATCGGGCAGCACGATCTCGAGCTTCACCTTGGGCAGGAAATCCACCACGTACTCGGCGCCTCGATAGAGCTCGGTATGGCCCTTCTGGCGGCCGAAGCCCTTGGCCTCGATCACCGTGATGCCCTGGAGGCCGACCTCCTGCAGGGCCTCCTTCACCTCGTCGAGCTTGAAGGGCTTGATGATCGCTTCGATCTTCTTCATGCCGGGCGGGCCTGGTCTGCAACGGTTCCGGCGGCATTCCTAGCATCGCGCTGCGCCGACCGCCACGGGGGATTTCCCCGGACCGGACTGGGAATGATCAATAAATAGGCAATTTCTGCGCGTTTGTTGCGCAATCGCCGTTCTGAAGCCCGGTGCCGCGGCACAGCTGGCGCGCTCGGGCGCTTCTCGGAGTATGACGCGATGGCAGGGACCGAGTTGCTCACCACCGACGAGATGCGGCGGGCGGATGCCGCGGCGATCGCGGCCGGCACGCCGGGCAGCGTGCTGATGCAGCGCGCCGGGGCGGCGGTGGCCGAGCGGGCCCGGGGGTGTCTCTTTTTCACATCTCCGAGCCCCCGAGAAAGGGAGAAAACTCGTATTGCGTCTTCTTCTTTTAAAAAAAAAAAAATAATACACACTGAACTATTACGTTCAATAATCATCACCTAGACAT
>NZ_LABY01000405.1 GCF_001043975.1 Methylobacterium variabile
CCGTCGCGACGCTCTGGCCGAGCACCGTCAGGCGATCGGGGCCGGCGCGCTGCACCGGGCCGACGACCTCGTGGATCACCGCGATGCCCCCGGTGGAGAGGCCGCCTTCCCCCGGCAGGGCGAGGGTGCGCACCACTTGCCCGACCCGCAAGTCCTCCAACCGGGCCGGTCGTCCGTCGACCGTCACCGCCACGTCGGCCGGATAGGCGATGCGCAGGTCGTTGACGATGATGCTGCCGAAGCCCCGGATGGTGCCGATGACGCCGGTGCCGCCGATGCCGCGGTCGCCCTCCTCGTCCGGTCCCGGCCGGATCCCGGTGCCGCCGATGCCCTGATCGAGGATCTTGTCGCCCGCCGCCGCGGCCGGGCCGGCCGCGGCCAGCCAGCTCGCGCCGGCGAGGAGGCGCAGCAGGCCGCGCCGGGTGGAAGCGGGACCGGGCACGGGCCGCGTCCTCACGCCTTCGGCTCGGGGCTGGCATCCGCCTCCGGCTCGCGGCGCGGCGCGTCCTCGGCGTAGACGTAGATGCCGAAGTTCCAGCGCGCCTCGCCGCCCGGATCGGTCTCGCAGGCCGCGTGCGCCTCCCGGTTGGCCTGCTGCAAGGCGTCCATGGCGATCTCCCGCGCCCGCAACTCCAACCGCCGCGCCAGCTCGGGCGAGAGCCCGTCGTAGTGCACGGCGCGCTCGAGGAAGCGCGGCTTCTCCTCCAGGATGTTGGTGACTGCGGCGGCGATGTGGTCGTGGAGGTTGCGGCCGAAGTAGTAGAGCTGCTGCGTGCCCCCGCCGCTCGGCACGAAGGCGGCCTCGGCGAGCACGATGCGCTCCTCGGCATCGACGGTCACGAGGCCGCGGTCGAGCCACTCGTCGAGCACCGCCCGCGGGCGCAGGTCCCGCGTCACCGAGGCAACGAGGCTCTCGAACGAAGGACCGCTGTCGGCCGCCCGCGGCAGGGCCTTCGGCCGGCCATCGGCCTCGGTGAAGTCGGGCGCGGCGACCCAGCGGGCGATGATGCGGCTGGTGCGCGAGACCGAAGCCGGCACCGCGCTCACCGGGGCGCCCGCGCCGCGCAGGCGGCGCACCTCCTTGCGGTGGATGCCGGTGAGCAGGCTGACCCGGCTGTCGGTCTGGTCCTTGCCGGGCAGGGCGAAGTCGTACTCGGCGACGTTCACGTACAGCTCGCGCAGGAGGTCGGTCAGCGCCGGGAAGGTGATCCCGCTGCGCACGAACAGCCGCACCAGCGGGCGCAGCAGGCGGGCGAGGGGCGCCTGCAGCGCGCCGGCATCGGGCGGAAGTCTCGGGCTCGGCTCTGACATCACGGCCGTTGTAGCCCAGAGCGCGTGGGACACAATCCCACGAAAGCGCGGCACGTTGCGAATCCCGGTTGACGTGGGAAATTTGCCCACATAGAGAAACGCCTGTGATCAGATTTCCCACGCCGGGAACGACCATAGGAACAGCCGCAGGAACAGCCGATGGCCAGTCCCCTCCCCCTCGTGTGCCGCTCCGCCGGTCCGGAGCCGCTCCGGCTCGGTCCCGGATGCGGGATCGCCACGCAGCGCCGGCCCGCCTCGCGGTTGCCCCTCGTGATGCTGGTGCGCAGCCTCGCGGTGATCGCCGGCCTCGGCCTGCCGGTGGCGGCGGCGACGCTGGCCGACCGTGTTCACCCCTCGCCCGTGGCCGCCCCCGCCCGCTGACGCAAGGAAGCTCCCGCCATGCTCGAAGCCCTGCGCAGCGACCGGCCCCGCCCCGCCACTCCCCTCGGC
>NZ_LABY01000406.1 GCF_001043975.1 Methylobacterium variabile
GTGCAGGAGGATGCCGAGGCGGCGGCGCTCGCGGACCGCGACAAGGCCCGCGATGTGGCGCGCCTGGCTGCCCTCGGACTGGCCGGGGACCAGATCGTCCATGCCGCCGGCCGCGGCGCCCACCACGACAGTCACGGTGCCGAGGTGATCGATCTCGAGGGGGGCGAGTGGCGGATCCTGGGCATGGACGCAGCAACCGATCGCGTCGTCCTCGCACCCGCCTCAGGCCAGGGCCACTATGCGCTCGTGCGCCCCGAGCAGATCATTCGCGCTCCGTACTGACGCGAAGCACCACCCGCCGCGCTTGGAGCGCTCGATGATCGACCCAACCCGACCCCTCACATCATGGATGCCGATCGTCTGGTACGGGGGCTTCCTCCCCGGTCTGCCGGACCTCTGCGTCGGCCGCTGGCCCGCCGGGGTCGCCGCCAAGACCCCGTGGAAAGTCTGGATCGTCGAAACGCCTCAAGAGCGCGCCGCGCTGCTGGCGTCGGTTGCGAAGCCTGTTGCAATCCGCGGCGGCGGCCTCGACTTCAAGTCCGGGCCCGACGCCATGGTGAGCGGGCCGATCAGGGGCGACAGCGTGATCGCCCTCTACCTCCCGCCCGAGCCGGGCTGGCCCTGGTTCACCGTCGGACGTTGGCCGCCCGAGGTGGCGCTCGGGATCGGCGCACAGCGCGAGGCCTACACCTGGGAGGCGGATGCCACCGAAGCCGCCGCGCTCGACCGCATCGCGCGGATGCGCAGCCAGATGCCCCACATGCCGGTCGTGGTGCCGGATCGCAAACAGGCCAATTGAGCGACTGCTCTGGCGAATAAATCCCCACCGCCGCCCTCGGAGCGCTCGATGACCGATCCCGACGCACCCATCAGCTCCTGGATGCCGATCGTCTGGTACAAGGGCTACCTCCCCGGGCTGCCGGACCTCTGCCTTGGGCGGTGGCCGGCCGATATCGCCACCGAGACGCCCTGGAAGCTCTGGGCCGTCGAGAGCGCGAAGGAACGCGACGCGCTGCTCGCGGCCCTGGCCCGGCCCGTACCGCGCAAGGGCGGGGCCCTCGACTTCTCAGCCGGCCCGGACGCCGCCGTGAGCCGGCCGGGCACCGGCGACCCGGTCCTGGCGCTCTACGAGCCCCCAGCGCCTGGTTGGCCCTGGATCACCCTCGGCCGCTGGCCTCGGGAGATCGGCCGCCAGGTCGAGGCTCACCGGGAGGTCTACACCTGGGATCCCGACATGACCGAGGCCGCCGCCCACGATCGGATCGCCCAGGGGATCGGCGATGGGATGAGCCGCGCCGAACTCCTCAGCAGGCCGCCGGCCGGGACGGCATGATCAGGGATTTGTCTCATGACAGAGCAACCAAAGGACGTGCGTGTTCCAATCATGGTCTCTCGCGATGAGGTGGAGGCGATTGATAACTGGCGATTTGATAACCGGATACGAACGCGCTCTGAGGCGATCCGCCTCCTCATTCAAAAAGGGTTGAATGCTACCCCCGCTGGTGAGGAACTACAGCATGGCGGATGCGATCCGGGCGGTGACCTGATCACACGCCACCAGACTCGATGATTTCTGCGGCGCGCACCAGATGCTGCGTAGTCGGGTAACGCCTCTGGTCGCTCATGTAGGCGGCGTCATAGGTCTCCCGCGACAGGACCTCCGGCCCTGCCACGACCGATCGGGAGAACACGCTCCACCAGGTCTTGCTCAAAGAAATCAAGCGAACGCCTTTGATTTCCTTGTTCCTGGGGTCGGTCACAACAATCGTCGCGGCGTTGCGCGTCTTGTCCGTCCAGCTCTCGACATGGGAGAGGGAGGCGCGAATGTCGGCGCTGTTCTTCTCGATCCCGCTTGCATAGGGAGCGTCGAAACTGAGTTGGTCGCCAAACAGCGTCACCCAGGTCAGGACCTGCGACTGTGTCACCCCGAACTGCAAGGGCTTCTTCGTGAGGGCCTTGATCTCGCTCGCCGCCGGCTTCCTCAGGGATACGATGATGGTGAGGCTCGCGTGGTCGCCGGCCGGCACCAGCTGGAGGGTCATCCCCTCGCCGGCCGGGGCCAGATCCCAGGTCTCCCCCACTCTGAGCATCGTCGTCATTCGCACGCTCCTCCCGGATCGTCGCACGCTGCGGTGAGCATGGAGCCACGCGCACGGGTTCTGCGCCACAGGCCCCTCGATGTGGTCGAGCGATCACACCCACCAGGCCGGTCCTACACGATGAAGGACAGGCGCCGCGGCGTCTTCTAGACTCGGGCCTGGCCAAGCCTGCGAGCCGAGGCCGCGATCGGATGGGCTCCGATCGGAAGGGACGACCTCCATGACGATGACGATCGGCTCCTTCGCCGTCACGGCCCTCCCGGACGGCGCGGAGGTGCGGTTTCCCTTCGCCGATCCGGCGCTGCTGCCTCGGTTCAGGCAGACCTTCCCGCGGGCGCGCTTCCGCCCCGCGATGCGATCGTGGCACGTCCCGGGCGTGCTCGCCGTC
>NZ_LABY01000407.1 GCF_001043975.1 Methylobacterium variabile
TCCACGCCTAATCACAGACCTGGGGCGAGTCGGTGATGACCGACGCCCCGCACAACCCGCTGCGGGCACTGTGCGAGACGGTGGCCGGCATGACGGTCCAGGCCGAGGTCCCGCCGGGTTCGATCGCGCCGCTCGGCGATTTCGCAGCGATGCTGCCGTTCCACCGCACGGCGCCGATCTTCAAGCAGGGCCAGAGCATGCTGGTCACGCCGAACGGTCAATCTAATCGGACAGCTTCATCAAAGCAACACCCTGATCGAGCTTAGACACTCGAGCACTTCACGATCGCGTCGCAATCGCGAAGCTCTCTAAGTTATTTTCTTGTCGCATTTTCTTCGACGAACCGGTATCCACTTCGTCGGAAAATGCCCTAACGAGATTTTTCGAGCCTTAGAATAGCTTCAAGCGTAAGAATTCCATCTAAATAGTTTCCGATCCGCATGTTTTCATCAAAACTATGCTGGCTATTATCAGCATTAACGAGAGGCACGATGGCAAAGGGTACTTTGAGCGCGCCAACTGCCACACCCGTAGGAACGGTGCCGCCCATCATGCGGATTTCAATGGGATCAGCGCCGTGCGCCCGCTTCATGGCTTCTCGCAGCCAAACCCCGATTGGGGAGTCCAAATCGGTACGTACCGCCGTCCCTGAGGACGATCCCTTCCCCATCATCAAAGAGGCAAGTTTGGGATAACGGGCACGGTCGTCGTCCGTAGGCTCCCCTTCGACCAGATGATAACCTTGGGCCGTGACGTGGCCCTTCAGCAGATCGAATAAGCGTTCGGGCGGCGTTTCAGGTACGGTCCGCATGTCGATTTCGGCGGTGGCATGGTCGGGGATGATCGTGCGCGCTTTACCGCCGACATCAGCCGACTTGATGCCGCGTATGTTCAGCGAGGGATACTGCATCGCCTCCTGATAGTTGCCGCCGACCTTCTCCGTTTCCGCCACGCCCAAGCGTTTGCGCAATGCCGGCTCGTCGTCGGGAACAGCCGCCATCACGCGACGAGCGCGGTCGTCGAGGGCAATGCCATCGTAGTAATGCTTGACTGTGACGCGGCCGTCTTCATCCTTCATGGATGCCATTAGCTGCGCCAGACGCATCGCGGGGTTCGCGACATAATTGGCGTAATGGCCGCTGTGTAGTTCCTGTCTCGGTCCGAACACGGTCAGGGTCGCCCGGGCAATCCCGCGATTGCCGAATACGAGGGTCGGGCGGTTGCTCGGATGCATCGGACCATCGAGAACCACCAGGTCGTCGCATTTCAGGAAGGCGAGATTTTCGCGTATCACGGTTCCGAGCGACGGGGAACTTACCTCCTCCTCCGTGTCGAGCAGCACCTTGACGTTGATGGCTGGCTCGACGCCCGCGGCCTGGAGGGCATCGATCGCAGCCAGCAGCATGAGTATGGGAGCCTTGTCATCCGACGAGGATCGCGCGAATAACCGCCATTCGGGATCGACCTTTGCATCGTAAAGACGCTCGATCGGCAACTCCATCCACCGTCCATCCGGAGTCTTCTGCTTCAGGGTCGGCTTCCATGGGCTTTCCTGGTTCCATTCCGAAGGTGTTACCGGCTGGCCATCGATATGAGCATAGAACAGGACTGTCGACTTCGTATCTTTCGCATTCGGTGCCTCGGCGAAAAGCATTGGCTTGCCGTTGTTGGGTAACTGCCTCGTTCGGTAGCCTCGACGTTTGAAAGCTTGCTCGAACCAGTTGGTGTTGCGCTGTATGTCAGCGGGCGCAGCGGAAACGTTTGGGATTGCCAGCACTTCCACCCACTCTTTGAACGTTCCCCTGGCTGCGGCCTCCACCTCGGGGGTACCAGCCATGACTCTAGGGCACACAAGAGTGTAGACGAGAGCAAGAGCGGCGGTTAACGTTCCAAGCCTGCGGTTTTCGTTGAATTTAGTCGATGACATATTTTTCTCGCTCTTGGTATTTGTATCTGCGTTTCGCACCACTCAACAGATTCAAATATTCTATTTTGTCTTTCAAGTACCTTGCAGGGCCTCTCTGGGGTCCGTGCAATGGGTGGTGTCATACCGTCGCGCTTATTGATTGATTTTTTCCCCAGGCATGGATAGGCGCAGAGGGACTTGATGCGGCTGGTCTCGGCCGTGAGAGCGTTCGAGGCGCGGCAGCACGCCTCATCGACGGCGACGTAATCAGCCGGGAGCCGATGCGGCGGGGACCATAGAGGCGAATGCAGGAGCCCGCAGGATCGTCATCGAACGACCTCGCGTCGGAACCATGATCCTGGCGGGCCGCCCAGAGGTGGCTCTCCCATCATGGCTCAAGGCGCAGCAGCCGCAGCGCATTGGCGGTGACCAGCACGGTGGCGCCGGTATCTGCCAGGATGGCCGGCCACAATCCCGTGACCCCGGCCACGGTGGTGACGAGGAACACCGCCTTCAGGCCG
>NZ_LABY01000408.1 GCF_001043975.1 Methylobacterium variabile
CCGCCCGCAGCACCGCGCCGAGCGCGCCGCCGCCGGCGGCCCCCCTGCCGCCCCTGGCGCCGCTGGAGCGCCGGGTGCGCACCGGGCTGCGCCGCGGCTCCCGCAGCGTCGACGCCGTGATCGACCTGCACGGCCTGCGCCAGGCCGAGGCCCATGCGGCGCTGATCGGGTTCCTGCACCGCTCCCGGGCCGCCGGGCACGCCGTGGTGCTGGTCGTTACCGGCAAGGGGGTGGGCGGGGACGATCCGTACGCCGAGCGGGGCGTGTTGCGCCGCAGCGTCCCGCACTGGCTGCGCCTGCCGGAGCTGCGTTCCCTGGTCCTCGGCTTCGAGGAGGCCGCCCATCACCACGGCGGTGGCGGCGCGCTCTACATCCGCCTGCGGCGGCGCTGAGCAGACTTGCGTCGGCTGGCCAGCGCTTCTCCCGCCGAGCTTCCTGGTCCGCCACAGGTTTTCGCTGTCAAACCGGCCACTGCTCCCGTGAAATCCGCCGAGAGCCGACCCACTTCGACCCGACACGGACACGGGATGGGGCGATCAAAACGGAGTGTGGAACAAGCCTTCCGATCGGATGAACCGCTGCGCCGGTGATCTACGGTTGTGTCTCCGGGACTGAACTTTCCAAATGTTAATGCGTGAGGAAGATGAGCGCGTCGATAGTTCGGGCGTGCTTTGGACGCGGCCAGGGCACCGTGCCGGGTTCCTCCGTTTCCCTCCGATCCCGCGGTGCCGCTGCCTGTCCCCACTTCTCCCCACCGGGGACTTGAGTCGACGGCGAGGACCCGTTACATAAAGTCGTTCCCTCCTCCATCGTCACGTCACGTCGCATCACGGGCCGACAACGCCCCCCTCGCGACCTCCGGGACAATCAGGCGACGACTTCGCGACCGGTGCCCGCCTCGGCCATCCCGTTGCTCCCGCTCAACGCCGTGTCCTGCGGCTGACGACCATTCCCTGACATGACGCCCCCCAGCCTCGCCCCCGCACCCCGATATCCCATGATCGAAGACACTCTCGCCCCGACCGAGACCCTGGCCGCTCCCGCGATGCGGGAGGTGAAGCTGCAGGATCTCAAATCGAAGACGCCCACGGAGCTCCTGACCTTCGCCGAGGAGGTCGAGGTCGAGAACGCCTCGACCATGCGCAAGCAGGAGCTGATGTTCGCGATCCTGAAGCAGCTCGCTGCCAAGGACGTCGAGATCATCGGCGCCGGCACGGTCGAGGTGCTGCAGGACGGCTTCGGCTTCCTGCGCTCCTCCGACTCGAACTACCTGCCCGGCCCCGACGACATCTACATCTCGCCGACGCAGATCCGCCGCTTCGGCCTGCGCACCGGCGACACCGTCGAGGGCCCGATCCGCGGCCCGAAGGACGGTGAGCGCTACTTCGCGCTGCTCAAGGTCAACACCATCAACTTCGAGAACCCGGACAAGATCAAGCACAAGGTCCACTTCGACAACCTGACGCCGCTGTTCCCCACGCAGCGCTTCAAGCTTGAGTTGCCGGAGCCGACCCGCAAGGACTTCTCGCCCCGGATCATCGATATCGTCGCGCCGATCGGCAAGGGACAGCGCGCCCTGATCGTGGCGCCGCCGCGCACCGGCAAGACGGTGCTGATGCAGAACATCGCCCAGTCGATCACCCTGAACCACCCCGAGTGCTACCTCATCGTCCTGCTCATCGACGAGCGGCCCGAGGAGGTCACCGACATGCAGCGCTCGGTGAAGGGCGAGGTGATCGCCTCGACCTTCGACGAGCCGGCGACCCGCCACGTCCAGGTCGCCGAGATGGTGATCGAGAAGGCCAAGCGCCTGGTCGAGCACGGCCGCGACGTGGTGATCCTGCTCGACTCGATCACCCGCCTCGGCCGCGCCTACAACACCGTGGTGCCGTCTTCCGGCAAGGTGCTGACCGGCGGCGTCGACGCCAACGCCCTGCAGCGGCCCAAGCGCTTCTTCGGTGCCGCCCGCAACATCGAGGAGGGCGGCTCGCTCTCCATCATCGCGACCGCGCTGATCGATACTGGCTCGCGGATGGATGAGGTGATCTTCGAGGAGTTCAAGGGCACCGGCAACTCCGAGATCATCCTGGACCGCAAGGTCTCCGACAAGCGCATCTTCCCGGCCATCGACATCACCCGCTCCGGCACCCGCAAGGAGGAGCTGCTGGTCCCGCCGGACTCGCTCAAGAAGACCTACGTCCTGCGCCGCATCCTCAACCCGATGGGCGTGACCGACGCGATCGAGTTCCTGCTCGACAAGCTGCGTCAGACCAAGAGCAACGCCGATTTCTTCGACTCGATGAACACCTGACGCGGCCGCCGGTCGCGCTCGCCCGATCCTTGCACGGCGCCCCGGGAGGGGCGCCGTTCTCGTTTGAGGGGATCCACGAAGCGGCCGGGCGATCCATCGGCCGCTCCCGCAGTGGTGGCGGAGATGCAGCACCCGGATCGCCGTAGGGCGGTCGTCCGGGAGGGGTTGTCGCGAGCGATGCGCCTCGACGGGACTGGATGACGCCTCCCTGAAATCCGCTTCCCCATGCTCCCTCCTCGCCGCTGCCGTGAGAGCACGCCCTGTCGAGACCCGCCGAGCCGCCGGGGTGATGTCGCAGCCTGTCCCGCCGTTCGGCACCGCCGGCGGAACGTGCTAGCCACGCGACCGCGAAGCCCTCCTGGCTCCGCCCCTCTCCGGCCCCGTCCCCTGCCC
>NZ_LABY01000409.1 GCF_001043975.1 Methylobacterium variabile
CGACCGGCTTCCGGGCCGGGGGCGGCGACACGCGAGACCACATCGTCCTTGCTCCTCGTTTCGGCCAAGAGACTCTGGCCAAGAGACAGGCCACCAAGAGACAGGCCGCCAAAAGACCGATCGCGGACCGGCCGCGCGGGCGAAATCTCACGTGATCGGGCCGGCACGATCAGACATGATCGCTCCACGTCTTGCGGACGGGGCGACTATCGAAGATCTCGGACTGTGATGCCTTGAGATAGATCATTGCCAACCCGTCGGATCCGGCCAGGGTCGGTCATGCCTCCGAGCGCGCCGGGCCGCTCAGCCGAGGGCGAGCCGCCGCTCGACGACGACCGGACGGCGCCGATTTTCATGGGTCTCCACGACGACGGAGCCGGTGTAGAACCGTAAAAAGCACGGCGATTTCACACTAACAAATGACATCTTTTCCCCAATTTCTGTCGAAAAGAATGAGACTTGCCGTCGACAACACACGTTAACACCGTATGGTTGCATAGCGTCAATAGATTTTGCGCAGGAAATCTTCCTGGTTCCTTTTCGGATCGGAACCGGGACGGTAGCGCTTGCGTTTCCTGGTTGTAGCGACACCGGATCCGGCTGCGCCGTCCTCGCTGTTTCCCGATCG
>NZ_LABY01000041.1 GCF_001043975.1 Methylobacterium variabile
TTATACCGCCGCGCCTTCGAACGGACCCGTTCGGAGGCGCAAGGCAAGCCCGAACGGGCGCCGGCGCTGATGCGCCGGACGCCTTCGCATCGACGTGTCGATGCCAAGGCGCGAGGGTATAAATTGCGTGTTGATGCAATCGCCGCCGCGCAGCCGGACACACGAAGCATCGCGAACACGCTCAAGCCGTGCTTCGCGGAGCGGGAGGACGGCGGGGGTAACCGCCTCAAGCGCTGACCCGGACCCGCCCCAGCGCCGGCCCGTTGCCCCAGCGGATCTTCATGGGACCCAAGCCCCGACCTTCATGAGGCACCAGACCCATTCATACCTCTGAGGGCCGTCGGGATGGGTCTTGTAGATCTACCGAAGCTCCCGCCGGCGACCATGGCAACGAGGTCAGGGCCGCAATCAGGCCAGGTGTTGTGCCAGATGATCGGGGTGTCGGTCACACCTCACTCCGGCTGCTCATTGCCACGAAATCGCGGGCCCGCTCATAAGCCGTCCGAATCAGCCCGGACTCGAATGGGTCCGTCATGTCCAGATCCTCCCAGGCTGGCCACCAAGTGATCTGCTGGCGGGCATGCTCGTGCAGCTCGCGGGCGACAACGTCGAGGGGATCGTTACCGTCGCGCTGCAGGTTCGGCAAAGATGCTACCGCCCAACGTTCCAAGGCGTCCTCTCCTAACGAATGAAATTACAGGCCCAATATCCCTTGCGTCATCCCACCGGCAGAATGCGCGCCAATTCGTATCCAGATCACAAACACTCACAACCTCGACTTCGCTACCGTCTTCTTTCGTCCATACAGCTGTGCCTCCGATGCCAGCGCCAGCCTTGCTGAACACACCACGCCACTTCATACGCTTTTCTCTCGAACGCTTCTCCGTTCTCTTGATCTATCTGTCGTTGAGTTTATCCTGTCAATACAACCTTACAGGGAGCGTCGTTGCCTCGTCCGCCTCAGCCCCGGCACCGCGCCCCAAGCGGTCGTCGGCACCAGGGCCGAGGTGAGGGCGAGGCAGGTGGTGGGGGTCATCCGACCGGCGCCAGCAGGATCGCGTTCCTCACTGCTTCGCGCCGCCGAGCCTTGATCGCATTCAACCGCCGCGCTCGAATCGCATCTCTCAACACCAGTTCTTCAGCTGCCCACCCATACGCCAGCACGACCGGCTTCGACGGATCGGCGAGGTAGGCCGTGATCGCCGCGTCGCGCGCGTCAGCCTGGGCGCCCCACCGGTTGATTAAGGCGGCGCAGCGACGGTGCGTCTCGGCCCACTCGTCGGGCCTGAGGCCGGGACAGGGCGGCACGCCGGGCGCCAGGCTGGGAAGCCGCGCGACCAGGTCAGGACACGAGCGGGAAGGGGAATTGCCCTGTTGAAGATCTATGCCAGTTGCACACTGTAGGCCAACAGATCCTGAACGCCGACATCGTAGCCAGCCACGGCGAGAAACCGTGAGTAACAAGATCAACGACTTGGCCTAGCCCTCCAAGCTGAATACGAGGATTCGATTCCCTTTACCCGCTCCAGCCCATTCGCTTTCGCGGAGAGTGCCTCTGCGGCGGCCTGACGGTCGCGGCGCAGCCGCCGTCTGGCAGCGGTCGCGGCCAGCGCGGCGTGCTCGCGGCGGGGATCAGGCTGTCTACGCCCGATCGCGTCATCGGCCGGCAGATCGGGCGACTCCACCTCTCGAACGAGCCCCGAAGAACCGATCTCCGAGATTGCCCGCTGACCGCGAGCGGTCGTTCGCGCCGGGCGACGCCCGGCTTTGTTCGAGCACCACGCCGGGTCCGGACAACGCTCCCCATCGCCGCGGGCGCCCGCAGCGATCGTCGCGGGATTTCGGCACACCGATACTCCCGCCCGGATCCGCGACCGGCCTCGCGCGGCGGCTCAGTCAGTTCCGGCTTCCGGGCTCGGCGCTCTCGACCGGCCGGACGGTGTCGCCCTCGCGCAGGAACGGGGCGGCCCGGACCACCACCATGTCGTTCTCGGACAGGCCGGAGCGGATCTCGACCTCGTCCTCCGAGAAGAGCCCGATCCCGACCGGGCGCGCCTCGATGGTGCGGCCGATGGAGACGTAGACCGCCGGGCCGTCGGGACCGTTCACCAGGGCGGAGAACGGCACGGCGGTGCCGCAGCTCTGCCCCACCGACACCGTGCCGCGGGCAAACAGCCCGAGCCGGGTGTCGCCCGCGGAGGCGAGCTGGATCCGCACCTGGCCGAGCTGCGTCGCCGGGTCGGCGACGGGCGTGACGAGGCGGACCTTGCCGCTGACCGGCCCGAGGCCGATCGGCTTGACGCTCACCGTCTGGCCGGGGGCAAGGCGGTCGAGCTTCGCGAGCGGCGCCTCGGCCGCCAGCTCCACCTCGCCCTGCGCGGCGATCACGAACAGCGGGTCCCGCCGGGCCGGCGCCGGGGCGCCCACTACCGCCGTGCTGCGGCCGACGAGGCCCGCCACCGGGGCGCGCAGCGTCACCGGGCCGCCCGGCTGCCCGTCCTCCGGCGAGAGCTGCGCCAGGGGCTGCCCGGCCCGGACCTCGTCCAGGGCCTTGACGTAGACCTGCGTCACCCGAAGCCCGTCCCGGTCGGGCCGGACCTGCACCTCCTGCCGGGGCACCAGCACGCCGGTCACGTCGACCCGGTCGGAGAAGCAGCGGACCTTCGTGCGGACCACGCTGATCACGGGGCCGGCGCCCTGGCCCGGCCCCGGATCACCCGCCGCGAGGGCGAGGCCGGGGGCGAAGGCCGCGAGCAGCGCCAGCGCACGCGCGCCGCCGGATCCCGCTCCGGGGCCTCGATCCCGCCGCGCGCCCCGCGACGACCCGGCCTCTCCTTTGTCGGACAATACTCTCACTCGCGACACGTCTCGTTCGCTCCGCCTGTGTTGCCGGGCCGCCGGCCCGGTGCAAATCCTCGTCACGGCCGCACCCGGGAGCGGGCCCCCGGCGGGCGGCGGGCGCCCTCCGCCGGCATCAGCGCGTCGAGAAGGCCGCCAACGCCGCCGGCATTGCCCCCCAG
Source organism: Methylobacterium variabile (assembly GCF_001043975.1). Lineage (GTDB taxonomy): Bacteria > Pseudomonadota > Alphaproteobacteria > Rhizobiales > Beijerinckiaceae > Methylobacterium > Methylobacterium variabile. The sequence goes on from NZ_LABY01000041.1 coordinate 3,021, forward strand.
GAGCCCGGAGCCGATGTCCCTGAGGCCCTGCGACACTCCTCCCTCGCCCGTCAATCCGGCGAGATCGACGTGGATCTGGGGGGCATCCCAGGCGCCGTTGATGATCACCGGCAGGCTCACGTCGAGGATGCGGGGAAGGTTGCGGGCGGCCGCACGGTTCAGCCGCGGCTCGATCCGGAAGGCGATGCTCTTCTCAGCGAGGTCGACCACGCCGCTCCCGCCCGCGGTGACGAGAGGGCCCGCGAAGGCGAGCTCCTGGGTGGTGGCGCGGCCGTCCTGGACCTGGAAGCGCAGCGAGAGCCGGTCGAAAGCGGTGGTGTCGGCGGCGGAGAGCCGTCCCGCCATCGACCGGACCACGCCCGGGATGTCGACGCCGTTGAGGCGGCCGTTCTCCACCAGGAGCGCCGCGCTGCCCGAGAGGCTGCGCCGGATCCCGGCGAGGTCGCGGCCGCCGCCCCGCAGGTCGAGGGTCGCGCTCGCGGTGCCGTCGAGGAGCGTGAAGCCGGCAAGGCCCGAGAGGAGCGGCAGGGCCCGGGCCCGCGTCAGCTCGAGCTGCAGGGCGTGGCGCGGGGCCTCGTCCGGGGTCGCCGGCACCATGGTGGCGAGGCGGCCCCGGACCTGGCCGCCGTGCAGGCTGGCCGGCGCGAGCGTCGCCTCGACGGCCCCCTCGGTGAGCCGCAGGTCGAGGTCGACCTCGCCGAGGCGGGTCTGCCCGACGGCGAGGGAGGCCGCCCGGAGCCGCGCCCGGCCGTCGAAGAGGCGCAAGCCGGCGGGATCCGGCGCCGGGCCGGCGCCCGGGAGCGCCGCGAGGGACAGCGTCTCGAAGCCGAGATCGACCCGCACGAACGGCTTCTGCGAGAGGTCGACCAAGAGGCTGCCACCGAAGCGGTCCGGGCCGAGGCGGCCGGAGAGGCGCGAGAGCGAGAGGGCGGGGCCCGCCAGGGCCGCGTCGGCAGTGCCGGCGAGCGGCGTGCCCGAGAGGTCCGGCGCGCGGCAGGTGAAGGCGACGGCCACCGGGGCCGCGTCCCCCCGGGCACCGCCGGCCGGCCCCGGCGAATCCGCCTCCGGCGCGACGGTCAGGTCGCAGGTGCCGCGCATGCCGCCCACCCGGCCCGCCAGGGTGACGGCGTGGCCGTCGCCCCGCGGCTGCGCCGTTGCGGCAACCGCCTCGACCGCCGCGACGACGCGCTCCCCCTCGGTCAGGGCGAGGCTGCCGTCGCGCACCGTGACCCGCCGGAGCAGCGGGGGGCGGGCCGACGAGGGGGCCTCGCGCGGCCCGTCGGCGCCGCGCCACCACTGCGCCGGCCAGCGCAGGGCAGGGCGCACGAGCTCCACCTCGTCCGCCTCGCCGGCCAGGAGGCCGGACGCCGTTCCGCCGAGCCGCATTTCATCGATCGTGAGGCGGGCCCGCCCCGCCGGCCCGAGATCCGTCTCCGAGGCGAGGTCGCGCAGGGTGACGCCCGCCGGCCAGAGCGACAGCCCGGCGCCGCCCACCGTCCAGGGCCGCCCGGTCGCCGCCTCCAGGCGGCCGGCGGCCGCCCGCACGATCATTCCTTCACCCAGGATCACGAGCGCCGCGGCGCCCGCCGCGCAGGCGGCCCCGAGGACGAGCAGCAGGTTGCGAAGTCTCATGTCCGGCCAGCAACCTTAGAGCGCCCGTGGGCGGCAGAAGAGCGCAAACGTCGTGCGAAATCAATCGTCGCGCCGTCCCCTTCCTCTGGCGAAACAAGTTTGCGGCGCCCGATCCACTCCGGCCCGACCCGCGGCGGGCGGAGGCGGGAAGTCGCCGCGCAGGTCGACACAGTCGTGGGACGGCCCGACGACCGCGGAAAAACCGCGCGATCTCTGGCACCGGACTCCATCCGGCGGAACGGACACAGAAGATCGGGTCGCGAGAGTTGTCGAGTGGTGCGCTCCGGCACTTGCTCGGGATGGCCACAGCCATGTAATTTGGCAGACATGAAACGGACGCTGCCTGCCCTCCTCTCTCTCTCGCTCACGCTGTGGGCCACGGCGGCCGTTTCGGCCCCGGGAGACAAGCGCATCGCCCTCGTGATCGGCAATGCCGCCTACGAGAGCTTCGGCCGCCTGGCCAATCCGGGCAACGACGCGGACGACATCGCCTCCGTCCTGCGCCGCGTCGGCTTCGAGGTGGTGGACGGCCGCGACCTGTCGCGGCGCGACATGGACCGCAAGCTGGCCCAGTTCTCGCGTATCGCCCACGACGCCGACACGGCGCTGGTCTACTACGCGGGCCACGGCCTGCAGTACCAGGGCCAGAACTACCTCGTGCCCACCGACGCGCAGCTCAAGGACGGGTTCGACGTCCCGTTCGAGACCATCGCGGTCGAGAGCGTGATCGGGGCCCTCGACAGCGCCAAGGGCGCCCGCATCCTGATCCTCGACGCCTGCCGCGACCTGCCGCTGAAGGATACCGGCCGGCGCGACAGCGCGAACGGCCCGGGTCTCGCGAGCGTGGTCGGCCGCAAGGGCCTGATCATGGCCTACGCCACCCAGGCCAACAACGTCGCCTTCGACGGCACCGGCCGCAACAGCTTCTACGCCGCCGCCCTGATCAAGACGATGGCCGAGCCGGGCCTCGAGGTCGGGCAGGTGTTCCAGCGCGTCGCGATGTCGGTCTCCACCGCCACGAGCGGTCGCCAGTTGCCGGAGGTCACGCGCTCCTTCCCGGGCGAGGTCTACCTGAACCGCGACGAGACGGACATCCAGGCCTGGAGCCGCCTGCGCGCCAGCAACCAGGTGGCCGAGCTCCGGAACTTCGCCGCGAAGTACGCCGCCAGCTTCCTGAAGGACGACGCGCTGGCCCGCATCAAGATGCTGGAGGAGCAGGGCCGCGCTGCGCCGCTGCCGCAGGTCGCTGCCCTCGAGGAGCCCCGGGGCCGCGAGGAGCGGCCCGGCGCCCTGGAGCGGAACGGCTGGGCGCGGCTCGAGGACGAACAGCGCCAGCGCGAGAAGGCCAACGACGAGAAGGCCAAGCTCGACGAGGAGCAGCGCCAGCGCGAGAAGGCGCGGCTCGCCGCCGACAAGGCGCGTCGGGACGAGGAGGAGCGGCGTCAGGCCGAGCAGACCCGGCTGCTCGCCCAGCGCCGCGAGGAGGAAGCCCGGGAAGCTGCCCGGCAAGAGGCCGCTCGGCAAGAGCTCGCCCGCCAGGAAACCGCTCGGCAAGAGGCCGCTCGGCAAGAGGCGGCCCGTCAGGAGGCGCTGCGGCAGGAGGCGGCCCGCCTGGAGCAGAAGCGCCGGGACGAGGACAACGCCAGGATCGCCGCGGCGGCCGAGGCCGAGCGCCGCGAGGAGATGGCCCGCCTGGAGCGGAGCCGGCGCGAGGAGGAGCAGCGGGTCAAGCTCGCGATGCTCGAGGCGCCCAAGGTCGAGAGCGCGAAGGTCGAGGCGGCCGCCGAGATCGCCAAGGCCGCCATCCTGCCGGCCCCGGCCGACAAGCCCGCCGAGGGGCCGGCCATCGCGTATGCCAGCCTGTCGGTGAAGGAGGAGGTCCCCGCCACCACGGCCGCCCTGGACGCGACCGCGCCGGCCAACCAGGACCGCATCGTCCGCGCGGTGCAGGACCGCCTGAACGCCCTCGGCTGCTACAACGAGAAGCCCGAGGCGTCCTGGGGCAGGCACTCGATGGACGCCCTGGAGCGGTTCTACCGCGTCACCCAGGCCGGCGACGCCGCCCGGCCGGGCCTGACCCGGGCCGTCAAGATCGTGTCGCACATGCCCGACCAGTCCACCCTGGACGTGCTCAACGGCTATAGCGGCCGGATCTGCCCGGTGGTCTGCCCGACCGGGACCGAGCAGAAGGGCGATGCCTGCGTGCGCGTCTCCTGCCCGCCGGGCCTGACGCTCGAGGGCGACGAGTGCCGGCCCGTGGCGAAGCCCCAGCGGGCCAGCCTCCCGGCGGCGACGCCGCGGCCGGTCGAGGCGTCCAGGCCGGCGCCGGAACCGGCCCGGAAGGCCGCAGCGCCCGAGCCCCGCACCAAGCGCGCCGCCCTGCCCGAGCCGGAGCCGGTGAAGCACGCCAAGCCCCCGGCCGCGAAGGCTCCGGTGGCCAAGCCCGCCGTGAAGGAGACGCCCCGCCCGGTCCGCGAGGCCGCCCGCCCGGTGGTGAAGCCGAAGGTGACGGTGGTCCAGCCGATCCGGGCCCGCGCCCAGGTTCCGGCCCTCGCCCGGCCGAGCTACGCCCCGGCGCCGGCCAGCACGACGTCCAGCTACGGCCCGGCCGAGATCGGCGCCTCCCGGATGATGAGCCGGATGCCCTGACGGGCACCGCCACGGTGCCAACGAAGAGAGGCCGGTCCCTCGGGGACCGGCCTCTCTTCGTTGGCGAGCCAGTGAGGTTCCGCGCGAGACGATGCCCTCGCGCCGGTCCCCGTACCGTGCGCTACTCCGCGCTCCCGTGCAGCGTCAGGGCATAGTCGAGGCCGTTCTCCCGGTCCCGGCTGACCGACTGGCCCAGGCCGAGGGTGCCGACGTCACGGAGCACCAGCTCCTCGCGCCGGATGCAGAACTCCTCGCCGCCGAACAGCATCACGAAGGTGCCGTTGGTGCTGTGATCGACGAGCACCCACTTGTCCCCGCGCCGCTCGATCGTGGCGTGGCGGCGCGAGGCGTGCTCGCTGTCGAGCAGGACGTCGCTGCTGGGCTCGCGCCCGAGGGAGACGCTCTGCCGCCCCTCGTCGAAGATCCAGCGCCGCCCGCGATGGGTGAGGCGCAGCTCCGGGACCGCGACCGCCTGCTCGGCGACGAGCGTCAGCGAGAACACGGTCGTCTGGTGGGTGGAGCGGTGCCAGAGCACCTCCGCCACCCGCAGCTCCTCGCCCGCGCCCTTGACGTGCACCCCGACGAGGGTCCGCGTCGCGGCCCGGCGCGCCGGGGGGAGGGCGTCCGCGAGAGCGCCGGTGGTGATGACCTGCCCGCCCTTGGCCAGAGCCGTCATCCGGGCCGCCATGTTCACGGTCGTGCCGAAGTAATCGTCGGTCGTGCGCACCACCGGGCCGAAATGGAAGCCGATGCGCAGTTGCAGCCGGTGGGCGGCGACGTGCTCCAGGCTGGGCGCCATCTCCTCGAAGCGGCGCTGCACGGCGATCGCGGCGTCGCACATGGCGCAGACGTCGTCGAACACCGCCATGAACTCGTCGCCGATGGTCTTGACCAGGCGACCGCCGCCTGCCCGCACCACATCGGCGGCGAGGTCCAGGCAGGCGTCGACGACCCGCAGGGCCACCGCATCGCCGACCTCGCGGTACAGCTTGGTGCTCCCGGCGACGTCGCAGAACAGGACACCGATCGGGACGGGTTCGGCGGTGCTCATCGGGGAGGAGCAATCCTCGCTTGGTCGCCGAGCAGTAGGATGCCCGTGCGATCCCGTAAGTAAACAAGCTTCGGCCGGGGCGGAAGACGGAAATAGCGGCTCTCCGCCCCGGCACCCGCGCCGGATCCGGTGCGGAACGCCCGAGGACAGGATTCCGCTCGCACAAGTCCCTCGCAGTCTCCCCTTGGCCGACGGAGCATCGTCGGGGCGTCCATGACCGGCGCGACCCGGGACGCGCCCGGCTCGGAGGGGCGGCCACCGGCCGGCCGAGGCCAGACTATCGCCGCGGACGGGCGGACCGATCGACCGGTGCATTGTCGGCTTCCTACCGAACGCAGACGACGACGCGGGCGCCGAACATGCGATATACCGGATGGACAGGCGATTCGTTAATGATCGCTCGGCTTATATGCTGGCCTGTGCAGCGAATCAGTTGCCAGAACAGTCATGCGGCAGTGCTGGGCGTCGAGCGGCTGTGCTCTCGCGGCCACTCCACTCGGCAAAGACACGGCATCTCCCGGTCGGCGGTGGACAGTGTCTGGTCGTCGCAACTATGAACTCTGCAAGGCAAAATGCGCGCATTTTGGCGGCGAATGGAAGTGGAAGGGGTGCCTATGAGTTTCCGGGAGACCGCCCAACGCGGATCGCTGGAGCCGGCGATGGGGACTGGAACGAGCGCTGCTCCGAAGGCCGGGCGTAGTCTCGCGCGGCTGCGCAGCGCCCTGCTGCTCGGTGCGTCCTTCGCCGCCCTGCCGGTCGTCGGCGTGCTGACGGCGAACGAGGCCACCGCGCAGGCGATCGCTCCCGGGTTCAACAGCAACCGGCTTCCCGGGACCGGCGGCGATCCGATCACGAACATCACGGCGATCTCGGCCGACGGCCGCACGCTCGACGGCGTCGGCGGTCCCGTCAACCTGCCGTTCTCCGTCAACTACTTCGGCCGTACCTACAACCAGATCTTCGTCAACAACCACGGCAACCTGACCTTCGACTCGGCCTCCGCCGCCTTCGTGCCGTTCGGCGTCGGCGCGGATTATCGCGGGCAGCCGATCATCGCCCCGTTCCTCGCGGACACCGACACGCGCAACCCGCAGAGCGGCGTGCTCGGCTTCGGGACCGGCACCTACCAGGGGCGGACCGCCTTCGGGGCGACCTGGCCGAACGTCGGCTACTTCGACCAGCAGGCCGACAAGACCAACAGCTTCCAGGCGATCCTGGCGAGCCGGAGCGACACGGGCACCGGCAACTTCGACATCTACTTCAACTACGGCAGCATCAAGTGGGAGTGCAGCGGCAGCGGCGGCCAGGGCGGCGCCAACGGCTTCTGCGGCACCACCGGCACGGCGCCGAGCGTCGGCTTCTCGGCCGGCACCGGTGAGGCCGGGACGTACTACCAGCTGCCGGGCTCGCTGGTCGCCGGCGCGTTCCTCGACGGCGGTCCCAACGCGCTTGCGACGGGCACCAACAACGGCGTGCCGGGGCAGTTCCTGTTCCCGGTCCGCAACGGCACCGTGCTCATCGCCAGCGTGTGCTCGCCGGGCGACAACGCCTCGACCACGACCGCGGCGGTCTGCGGCCCGGACAAGGCCTACAACCAGGGCATCTTCTACACCCCGACCGGCCCGTTCACCCTGACCGTCCGGGAGAACACCACCATCGCGGCGCCCGCGACGACGGCGGCGATCCTGGTGACCCCGGCCTCGACCTCGGGGGCCGTGCCGTCCGCGAACGTCACGATCAACGTCGCGGCGAGCGCCTCGATCACGTCGGCGGACCGGGCGGGCATCCAGATCGACTCCACCAAGGGGACCGGCACCGGCACGGTCGACACCGCCGGCACGATCACGGCCGGAACGGCCGGCGTCCTGGCGCAGACCAATGTTGGCGCCCTCCGGGTGACGAACAGCGGTTCGATCACCGCCCCGTTCGGCATCCTGGGCGAGTCGGTCACCACGACCCTGACGAATACCGGCACGATCAAGGCCGGCGTCGGCATGGCCGCGCAGGCGGGCGTCGCGACGATCAGCAACGCCGGCACCGTCACCTTCGGGACTGCGGGCCTGGCGGCCGTGACGAGCGGCGGCGTCCTGACGAACACCGGCACGCTGACCTACGACGGGTCGATCGCCGACCCGTTCGCCGCCAACGTCCTCGACGGTCTTCCGACCCTGGCGCGCAGCATCAACCTGGCCCTCACCCAGGTGACGCAGGGCTCCGGCCCGACGCCGACCGGCATGGCGGGCCTGTCGCAGGGCGACCTGACGGTCTCGAACTCCGGCACGATCACGGGCGGCGCGATCGGCATCGCGGCCCTGGCCCAGGGTGCGCTGTCGCTCCAGAACACCGGCACCATCACGTCCGGCGGCACCGGGGTGGCCGCGCAGGCCGGGGTCGCCGCGGGCGAGGGGACGTCGGCGAGGGCCGGGACCCTGACCTTCTCGAACAGCGGCGCGATCTCCGCCGCCGGGGGGCCGGCCGCCCTCCTGCGCACCTACGGCGGCAGCCTGACCGTCGCGAACAGCGGAACGCTGGGCGGCCTCGTCGGCCTCAATGCCGCCGTGGTCCAGGGCGCCGCGGGCAGCGCGCTGACCATCAGCAACGCGACGGGCGGGTCGATCGTCGGGACGAGCGGCCTCGCCATCGACACGTCCGCGAGCAGCATCGCGAGCCGGATCGACAACCGGGGCACCATCACGGGCGCGGTCAACCTCAGCGCGGGGTCGTCGGTCGCCAACAGCGGTCAGTTCAACGCGACCGGCACGAGCGGCTTCGGCGGCGGCGTGTTCAACAACCTCGGCACCCTCTCGGTCGTGCCCGGCGCAACGCGCGCGGCGAACGTCACGCTCGGGGGCCTGTCGGAGTTCCGCAACGCCGGCACGATCAGCCTAGTCAACGGGCGGGCGGGCGACACCCTGACCATCCAGGGCAACTACGTCGGCCAGAACGGGCGCATCGACACCGAGTTCCTGACCCAGACGGGGATCGGCGACCAGGTGGTCATCGCCGGCAACGCCAGCGGCTCGACCAGCGTCAACGTGACGAATCTGTCCTCGGCCGTGCCGTTCAGCACCGCCACACCGTTCGTCGTGGTGCGCGGCACCTCGCAGGCGAACGCGTTCACCCTCGGCACCCTGCAGAACTTCGGCACCCTGCAGGCGGCCCTGGTCTCCGCCACCGGCGCGGAGGGGACCGCGATCTCGGTCGCCGCGGTGCCGAACGCCGTGGCGCTCTCGGCCCCGACGGCGGTGATCGCCTCGCGCACCATCGCGTTCCAGGGCGGCACCGCCGTCCTCGACCGCATGACCCAGCTGCGCACCGACGCCCAGCGCGCCGCCAGCGGCACGCCGTCGATCCCGCAGGCGATGCAGTATGCCGGCCTGAACCAGTACGCGGCGCTCGTCACCAAGGACCCGATCGCCCCGAATCTGGTCCAGCCGGTCGAGCCGCCCCCCAGCAACGTCCGTCCCGCCGTCTGGGCCCGCGCCTACGGCGACCTCGAGCGCCGCACCGGCTCGACCTCGTTCTCCTTCGCCGGCACGAACTTCTTCCGCGACCTCGGCTACAGCCAGTCCGGCGGCGGCCTGCTCGGCGGCGCCGACCTGGTGATCAGCCGCCTGACCAAGGAGGATGACGGCCTCATCCTCGGCGTGATGGGCGGCTACACCACCGCCAGCGTGCGCCTCAACCAGGCGGCCGGCCGGCAGGACTACGAGGGCGGCACGATCGGCGTCTACGGCACCTACCTGAACGGGCCGTGGTTCTGGGATCACCTGTTCAAGGTCGACCTGCTCGGCCTCGACATCCGGGCGCCCGGCCTGCTCCAGCGCACCGGCCTGCAGAACTACGCCTACACCACCAATGTCGGCTACCGCATCCCGCTGCAGAACGCGCTCTACGTCGAGCCGACCGCCGGCCTCGAATACGTCGCCACCACCTTCAACCAGCAGGCCGCGCTGACGGCGACCTCGGTCCCGCTGCGGGATGGCGACGCCCTGCGCGGGCGGATCGGCGCCCGGGTCGGGTCGGAATTCGTCGAGGGCGACATCCGGGTCGAGCCGAGCGTGACGGGCTTCGTCTACTCGGTCCTGACCGAGAGCGGGGTCTCGGGCGCGGTGAACGGGATCACCGGCGTGACCGGCCTGCGCGAGCAGGGCAAGGTGCGCGGCGAGGTCCAGGCCTCGGTGAACTTCTTCAACCTGAAGACCGGTCTGTCGGGCTTCGTCCGGGCCGATTACCGGATCGGCGGCGACCTAGTCGGCGGCGGCGGCCGGGTGGGCATGCGCTACCAGTGGTGATCGCAGCCTCCACCTGATCCAAGACGAGGGCCCGGCGCGTTCGCCGGGCCCTTTTTTCTTGGCGGGGGCAAGATGCCGGGTCCGGCGCAATCCTCGGCATGATCCCGCCGGACCGGAACCACGGCCACGGCGCGCCGCCCGGCCCGCATCAAGTTCAGGACCGGTTCAGGCGCGTGCGCTGACACACAGGATCCTGACGCCGCACTCGCTAATGTGCGTCATGTCAAGCTTGCATCGTCCGGGCGGGACACCACATCGAAGGGATGGGGCGCCTCAAGACTTGCGAGGCCGCCAGAGGACATCCGGAGAACGACCATGAGCCTGCGTGTTGCCGCGATCCTGTCTGTTGCCACCCTTGCGACGTCCCTGGCGTCGGCCCTGCCGGCGCAGGCCGATTACGTCCGCTGCGCCACGCCGTGGTCCTGCGAGCGCGTCAGCGACCGGCAGATGCATCGCGAGATGCGGGCCCTCTACGCGGCCAACACGCATTGGCAGCCCTGGTACGTCGACACCTACGGCGCCCGGCCCTACAGCCGCTTCGACGTCGAGGCGCTCCGGCTCATGACCCGGATGCCCTGAGGCATCGGAACGACGCGGGGCTGAGCGAGGCGTTCGAGCGCCGCCTCAGCTCCCGAGCTTGAAGTAGCCGATTGCGATCCCGGCGGGCCGCGGGTCGCGGTCGAGCTCGTCGCCGATCTGGCGAAGGATCTGGCCGGCCCGCGCCGTGCCGCCGCCCCGCAGACTTGAGAGCGGCTTCTGGCTGGTGAGGGCGAGCAGCAGTTGCGGCTTCGGGACGCCGCTGCCCTCGAGCTTGAGCGTGAAACGCGCCGTGTCGCCGTTGCGCCGGAGCGAACGGCTGAGATTGCTCACCCGGCCGTCATCCGAGACGAGCAGCAGCTCGATGCTGCGATCGGCGCCGGTTTCCACCGTCCCGCTCAGCTCCTCACCGCTGTGCAGCAGGTCCGAGGTCACCGCCAGGGTCGCGGCGCGGGCGTCGCGCAGGGGGAATTGCCGCGCCAGGAACTCGACCAGCGGGCATTGCGCGTCGGTGACCTGGTGCAGGGTGATGTGCGGCTCGAAGCCGAGCCCGTTCTGGAACGCGGCGTCGAAGGTCATGAACGGCCGGGGCGACACCCCGTAGGCGTCCACCGTCACGTTCGGCGGCTGGGCCGAGACCGCCGTGACGAAGAAGCATTCCCCACCGTCGTAGTTGCGCACGAAACGCTCGACCTGGTCGGCGTTCGCCGTCGCGGTCCGCGACGGCTCGGCGCGCGTGGCCGGCGCCTCTTCCGGATCGGGCCCCGGATCCGGCAGGGGTACGATCGTGGACTTCTGCTCCTGGGATTGCCTGTCCTGCGTCGCCCTCTCTCGAGCAGCCCTTTCCTGCGCCGCTCTCTCCTGCGCCGCTCTCTCTTGGGCTGCCCGGTCCTGCGCCGCCTGCCTCGCCGCGCCGTCGTCCGTCGGAGCGCCAGCGGGCGTGCTCGGCTGAACCCGAGCGGTCTTGCCGGGCGGCTCGGCCGCCGGCGGAGGGGAGGGCGCGCGCCCGGGCAGCATCAGCACCGCCGCGCCCCCGAGGGCCGCCGCCGCGGCGAGACCGGCCGCCCCCGCGAGCACCGGGCCGAGGCGCCGACGCGGCGGCTCGCCCCCGGGCAGCAGGGCCGCCACCGCCGCCATGTCGGCGGGGCGGTCCTTCGCGTGGGGCTGCAGCATCGCCGTCAGGACCGGGCGGATGCGCTCGTCGATCCCGGCGAGATCCGGGACGCGCCGGCGCTTCTCGACCACCTCGACGTGGCTGCTGCCCATGTCGAGGGCCTCGCCGCGGGCGGCGTGCGCCAGGAGCAGGCCGAGGCTGTAGATGTCGGATTTCGGCGTCACCTCGCCGCCGTGGAGGCCGAGCTGCTCGGGGGAGACGTAGGCGTACTTCCCGGCGAAGCCGCCGCCGATCACCGTCCCGGTCTGGCTCGGCGCCCGGGCGATGCCGAAATCGATCAGCTTGGCGCGCGCGACGTTGCCGCCGGGCAGGATCACGTTGTCGGGCGAGACGTCGCGGTGGATGATGCCGAGCTCGTGGGCGGCCTGAAGCCCGGCGGCCAGCCGGCGCAGCAGCAGCGACAGGGTCGGCGTGTCGAGCGGCCCCGTCTTCAGGCGCTCGGACAGCATCTCGCCGTCGACGAACTCCATCGCCAGGTAGGGCAATTCCAACTTGGGATCGACCGAGAACACGAAGTAGCGGACGATCGCCTCGTGGTGCAGGTTGTGCAGCGCCGAGGCCTCGCGGCGAAACAGCGCCAGGGCCGCGGCGTTGCGGGCGAGTTCCGGCTTGATCACCTTGATCGCCACCGCGTCCCCGGTGCCGAGGGCCTCGCCCTTGTAGACCTCGCCCATGCCGCCGGCGGCGATCAGGTTGTGGATCACGTAGGTGTCGTTGAGCCGGGTGCCGGACGGGATGAACGCCCGCGACGACGGCTGCGGCAGGAAGACCGTCTCCTGGGTCATGGCACGGAGGCCTCCGGCGGCATCGCGCCGGGCGCGCCGAGGTAGCGCACCGCCACCACCGTGACGTTGTCGCTCGCGCCGCGCGCCAGGGTCAGCGCCACCAGGGCGTCGCACGCGCCCTGCGCGTCGGCGGCCTCGACGCACAGGCCGAGGATCTCCCGGTCCGCGACGTGCTGGGTCAGCCCGTCCGAGCAGAGGATGAAGACGTCGCCGGGCTCGAGCAGGCCGTGGTCGAGCTCGAGTTCGGGCCGCTCCTGCACGCCGATCGCCCGGGTGATGGCGTTGCGGCCGGGCCAGAGGCTGGCCTCCTCGGGTGTGAGCACCCCGCGATCGAGCAGCGATTGAACCTCCGTGTGGTCGTGGGAGAGCTGCGCGATCCGTCCCGCCCGGACCCGGTAGATCCGGCTGTCGCCCGACCACAGGCAGGCGAAGTGCGGGGCGAAGATCAGGAGTGCCGCCAGTGTGGTGCCGACCACCGTGCCGCGGGCCTGGGCCACCTTCTGGATCTCGGCATTCGCCGAGGCGATGCCGGCCTTCATCCGGGCGAGGAGGTCGCTCGCCGACGCCGCGGGCGCGATCGTCGCCAATGCCTGCACGACCGCGCTCGATGCCACGTCCCCGGCCGCGTGCCCGCCCATCCCGTCCGCGACCGCGAAGAGGCCGCTCTCGGGCGCGACCAGGAAGCGGTCCTCGTTCAGCGACCGGACGCGGCCGACATGGCTCGCCGCGCCGAGGTCGAGCCGGGCCGCAGCGCGTCGCGGCATCTCTCCCCCGCCCTGCGGGGCAGCCTCGGGCATCGGCCGATCCTTCCTCGTGAACGCCACCGGCCCTCGCGCGGCCTCCGGCACCCTGACCGAGGCTGCGCCGTTCGGCAAGGGCCGGCCAAGCCAACGCTGCGTCGTCCATTGCGCGCGTCTTGCGCCACCATTGCGGGCGCGCCGGATCTCCCCCATACCGACCGGGGATCCAAGCAGAATGTTGCTTCGACGAAACATGGGACCGGAATCAGGCGCCGACGGGACTTGGGCATCATTTCGACGGTGTCATAGTCGAAGTAATGTCACAAAAATCACCAGTGGTCGCTGTTGACGATAGACTGCGAACTGTGCATAAGCACAAGCATGGCAGAAGGAAACTGGCTATGCGCATTCTGACCCTGATTGCGGCACTCAAGCTCGCGGCGATCTCCGGGGCAGCCCTGGCCGGTCCGGCGTACACGGCTGACGAAATCGTCAAGCACTTCGCGACGGCGGATCAGCCCGATCTCGGCCGCAGCAGAGGGCTGTGCATCGGTACCCACAGCGAATGCAACGCCGGTGTCGCGACGCGCAAGCCGGCCGGCGGCTTCGATCTCGTCGTCAACTTCGAGTACAACTCGGACCTGCTTACGCCGGCCGCGAAGGCGAATCTCGACGAGTTCGCCAAGGCCCTGCAGGATGCGCGCCTGAAGTCGGCCAGCTTCGTGGTCGAGGGCCACACCGACGGCCGCGGCGGCGACGATTTCAACCTCGGCCTGTCGAGCCGGCGAGCCAACACGGTGGTGAAGTACTTGGCCGGCCGCGGCGTCCAGGCCGGGCAGCTCTCCGCCAAGGGCTACGGGAAGGCCCGCCCCCTCGCGAGCGATCCGCTCGATCCCGCCAACCGGCGCGTGGAGGCCCGCCTGGCGACGCCGTGAGGTCGTCCGTCGCCGCCTGTGTGCGCCCGCACCGTGGAACGAGTCCTGCCGCTCTAGAACGCAAGTCGTCGAGGTGATCTGCGACGCGGAATACGCCGCGGTTGCTGGACCACCTCACCGACTGTCTTCACGCGACGCGGTCATGGCAAGCCGAAGAACGATCAATCCCCCTCGGGGGCTTGTGCCTGAGCTCGGGAGTCAATCGACAATTGCGATTGACGACCTGTTAAAACTCTCGCGTCCGGACCTCTGGGCGCTCTCGCAAGCTTGTCAGCGCGATCGTGTGGTTTTAAGGTTCGCGCGACGAAGTCGGGCCCGAAATCAGGCCCGGGCGCAAGTCTTCGAGGGCAGCATGCGTGCGTGGTGGTTTGTCTGTATCGTGCTCGTAGCGGGAGCGTGCCTCGTGCGCTCCGCTGCGGCCGACAGCAAGCAGGGCGATCGCGTGGCGCTCCTGATCGGCAATGCGCAATATCCGGACAGCGACTCCCCCCTGACCACGCCCGTTCAGGATGTCCGCGCCGTCGGCGCCGCGCTGCAACGCAAGGGATACACGGTCGACCTCGCCGAGAATACCGGCAAGCAGGCGATGCAGCAGGCGATCAATGCCTTCCTCGACAAGATCAAGCCCGGATCCACAGTCCTCTTCTATTTCTCCGGCTACGGCATCCAGGCCGGCAAGAAGAACTACCTGATCCCGACCGACGGCCAGATCTGGAGCGAGGCCGACCTGAGGCGGGACGGCGTGACCGTCGACTGGGTGATGGCGGAGATCGACCGGCGCGGCGCGGACCTGAAGTTCGTGGTGCTGGACGCGGCCAACCGCAACCCGTTCGAGCGGCGCTTCCGCGGCTTCTCGACCGGCCTCGCGCCGGTGACCGACCCACCGGCCAACACCCTGGTGGTCTATTCCTCCGCCCCCGGCACCATGCTGCGCCCGGGCACCGGCACCCGCAGCACCTTCGCGGACGAGCTGGTCGGGCCGATCGGCAGCGAAGGCCCGTCCCGTCCCGCCTTCGACAAGGCCCGGGCCGGCGTGTCGGCCGCGAGCCAGGGCGCGCAGGTCCCGTGGATCTTCTCGTCCCTGAAGGACGGGGCCGGCGGCGGCTGGTCGGACCCGCGCCCGGCCGCGGCCAAGCCCGTCAGGACGGAGCCGGCGCGGCCCGAAGCCGCCCGGACCACGCCCGAGCCCGCCAAGGTGGCGGAACCCGCGAAGGTGCCGGAACCCGTGAAGCCGCCGGCCGTCGCCGCCCTGGATCCGGCGGGGGATTTCGCGGTCGCCAAGCGCACCAACACCCGCCAGGCCTATCAGGACTTCGTCGCCCGCTACCCGACGGGCGCCTGGGCCGAGCGCGCCCGGGCCGAGATCGACCGGTTCGATGCCGCCAGCAAGCCGGCACCAGCCGACGTCCAGACGCTCACCTATTCCCGCGAGGACCTGCGCACGAAGGCCGAGCTGGACCGGGCTCTGGAGCGGGATCCGGCCAACGTTCCGGCGCTCTACCGCCGGGGCCAGCTCCACGCCATCCACCGCGAGTTCCGGGCGGCCATGGCGGATTTCGACGAGGTCATCCGCCTCAACCCGCAGGACGTCGAGGCCCTCAACAACCGCTGCTGGGTGCGGGCGATGATCGAGGAGCTCGACCGGGCCCTGCGCGACTGCAACGAGGCCCTCAAGCTGCGCCCCAACTTCCCGGACGCCCTCGACAGCCGGGGCCTGGTCAACCTCAAGATCGGGCTGCCCGGCATGGCGATCCGCGACTACGACGCTGCCCTGCGCAGCAACGGCAAGCAGGCCTCGTCGCTCTACGGCCGCGGGCTCGCGCGCCTGCGCACGGGCGACACGCAGGAGGGCAACAGCGACATCAGCGACGCCCTGGCGATGGATCCGAGCGTCGCCAAGGAGTTCGCCCGATACGGAATCCGTTGAGCGGAGAGTCCAGAGATCCGCTCGACGCAACAAGGCCCCGTCCACACGGCGAAGACCGGGGGCGAGGGCCGAGAGACGGTTCGATCAACGCGTAGCAACCCGTGACCCGCCGCAGGTCGTCCCGGCCTGCGGCCGCAGAAGGAGCATCCCGATGACCCGTGCCATCCTGTCCCGTCTCCCCGGCCGCACCGCTCTCCTGGCCGGCCTCCTGGTTCTGGGCTCGGCCGCCGCGCAGGCGCAGCCGGCGCCCTCGGAGGCGGATATCCTCAAGGCCCTCTCGCCCGAGAAGCCCCTGACCCGCAGCCTCTCGATGAGCGTGCGCGGCGAGGCCGGCGGCGGCATCGAGGACCGCGCCTTCCTCGACACGCTGCGCAACCGCACCTCGTTCTCGCCGGCGGAGCGGGAGAAGATCGCCGCCGCCTCGGCCGACAAGCCGAGCATCGATCTCGAGATCCCGTTCGACTACAACTCGTCGACGATCGGCCCGAAGGCCCTGCCGCTGGTCAAGAGCCTCGGCGCCGCCCTCGCCCGGCCCGAGCTGAAGGGCAACACCTTCCTGGTCGTCGGCCACACCGACGGCAAGGGCAAGGACCAGACCAACCAGGCCCTGTCCGAGCGCCGCGCCGAGGCGGTGCGGCAGTACATCATCCAGAACTACGGCGTGCCGAGCGCCAACCTCGTCGCAGTCGGCTACGGCAAGAGCCACCTGAAGGACAACGGCAACCCGCTCGCGGCGGTCAACCGCCGGGTGACCGCGGTCAACATGTCGGGCGTGAAGTCGGCCTCGCGCTACTGACGGCCCCGGCGATCCCCGCCGCCTCCAGGAGGCGGCGGGCCATTCCACGACCTTGCCCGAACCCGGCGCCGCGGGCGTCCCCTCGAGAGCGTCGAGCCGTCCATGTCTCGTGACCGTCTTCGGACCGCGCCCGCCGCCGCGTGGCTCCTCGCCGCCGGGCTCGCCCTGCCCGGCGCCGCCGCGGCGGCCGGGGTGCCGGACACGCCCCCCGCCACCGCCCAGGCCCGGAGGGCCTGCTTCTCCGATGCCGTGCGGGTCACCGGCTACGTGATGCCCCGGCGCGACGCCTACCTGGCCTTCCCGGTCGAGGGATACCGCGTCGCCGAGGTGCTCGCGCAGGAGGGCGACGCCGTGACCGCAGGGCAGGAGCTGGTGCGCCTCGCCCGCGTCGCGCCCGACGATCCGTCCGCCGCATCGGCGGCCCGCCTGCCGGCGAACCTCGCGCTCAAGGCCCCGGAGGCGGGGATCGTGGGCCGCAGCACCGCCCAGGTCGGCGCCCTCACGGGCCCGCAGGCGGAGCCTCTGATGCGCGTCATCACCGACCGGGAGCTCGACCTCATGGTGCAGGTGCCGAGCCTCTACGTCACCCGGGTGCGCCAAGGGGCCACCGCCCGCATCCAGACCGATGCCGGCGCATCCCTGCGCGGGGAGGTCCGGGTGCCGGCGACCGACGTCGATCCGGCGACGCAGTTCGGCCGGGCGCTCGTCTCGCTGCCCGCCGGCTCCGGGCTGCGGCCGGGCCAGTTCGCCCGGGCCCTGGTGGACACGGCCTCGAGCTGCGGCATCGCCGTGCCGCGCTCCGCCCTCCTGCGCCGCAGCGACCAGACCAGCGTGCAGGTGGTCGCCCGCGACGGCCGCGTCGACACCCGCCGGGTCACCATCGGCTTCTCGTCGGAGGACGAGGTCGAGGTCCGCAGCGGGCTCGCCGAGGGCGAGGCGGTGGTTGTCAACGCCGGCGCGACCTTCTGACGGCACCAACCCTTCCCTGATCCGACCATCAACCGAGGCGAGGTCGCCCTTGTCCCTGAACGTCTCCTCCTGGGCGATCCGCCAGCCGCTGCCCTCGATCCTGATCTCTCTCATCCTGCTGATCCTCGGCTGGATGAGCTTCACCAAGCTGCCGATCACCCGGCTGCCCTCGGCGGACATCCCGATCATCTCGGTGGCGGTGGCGCAGTTCGGGGCAGCGCCGGCGGAGCTGGAGACCCAGGTCACCAAGACGATCGAGGACGGCGTCTCCGGCGTCGAGGGCGTGCGCCACATCTCCTCGACCGTCACCGACGGCATCTCGGTGACGACGGTGCAGTTCCGCCTCGAGACCAACACCGACCGGGCCCTCAACGACGTCAAGGACGCCATCACCCGCATCCAGGCCGACCTGCCGCGCAACGCCGAGACGCCGCTGATCCAGCGGGTCGACGTCGTCGGCCTGCCGATCGTGACCTACGCGGCGGCGGCGCCGGGCAAGACTCCCGAGCAGCTGTCCTGGTTCGTCGACACCGTGGTCAAGCGGCGCCTGCAGAGCATCCGGGGCGTCGCGCAGTTCGAGACCATCGGCGGCGTCGAGCGCGAGATCCTGGTCTCCCTCGATCCCGACCGCCTCCAGGCCTTCGGCCTCACCGCCGTCGACGTCAGCCGGCGCCTGCGCGGCATCAACGTCGACGTGGCGGGGGGGCGCACCCAGCTCGGCGGCCAGGATTACGCCATCCGGGCGCTCGCCGGCGCCCGCTCCCTCGACGAGCTGAAGGGCGTGATGATCCCGCTCGCCACCGGCGGGCAGATCCGGCTGCAGGATCTCGGCGTCGTCACCGACACGGTGGCGGACCGGCGCACCTTCGCGAGCCTCGACGCCAAGCCCGTCGTGGCCTTCGGCATCAAGCGCGCGAAGGGCGCCAGCGACGTGGTCGTGGCCAAGGCCGTGCAGGCGAAGGTCGACCAGATCCAGGAGGAGTACCCGGACGTCAAGCTGACGCTCATCGACACCTCGGTCGACTACACGGTCGGCAACTACGAGGCCGCGATCAAGACCCTGTTCGAGGGTGCGGCGCTCGCCGTGATCGTGGTGTTCCTGTTCCTGCGCAACCTGCGCACCACGATCATCGTGGCGGTGTCGCTGCCCCTGTCGATCTTCCCGGCCTTCTGGGCCATGGACATGCTCGGCTTCTCGCTCAACCTCGTGAGCTTCCTCGCCGTCACCCTTTCGACCGGCATCCTGGTCGACGATTCGATCGTCGAGATCGAGAACATCGTCCGCCACATCCGCATGGGCAAGTCGCCCTACCAGGCGGCGATCGACGCCGCCGACGAGATCGGGCTCGCGGTCATCGCGATCAGCTTCACCATTGTGGCGATCTTCGCGCCGGCGAGCTTCATGGGCGGCATCGCCGGCCAGTTCTTCAAGCAGTTCGGCATCACGATCGCCGTGCAGGTGCTGTTCTCATTGCTCGCCGCACGCTTCGTCACGCCGATGCTCGCCGCCTACATCATGAAGCCGGAGGTGCACGAGGAGAAGCCGCCGGGCCGGGTCGAGCGGGCCTATGTCTGGCTCGTCACCAAGTCGGTGAAGTACTACTTCCTCACCGTGCTCCTCGGCATCGGCCTGTTCGCCGCCTCGATCGCCAGCATGCGGCTCCTCTCCGAGGGCTTCCTGCCGGCCCAGGACACCGCCCGCTCGCTGCTCTCGATCGAGCTGCCGCCGGGCTCCCTCGTCTCCGACACCCAGCGGGTCACCGACCGCATCGTCACCGAGCTGCACAAGATCCCGGAGGTGAAGAGCGTCTTCGTCAACGGCGGGCGCGTGCCGCAGGGCACCGCCGAGGTGCGCCGCGCCTCCCTGATCCTGAACTATACCAACAAGTCCGAGCGCACGGTCACGCAGCACGCCCTCGAGCAGCAGGTGGAGCGGCGGCTCCAGGAGATCCCGGACATCCGCTACTGGTTCGTGGACGAGAACGGCCTGCGCGCCATCTCGCTCGTGGTCAACGGCCAGGACAGCCGCACGGTGGCGAGCGTGGCCAACGAGCTCGCCAACCAGATGCGGCGCCTGCCGACGGTGGCCAACGTGATCTCGGGCGCCACCCTCGACCGGCCGGAGCTGCGCATCCGCCCGCGGATGGACCTCGCGGCCCGTTTCGGCATCACCGCCGACACGCTGTCGGAGACGATCCGCGTCGCCACCATCGGCGATGTCGGCCCGGCGCTCGCCAAGTTCGACGCCGGCGACCGGCTGGTCCCGGTCCGGGTCCAGCTCGACGACAACGCCCGGCTCAACTGGTCGGTCATCGAGGGCCTGCGCATCCCGAGCCCGGCCGCCAAGGGCGGCGTGCCGCTCTCGGCCGTGGCCGACCTCAGCTTCCAGGACGGACCGGCCAACATCGCGCGCTACGACCGCGAGCGCCAGGCCACGGTGGCAGCGGACCTCGTCGGCACCGCGGCCCTCGGCGACGTGCTCAAGAGCATCGACGCTCTGCCGGTGATGAAGAACCTGCCCAAGGGCGTGCAGGTGAGCCAGTCGGGCGATGCGGAGAACCTCGCCGAGCTCTCCGCGGGCTTCGCCGAGGTGATGCAGGCGGGCCTGCTGATGGTCTACGCCGTGCTCGTGATGCTGTTCGGCTCGTTCCTGCACCCGATCACCATCCTGTTCTCCCTGCCGCTCTCCCTCGGCGGTGCCGTGATGGCGCTCCTCATCACCGGCAAGCAGCTCACCACGCCGGTCTGGATCGGCATCCTGATGCTGATGGGCATCGTCACCAAGAACGCGATCATGCTGGTGGAATTCGCCATCGAGGCGATGCGCCACGGCATGGACCGCAACGAGGCGATCATCGATGCCGGCCGCAAGCGCGCCCGGCCGATCGTGATGACCACCATCGCCATGGTGGCCGGCATGGTGCCGAGCGCCCTCGCGGTCGGGGCCGGCGGCGAGTTCCGCTCGCCGATGGCGATCGCGGTGATCGGCGGCCTCTTGTTCTCGACGATCCTGTCGCTGATCTTCGTGCCGGCGGTGTTCTGCCTGATGTGCGTCATCTCCGACCTGCCGAAGCGGCTCTATCGCGGGGTCGCGGCCCGGACCGGGCGCCTGCGCGCGGGCCGGTCCAAGAGCAAGGACGCGGCGGCCGGCGAGGCCCCGCCCGGCGGGCTGGCGACGCCGGGAGAGTGACGCGACCGTCCGGAATGCTCCGGACACCGCATCGCGCCATCCGCGCGCCCTGACACATCCGGGAGATCGCACTCCCGGCCTGTGCCGCGCCCGCCGAGCGCGGGTCCGCCCGGGGCCCGGTGCGGTGGTGCCCGGCTTTTCTCCCGCCGGCGCGCGTGGGGGCGGCCAAACCGGCACGGATCGGGCATAGAGGCGCGTCTCGGGGGGCAGGCACGGGAAGGACGCGACGTCGCATGAACACGGAATCCGCCGGCCGGGTGCTCGTCGCCGGGGGCGGCATCGCCGGCCTCGCCGTCCGCCGCGCCCTGTCCCAGCGCGGCAGCCCCTCGCTCACGCTCGAGCGTCGCGGGGTGCAGACGGATGCGGGGCTCGCCATCAACCTGCCCGGCAACGCGGTGCACGCCCTGGCCCAGCTCGGCCTGCTGGGACCCTTGCGCGCGGTCGGGTCGCGGGTGCGCCGGCGCGAGTACCGGACCGAGCGCGACCGCCTCCTCTTCGCCGTCGACGAGGAGGCGTTCTGGGGCGTCGAGACCGGCCCGCACTGCCTGCGGCGGGCCGACCTGCTGCGCATGCTGCAAGCCGACCTCCCGCCTGACGACGTCCGGCGAGGCACCGGGATCGCCGCGATCCGGCCGGAGCCGCAGGGGGTCGCGGTCGATCTCGAGGACGGGTCGACCGAGGCCGGCGGCCTGCTCGTCGGAGCGGACGGCGTACACTCGACGGTCCGCCGCGGCCTGTTCGGGGGCGGAGGCCCCGGCGCGGCCGTGCTGGCCACGCAGAGCTGGCGCTTCATGACGCCCAACCCGGGCGTCGACGCCTGGACGCTGTGGGCCGGGGCCGGGGCCCTGTTCCTGCTCATCCCCGTCGACCGCGGCGAGGCCTACGGGTGGGTCTCGGCCGGCCTGGGTCCGGACGCGGGGGCCGATCCGGCGGCGCTGCGTGCCGCCTTCGCGCCGTTCCCGCGCCTCGTGCGCGACACGCTCGACGCGGCCCTGTCGCGACCCGCGGCGATCTATCATTCGCCCCTGGAGGAGGTCCGCATCCCGGCCTGGACCCGCGACCGCACCGTCCTGGTGGGCGACGCGGCGCACGCGACCGCCCCGGTCTGGGCCCAGGGCGCCGCCCTCGCCCTTGAGGACGCCCTGGTGCTCGCCGGACTGCTGTCCGGACGCGCGGACTGGGACCGCATCGGCGCGGAGTACGAGCGGCTGCGCCGGCCCCGGGTCGCGCATGTCCAGACCATGACCGATCGCCTGTCGCGCACCGCGCGGATCCCGAGCTGGGCGAGGAACCTGCTGCTCCCGAAGATCGGGCCGCGGAGCTACCGGGCCACCTACGGCCCGCTTCGCGCGCCAGCGGGGGTCTGACGACTTTCGCGAGCCCCCGGTGGGAACGACGGACCGGGAGCCCCAGGCGTCACGCTCACAGCGGACCCGTGAACTGCTCGAGTGCCCCCCACGCCTCGGGCCCGAACTTCGCCTTCCACTCGGCGTAGTAGCCGGCCTTCACCAGGGCCTCCCGGAAGGGCGCGCGGTCCGGCGTGTTGATGACGAGGCCCTTCGCCCGGAGCCGCGCCTCGCCCTCGGCGTTCATGCGCGAGAAGGCCTGCCGCTGCCGCTCGACCGCCGCGTCGAAGTGCCGGCCGATCAGCTCCTGCGCGTCGCGGGGAAGCCCGTCCCAGGTCCGGCCATGGGCGAGGATCCACAGCCCGTCCCAGCTGTGCCCGGTCCGCGAGAGGTACTTCTGGACCTCGTAGACCTTCGTCGCCTCGATCTGCGGCAGCGAGTTCTCCATCCCGTCGGCCACCCGCGTCTGCAGGGCGGCGTAGGTCTCGGCGAGGTTGATGGTGGTCGGGGAGGCGCCGAGGGCCTTGAACAGGGAGGTCAGCAGCGGGCTCGGCGGCACCCGGATCTTCAGGCCCTGCAGGTCGGACACCGCCGTGATCGGCCTGACGCCGGTGATCACGTCGCGAAAGCCGTTGTCGACGACGCGGAAGGCCCGCAGCCCGAACCGGCCGAGCGCCTCCCGGATGCGCTCGCTCAACGGTCCCCCGTCGAGGGCGGCCCAGAGCGGCACGTAGCCCGGGAAGGCGTAGGCGACGCCCGGGATCCCGGCGAGCGGCGCCAGGGTCTGCAGCGAGCTCGCCGAGGTGAGGGTGAACGCGATGGCGCCGGAGCGCAGCTGCGACTGCATGCTCAGCTCGCTGCCGAGCTGGCTGTCGGGATAGAGCGTGATGTCGATCCGGCCGTTGCTCTCGGCCCGAATGGCGTCGAGCGCCTCGACGAGGCAGGTCGTGGCCGGGTGGTGCTGGGGCATCGGCGAGCCCATGCTCAGGCGCAGGGCCGTCGCCTCGGCCCGCACCGATGGTGAGGCGAGGGGAGCGAGGAGCAGGCCGGCCCCCACCCGCTGCATGACCGTTCTGCGCGTCGGCATCGTGAATTCCCCCCCGTCGATGGTCGCCGGGCTCGTCCCGGTCTCGATCCGCAGGCTATCCGGTGGCGGCCCGCTCCAACAGGGCCCGCGACGCCTTCCGCCGGAGTGTTCACGATGCTGCGCGACACCGGGATCGGCATCGGCCGAAAGGCGGGGCCACCCTCCGCCGAAAGGCGGATGGCGCTACCGATCGCGCCGAACCACCGCCTGTCGGCGCGCCTAGACGCTCAGTTTCCGTGACAAAACAGCGATCTCTATTTGGCAATACATAAAATGTAGCTTGCGGACCGCGGGGGCCGCAGCCGATGATCGCCGCCGGGGCGGTCCGGGGACCGTCGCAAGAGCCGTCGGAGGAGAGCGATGCTTTCTCCACGTCCCCACGACAGCCTGACGGTCCGCGCGCGCGGCTCGGGCCCGGCGGCGGGAGGGCAGCCCTCGGCCCTGGCGCGCTGCGTCGCGGCGCTGGCGCTCCTGATCGGGGGCGGGATCGCCGCCGCGGCCGCCCAAGGAACAGCCCGAGAGACGGACCGAGAGGCCGTCCAGGCGGCCGCCCGGGTTGCGGCCGGCGATGCCGTTGCGGCGGCGCCCCGCCGGATCGTCCATGCCGACGTCGTCGCGCTCGACCAGCTCATCGTCTACAACCGGTTCGGGTCGTTCAATCCCTACGGGATGGTGTTCGCCCTGCGCCGGGACGTCTCGGCCCTCGGGCCCGGCACGGCGACGGATGCCGACCAGTGCCGCGACCGGGACGGCACGGAGGCCGGGGAGGGGGCGCTGACCCCGGGAGCCGTCCGACTGAAGGACTGCAAGCGGGCGCGGCCGCTGACCCTGCGGGCGAATGTCGGCGACATCCTCGAGATCAAGCTCACCAACCTGCTCAGGCCGGCGCAGCCGGGCATCTCGGAGACGTGGTGCGGGAACCGCCAGAGCGACGACGGCACGCGGCCCACGCGCCGGGACGAGCGCACGGCCTTCGAGGCGCAGTGCCGGGAGGCCGACAGGATCGAGCGGCAGGCGAACGCGGAGGAGCGTGCGGCCGCCGCCGAGGAGCGCCGCGGCGACTGGCCGGCGACCCGCGGCCTGTCGCTCTCGATTCCCGGCCTCGAGCCGTTGCCGGTCGGCGAGACGGTGCCGGATGCCTGCCTGGGCCTCGCCTCCGTGCCGCCGGGCCGCTCCTTCGTCTGCCGCTTCCGGCTCGAGCGCGAGGGCACGCACCTCCTCTCAAGCCTGGCCGCGCCCGCGGGCGGGGAGGGTGATGCCGGCTCGGCCACGCACGGCTTGTTCGGCGCGCTGATCGTCGAGCCGCCGGGCGCGCGGGCCCTGCGCAGCCAGGTCTCGAGCGCCGCCTTCGACAAGGTCTGGCCGGGCAAGGCAGGGCAGGGCGCGGTCGCGATCCGCCACGCCCGGTCCGGGGCGCCGGACTACGCCGCGGCCTCCGGGGCTCCGGGCTCCCGCGATGCGCGGCCGGACGCCCATCCGTGCGGCACCGCGCCGGTCCCGGTGCTGGAGGTCGTCCGGCCCTGCCCGGGCCGCGAGACCGTCGACGGCATCGCCTACGCCCGGGCCGAGCTGGTGCACGGCGACCTCAACGCCGTCATCGTGCCGGATCCCGGCCGCGCCCTGCCGCCGATCAATCCGGCGCTGACGGGCGAGGACCGGCGCACCGCGATCCGCCTCGACCAGGAGGCCCGCGCGCCGTTCCGCGAGTTCACCGTCGTCTTCCACGACGAGCTGAAGACCTACTACGCCGATCCGCAGCGGGAGCTGTCGCAGTTCGGGCAGCTTTCCGCCGCCCGCGACGGCTTCGCCATCAACTACGGGTCCTCGGGCGCGGGCGCGATGGTGCTCGCCAACCGCAAGGGCATCGGCCCCACCGCCAACTGTCCGGAATGCCTCTACGAGGAGTTCTTCCTCGAGAGCTGGGCCAACGGCGACCCGGCGCTGCTCGAGAACTACCCGGACGATCCCTCGAACGTCCACCACAGCTACCTGAACGACAAGGTCGTCTTCCGGAACCTCCACATCGGCAAGGAGACGCACGTCTTCCACCTGCACAGCCACCAGTGGTTCGCCGGCAACGACGAGAACCGCGGCGCCTACCTCGACAGCCAGACCATCGCGCCGCAGCAGGGCTTCACCTACCGCATCTACCACGGCGGCCTCGACCGCTACCGCGACGAGCGCGCACCCGCCGGCGCCCGGGGCTGGTGGGAGGCCGCGAAGGGCTCCGGCAACCGCAACCGGACGGTCGGCGACGCCATCTTCCACTGCCACCTCTACCCGCACTTCGCGCAGGGCATGTGGGCCCTGTGGCGCGTCCACGACGTCATGGAGGACGGCACCCGCGTGCTCCCCGACGGGCAGAAGCAGCCCGGCCTGTCGGTCCTCCCCAACACGGCGCGGACCGAGCGGCGGGAGGGCTCCGTCGCCCTCAGGGGCGGCCAGTGGCTCGGCACCGGCAAGGACCGGGGCACGCCGGTCCCGGGCGTCGTGCCGGTCCCGGGCGAGGCGGCGCCGCTCCTCCCGGTCTACACGGCTCCCGAGACCGTGGCCGAGGCCGCCGACGGGATGCCCGGCTACCCGTTCTTCATCGCCGGCGAGCCCGGGCACCGCGCGCCGCAGCCGCCCCTCGACATGGCGCGCGACCTCGCGGAGGGCGCGGAGGGGCGCCTCCTCGACGGCGGCCTGCCGCGCCACGTGATCACCGGCGGCCTCTCCCTGCCGTCGGTGCTGACCGCGGCCGAGAAGCAGGCGGCCCGGTCCGACCCCTCGGTCCTCGCCGGGCTCGCCCCGACCCTGGTGCCGCGGATGCTGGCGCTCGGCGACGCGACCTCGGACTACGAGCGGCTCGACCTCAAGGTCCTGCCCCATGCCGGGACGCGGCTCGAGCAGAACGCCATGGGCTTCCACCATGACGGCAAGCGCCCGGGCGGCGGCGCGCTGCCCCTGCGCAATGCGGCCGGCGACCCGGTCGGGCCGCAGACCCTCGGCAGCTACCCGTCGTTGCGCCTGCCGCCGCTCGGCGGCGCGGCGCGGCTCGACCCGGCGGGCTTCGCCGTGAACGGTGCGCCGCCCGTCCCGGGTGCGCCCTACGCCGACCCGTGCGGGGCCGCCTCCACCCTGGCCGCCAGCCCGTTCCGGCGCTTCGTCGGGTTTCGCGCCGGCGCGGCCGAGCGCGACCGGTTCGAGGACGCGGTCCTGACGCGCAAAGCCGACCCGGCGGTCGCGGGGGACGGCCTGCTGCGGGCCCTGCGCGGCAACCTCGACTTCGTGCCTGATCCGGGCCTGCTGGGCTTTCGCCGCTACGACGTCTCGGCGATCCAGTTCGACATGACGGTCAACCGCGCCGGCTGGCACGACCCCCAGGCCCGCATCGCCGTCCTCACCGCAGAGGCAGACGCCTGGAAGGAGTCGCGCAGCGCCCGGGCCGAGCCGTTCTTCTTCCGCGGCTTCTCCGGCGAGTGCATCGAGCTGCGGCACACCAACGAGTTGCCCAAGGACCTCGAGCTCGACGATTTCCAGCTCCGGGTGCCGACCGACACGATCGGCCAGCACATCCACCTGGTGAAGTTCGACGTCACCTCCGCCGACGGCTCGGGCAACGGCTTCAACTACGAGGACGGCACCTTCGCGCCCGACGAGATCCTGGCGCGGATCTGCGCCGCCCGGAAGCCGGAGGGCAGCATCGCCGGCGAGGCCGCCGGGGTCGCCCCGCGCGGGTCCGAATGCGCCGACCTCGCCGCCGCCAAGGCCGCCCTGGAGGACGCGGTGGCGCGGAACGACGCCGGCGCGATGGCCGAGGCGCGCCGGCAGTTGCGGGCGGCGCAGCTCTGGTGGCGCAAGGGCGCGGGGAACCGCCGGACCTACTTCCAGACCACGGTGCAGCGCTGGTTCGCCGACCCGATCCTGTCCAACACCGGCGACGGCAAGGCGGCCGACCGGACGCTCCGGACCGTGTTCACGCACGACCATTTCGGGCCGAGCAACATCCAGCAGCACGGCTACTACGCGGCGCTGCTGATCGAGCCCAACACCCACGGCGTCGAGCGCTACGCCGGCCCCGAGCAGGCCCGCGCCGACATGCCGGACCGGGTGCCGCCGCCCGAATGGCCGGCGGCGGGCGAGCCGGTGACGCCACGCCTCATCGAGGGCGGCCGCGGCCTCGTCGGCGCCCGCGCGGTCGTCGAGGCCGTCACCGACCGGAACCGGGTGGGCGACCCGATCCACCCCAACACCCGCGAGTTCGCCCTCGCGATCGCGGATTTCGCCCTGCTCTACGACGGCGCCAAGCAGCCGCCGCAGGATTTCGACGCCGAGAGCGCCGCCGCGCAGCGGACGCCGAAGGGAATGGCGCGGCTCGTCGCCGAGGCTCGCTGCGAGGTCAAGGACCTCGCCGACGCCGCACGGCAGGATCCCGACATCGAGCCGGGCGAGAGCATCCCGGCGCGGCGGGCCGGGCTCTGCGTGACCGCCGCCGGCCAGATCCCGGTCGACGAGCCGGCGAGCGCCGCCGAGGACGCCGCGCGCAAGCCGGAGCACGCCGGCCAGGTGACCGCCCTCGCGACGCACGCCGCCGCGTGGCGCGAGGCCCATGGCCGGCCGGTCGCAGCCCCGCCGCGCCCGGAATCCTTCAGCCAGAAGCACCACGACCCCTACCTGGTGAACTACCGCAACGAACCGGTGCCCCTCAGGGTCGGCGCCCGGGACGCGAGCGGAGACAAGTTCGCCTTCGCCGACAATCCGTGCTCCCTCGCCGGGTCTGGCGGCGTCGGGCCCGCGGGCGAGAACGAGGCGGGCCGGCAGCACCAGCGGAACCACGACGACGTCCGCGCCCAGCGCCGGGGCGAGGCGGGCGACCTCGCCAACGTCTTCCGCAGCGCCTGGACGCGCCGGGACGCGGCCCGGGACCGGGAGACGACGGAGGGCCACGGCGATCCGTGCACGCCCGTCATCGAGGCCTATGCCCGCGAGCGCCTCCTGCTGCGCATGGTCCAGGGCGCGCAGGAGGTGCAGCACACCTTCCATATCGAGGGCGTCGCCTTCCGGCGCAACGCCGACCAAGCCTACCCGACGGCCCGCGCGCATCTCGGCCGCCTCGCCACGGCCCTGCGCCCCCGCAACGAGCATTGCCACGACGACCGGGACGCCCGCGACGGACGCCCGCGCGACCTCACGGGCCTCGTCGACCGGACCGGGCCCGCCGCCGGCTTCTGGACGACGTTCGAGCGCCTGATCGGCGGCTGCGACAACCTGCTCGGCGTCACCTCGGCCCAGGAGATCGGACTCTCGGAGCATTTCGAGATCGGCGGGCGCCTCAGCGCGACCGCCCCCGGCTACGCCGACCTGCCGGGCACCGGCCTCGCCGCCCGGCGGCCGGGCGACGGCGGCCCCCGCGGTGCCGCGGTCGCCGCCACCGCCTCGTATGCCGACAGCTCGGGGCGCCTGCGCGCGCCACGCGCCGCCCTGGGCGACGCTCCGCCCGGGCGGCCCTGGGCGGGCGACAGGCTGCGCAACCAGTCGGTGACCGGACCGAGCCTGAACCTCGACACCTTCCGCAAGCAGATCGACCTCGAGAAGGCCGGCCTCAAGGAGCGCGACCTGCGGCAGGCCCTCGACTACATGTACAGTTTCGGCTCCGCGGACGCGATCTGGAACGGGGCCTGGGGCCTCGTGCGCATCTACGACCGGCCCGGCTCCTTCGACCTCGCCCGCTGCCTGCGCGACCCGACCGCGAGGGACTGCCTCACCGGGGACCGGCCGGCCGCCCGCGAGCGGTTCCGGCCCGTCCGCACGGACGGCGTCGCGGCGAGGCCCGATGCGCCGGCCCTGGAATCCGCCGCCCCGGAGGAGGACGAGGCCCCGCCCCGGGTGGCAACGGCCCAGGCCCTCGTCTGCCCGGCGGGCGCGCAGACGGTCGAGACGATCATGGTGGCGGTCCGGGCCGACGAGATCCTCGACGGCCCGATCCGCGGTCTTCCCTACGACGGGCGGACCGGCCTCTCCGATCCCGACGGTCTGATGATCGTGTCGCTGCCGTTCGACGACCTGCGGCGGATCGTGCCGCCGGATCCCGCGACCGGTCCCCGCGAGGTCCGGACGTTCTACGACGTCCTCCAGGCCCAGGCGCTGCCGCGGCGCGAGGACATCGTCGCCATGCTCAAGCAACGCTACGCCGGCGTCGACCGGCCCGAGCCCTACGTGCTGCGGGTCAATGCCGGCGATTGCGTCAGCGCGGTGATGATCAACGCGCTGCAGCAGGGCAGCGGCACTGCCCCGGTCGGGATGCGCGACCTGCCGGGCGACGCGCTGATGCCGAAGATCGTGCCGCTCAACACCGATCCGCACCAGCTCGGAGGGAGCGGCCGCGACCTATGGCCGTCGACCCGCGTCACCTTCACCCTGCCGGCCGCCGTGACCTCCCCGCGCAACGGCGTGCCGTTCCCGTTCGGGGTCAACCAGACGTCTCCGCTCCTCACCGAGGCGGAGGCGCGGGAGCTCGAGCGGTCGGATCCGGCACCGTGCAGCCTCGGCGCGGGCCGGTGCCTGCCCGACCGTTCGTGGACCACGGTCACGTTCTACGCCGGCGCGCTGAGCGTGGATGCCCGCGCCCTGCAGCGGCTCCTGCCCTGGCAGCTTCCCGCCGACAGCAGGCTCTCCGCGATCCGGATCGAGACCAGGCCCCGGGCCGGCTGCGGGCCCGACCGCGTCGAGTTCGCCTTCCTGACGGTGCTGCTCTGCGCCGCGAACGGACGGACGGCCCTCGACTTCTCGGCCACGGCCACGGGCTCGGAGGCGGACAACGCCGACGAGGTCGCGAAGCGGCTCGCCGACTACCTGGGCGAACGCCAGGGCGAGTTCCTGTCCGCCATTCCGTACGCGGCCGGCGCGCTGCCGATCCGCGTGGCAGGCGACCTGATCGGCCACGCGTCCCACGGCCTGTCGGGCATGCTGATCGTCGAGCCACAAGGGGCGACCTATCCGGGCCGCCCGGAGGGGAGCGACCCGATCCACGTCGTCTCCCGGACCCGGAGCCAGGGCGGCGAGCCGATCCGCGTCGCCCCGCTCAGGCTCTGCCCGCCCGGGGCGGCGGACCGCGGCGGGGCCTGCCCGGTGCGCATCCCGGAGGCGGCGATCCGCGAGCACGCGCTGATGGTCCAGGACGGGCTGAACCTCTGGAGCCGCCGCTGGGCGGGACCGGGGCCGAGACCCGTGCCGGTCACGGTCGACGGCCATCCCGGGCACCCGCTGCCGAACTGCCCCGTCTGCGACGATTCCTACGATCTCGGCGAGAAGGGCGTGAGCTACCGCACGGCGCCCTTCGCCCGGCGCCTCGGTGGCGCCCTCGGCCTGCGGACCTATCCGGACGACCGCACGAACCTCAACGCGGTGGTGTTCCCCCGCACCTTCTTCTCGCCGACCCACGCCCCGGTCCCGACCCCGACCCTCGACGCGCGGGCCGGCGAGGAGATGATGATCCGCCTCGCGCACCCCGCCGGCCGCGCCCGCCACCGCGCCTTCGTGACCCTCGGCGCGTCCTACGACGACCTGCTGCCGGGCTTCGGCACCGGGCATTCCGGCCACCTCGCGCCGGGCAAGGCCTTCACGGCCTCGCTCTGCGCCTCTCGGCAGCCCGGCACGTACCTCTACCGCGACGGGCCGCAGGCGATCTTCGCGGCCGGCGCCTGGGGGCACGTCGCCGTGACCCCCGCCGCCGCGGACGCGCCGTCGTGCCGGCCGTGAGCCGGATCGCCCCGGCGCTCCTCCTCGGCGGCCTCGCGGCCGCCGGGTGGGACCGGGCGGCCCGCGACGCGGACGGGGGCCCGGCGGCCTTCGGCAGCGCCGGCCTCGCGGTCGCGGCGAGCCTCGCCGACCTCGACGGAACCGATCTCGCCGAGGCGCCAGTCGAGGCGCCGTTCCGGATCCGCCTCGACTTCCGCGATGCCGCGGGCGCCGCCGCGCGGGTCACCGGCCCGGTCGCCTGGCTGCGGCCCCTCGGCCCGAACGCCTCGACCTGCCAGGACTCGGCCCGGGCCGCGCGGGTGACCGGGCGCCTCTCCGGCGACGACGTGCCCCTGGCGGGGCTCTCCCTCGTCACCCTCGACGCGGCCGACCGCGTCGCCATCGTCGATCCGCACCGCCCGGCCGCGGCGCGAATCGTGGCGGGGATCGTGCCGATGGGCGGCCGGCCGGGAGGCTTCGTGGTCCATCCGGGCCGCGGCGAGCTGGTCTACGGCCGGCCCGACCGGGGCGACGTGGTGACGGTGCCGCTGCCCTTCGGCCGCCCCGCCGTCCTCGCCGCCGGGCTCGCCGGGCCGCACGGGCTCCTGGCGGCGCCGGACGGACGGCTCTGGGCGGCCGAGGACGCGCATGTCCGGCTCCTCGACCGGGGCGGCGCCACGCTCCTGCGCCTGCCCCTGGCGGGCCCGGTCGTCCTGCACGAGGCGGGTCCCGGCCGCCTCCTCGCGGCGGGGCGGAACGGCTCCGGCCTGATGCTCGACCGTGGCACCGGCCAGGTGGTGGCGCGGTTCGCGCCCGGCCGCCTCGCGCCCGTCGCCGCGGCGACGCCCGACGCCGCGCTCACGGTCCGGCAGGAGCGCCTCGTCCGCGTCTACGCCGATTCCCCCGACCGGGACGACGACCTCGACGCTCCCGGCGCGCCGGTGGCGATCCGCGCCGACGAGGCGGGCCGCTGGGCGGTCGTCCTGTCCCGGCATGAATCCGGCGCACTCGAGCTCTCCGTCCTCGACCTCACCCTCGGGCGGCGCGTCCACGGCTTCTCGGCGCCGGAGCCCTTCGACGAGGCGGTGATCCTCGGCGCCGCGATCTTCCTCACCTGGCCGAGCCGCCCGGTCGTCACGGTCGTCGACCTCGCGGCGCTCCGGGACGGGGACGCGGCCGTCCGCGACGTGCGCCTTAACGGCCCGGCCGGGCCAGACCCGGGGCCACGCCGCGGCCCGATGATGGCGCCGCTCACGCCGCTCTCGGCGGTGGCGGTGATTCGGCCCGGCGGCCGCATCCTGCACACGGTGCTGGCGGGCGGCGGCCTGTCCTCCGCCCCCGCCCAGGCGATCGCCCTGAAGGGCGATGCGCCGGTCGCCCTCGCCGCCTATCCGCGCTCGCTCGTCTCCCGGGGCGAGGGCCGCTTCGAGGCGACGGCGCGGTTGCCGCGGGGCGGCCGGTGGGAGCTCGTCACCACGACGGGGATCGGCGGCACGACGGCCTGCCTGCCGATTCCCGTCCGGGCCGTGGAGGAGCCGCCGCCGGCGCCGCGGCTCGAGGCCGAGGTCGACGCCCGGGCGGCCGGGAGCGTGACCCTGGCGATCCGCCTGCGCGACGGGCCCGCCGCCCGGCCCGGCGCCGCCCTGAGGGTCCGGCTGACCGCCCTCGACGGCAGCGACGTCCGCGACGTCGCGGCGGACCCGCGGGGCGACGGCTTCGTGACGCCGCCGTTCCGGGCCGCGCCGGCACTCTACGCGATCAGCCTCGCGGACGGTTCCTCGCGGCGCCCCGAACCGGCCGTCGTCGACCTGCGCCCGGACGCGCCGGAGGCCCCGCGATGAGGCGGCGTCCGGCCCGTAGCCGGACCGGCGCGCCCGCG
Source organism: Methylobacterium variabile (assembly GCF_001043975.1). Lineage (GTDB taxonomy): Bacteria > Pseudomonadota > Alphaproteobacteria > Rhizobiales > Beijerinckiaceae > Methylobacterium > Methylobacterium variabile. The sequence continues at coordinate 35,732 of NZ_LABY01000041.1, forward strand.
CTGGCGCTGGCCGTCCTCGTCGCCCTGGCGCCGACGGCGCGGCCGGCCTCGGTGGTGGCGCCCGCCCGGGCGCCGGAGCCGGTCGTGCTCGACGCGGAGCTGCGCGGGACGGACGGCCGCCCGGTCCGCTTCCGGCGCGACGTGCTCGGCCAGGGCGTCACCCTCGTGTCGTTCACCTTCATCGGCTGCCGGGTCCAGTGCCCGATCTCCGACCTCCAGGTCACCCAGGTCGAGGACGGGCTCGCCGCGAAGGGCCGCGGCGACGTCCGCCTCGTGACCCTCACCCTCGATCCCGACAACCGGCCCGAGGACCTGCGGCGGCACGCGGAGCAATTCGCGCCCGGAGCCTCGCGCCGCTTCCTCACCGGGAGCTTCGCGGAGCTGATCCCGCTGCTCGACGGGCTCGGGATGCAGTTCGGCTCCGTGTCGGACCACGCCTTCTTCTTCCTCCTGTTCGACCGCCGGGGACGCTTCGTCGCCCGGATCGACGGCACCGATGCGACGCCGGAGCGGCTGATCGCGGCGCTCCTGGCGATCCCGGACCGATGAGGGCGGCCTTGCGCCGGACGCTTGCCGCCGCGGCCCTCGTCCTCGGTCCCGGCGCCGCCGCGCAGACGGACCCGGCCGCGCTCTTTCGCAGCGGCATGCGGGCGTCGCCGGCCGCTGCGGGCGGGCGGGCCCTCGTCCTGCCTGGGTGCCGCGACTGCCACGGGCGGGACGGGGCCGGCGGCCGGGAGAGCGGGGCGGTGGTGCCGCCGATCGCCTGGTCGGCCCTGACCCGCGCCGCCCTCGCGCGGCCGGCCTACGACCGGACGAGCTTCGCCGCCGCCCTTCGCGACGGCGTCGGGGCCGGCGGGCGCCGGCTCCAGGCGCTGATGCCGCGCTACCCCGCCGGCGAGGACGACGCGGCCGCCTTGTGGGACCACCTCGCGCGGCTCGAGGCGAGCGAGCGCCGCGGCGTCGCCCCCGACCGGATCCGGCTCGGCGTCGATGCCGCCGCCGGTCCCGGGCTGTTCGCGCGGCTGCGCGCGGAACTCGGCGAGGGCCTGCGCCTGCACGGGCGCCGCATCGAGCTGGTGCGGGTCCGGGATGCCGGGGTCGAGGAGAGCGGCCTCCTCGCGCTGGTCTTCGCGACCGACCCCGCCGCGCGCCACCGCGACGGCGGTCTGCCGCTGCTCTTTCCCCTCGATCCGGTCGACGACGCGGTCCGCGCCGACGAGGTCCGCAGCCTGATGCCCTCGCGCCGCGACCAGGCCGACACCCTGCTCGCCGCGGCGCCGCCCGAGGCGCCGGTGCTGGCGGACGAGGCGGGGCGGGCCCTGCTGCCCGCCGCGACGAGGCGGCGGATCCTCGACGCCGACCGCCTCGCGGCGCCGCTTCCGGGCGAGCTGATCGTGCTCGTCGCGCCGGGCCGCTGGCGCGGCCTGCTCGGGAGGCTGAGGCCGGGCACGCGCGTCCACGCGATCGGGCCGGAGGTCGGCGCGGTGCTGCCGGACCTCGCGCGGAGAGGGGTGCGGCTCGCGGTCACGAACCCGAGCGGCGGGCCGGGGGTCGACGCCGCGTCCGCGCCGGCCGACCGCCTCGCCCGGACGGCCGCGTCGCTCCTGCGCGCGGCGCTCGCCGCCGCCGGGCGCGACCTCACCCGCGGCGCGCTCCTGCGCGCCTTCGACGGGATCCGCCTCGACGAGCCGGACTGGCCCGGCCTCGACTACGCCCGCCACCCCCGGACCGGCCGGCGTGACGCGGCCCTGCTCACCCTGGAGTAGTGACGCCGGCCTGCGCGACGGGGGGCGGGGCCTGCGACGCCTCGCCGTCGGCGGCGGCAGACGGCTCGACGATGCCGCGCAGGGCGGCCGCCAGGTCGGCGAAGCTGAGCTGCCCCTTCTGCAGGATGCGGTCCGCCTGCCCAGCGAGCTGGCGGCGGTCCTCGGCGGTGATGTCCTTCGCGGTCAGGACCACCACCGGGATGTCGCGCCACTCCGGCCGGGCGCGCAGCCGGCGCAGGAAGCCGAACCCGTCCAGCTCCGGCATCATCAGGTCGAGGAGGATCAGGCCGGGGCGGCGGGCGGCGACCGCCTCCAGGCCCGCCAGGCCGTTCTCGGCCGAGGCGACGCGCCAGCCCTCCCGGGTCAGCAGGGCGGTCATGCGCTCGCGGGCATCGGCGTCGTCGTCGACGACGAGGATCGGCCCCTCGCTCAGCGTCGGCTTGAACCGCTCCATCACCTCCCGGAGCTGCCCCCACTCGACCGGCTTGTGCAGGTAGTCCGTCGCCCCGAGGGAGAAGGCGAGGTTCTGCTCGTCGAGCACCGTGACCATGACGACCGGCGTGGCGCCGAGCTCCTCGTCCGCCCGCAGGGCCCGCAGCACCGACCAGCCATCCATGTGCGGCATCGTGACGTCGAGCAGGATCGCGCGCGGGCGCAACGCCCGGGCCTTGGCCAGGCCCGCGCGACCGTCCTCGGCGGTCACGACCTGGAAGCCGTCCCGCCGCAGGAAGCGGGCGAGCAGGTCGCGGGTCGCCGGATCGTCATCGACGACGAGGATCTGCTCGCCAGACGCCTCCGACGGGGCCGCCGCGGGCTCCGCCTCCGGCATCGCGCCCGGGACGTCCCGCTCCTCGAACCGCGCCGGGACGCGCAGGGTGAAGGTCGTCCCCCGGCCGGGCTCGCTCGCCACCGCGACGTCGCCGCCGAGCATGTGCGCGAAGGCCCGGGTGATCGCCAGCCCGAGGCCCGTGCCGCCGAACCGGCGCGTCGTCGAGGCGTCGGCCTGGGTGAAGCGCTGGAAGAGCTTGGCCTGCTGCTCGGCGCTCATGCCGATGCCGGTATCCGTCACCCCGAAGGTGAGCCAGTCGATGCCGTCCTCGTGCGTCCGGGACGTCGAGAGCGTGATACGGCCCCGCTCGGTGAACTTGGCGGCGTTGCTCAGGAGGTTGATCAGGCACTGGCGCAGCTTGGTGACGTCCGTGTGCGCGCTGCCGAGGTCGGTACCGGCCTCGACCGTCAGGGTGTTGGCCTTCTTAGCCACCAGCGCCTCGACGGTGGCGGCAACGTCCTGCACCGTGGCGGCGACGTCGAAGCTCTCCGGGTAGATCTCCATCCGCTCGGCCTCGATCTTCGACAGGTCGAGCACGTCGTTGATCAGCCCGAGCAGGTGGCGGGCGTTCGACTCGATCTTGCGCATGTCGGCGAGCAGGCTCTCCTCGCCGAGATCCTCGATCTCCTCCTGCAGCATCTCGGCGTAGCCGATGACCGCCGAGAGGGGCGTGCGCAGCTCGTGGCTCATGTTGGCCAGGAACTGGCTCTTGGCCCGGCTGGCCTCCTCGGCGGCCCGCTTGGCGGTCTCGAGCTGCAGCTCGGCCTCCTTGCGCGCCGTGATGTCGGCATGCGCCCCGACCCATTCGCGCACGCGGCCGTCCTGCTCCAGGATCGGCACGCCCCGCACCTCCATGTGGCGCCAGGCGCCGTCGTGGCGGCGCAGGCGGTGCTCGATCTCGTACAGGCTCTTCGAGGCGACGGCCCGGGCCCAGGCCTCCTCGGTGGCGGCGCGGTCCTCCGGGTGGATGGCCTCCAGGAAGCCCCGCCCGGCGGCCTGCTCCGGGGTCTGCCCGGTGAAGCGCGTCCACTCGGAGGTGACGCGGGTGAACTCGCCCTCGGGCGTCGTGGTCCAGACGACGGCGGCGGTCGCCTCGGTCAGCGAGCGGAAGCGCTCCTCGCTCGCCGCGAGCCGCATCTCCGACAGCCGGCGCAGGGTCGTGTCGCTCATCACCAGGCCGACGCCGTCGGCCTGGGACCGCGTGTCGCTGACGTCGCGCCGCAGGGGGAAGAAGCTCATCTGCAGGTGTCGCACCCCGCCGGGCGCGCTCGGGGTCGGAACCGCGACGTCGATGTTCGAGGTGACGAGCCCCTGGTCGCGGGCCGCGACGAGCATCGGGGCGAGCTGATCGCGCAGCGACGGCAGCAGCGCCCAGATCGGCGCGCCGAGGCCGGTGCCGAGGCCGCGCTCGCACATGCTCTGCATGGCGGGGTTCATGTGGCGCAGCGTCAGGTCCCGGTCGAGGAAGCCGAGCCCCACGGGCGCGTTCTCGAACACGCCGTCGAGGCGGGCGGCCATCCGCCGGCTCTCGCGGCGGCGCTGGCGCGCGAGGCGGGCGAGCAGCGCCAGGGCGGCGGCCGCCGCCGCCAGGGTGGCGAGGGACAGGACCGGCAGGCGGACCCGCTCGGCGCCCTCGATGCGGGCGAGGTCGCGCCGCGCCCGGTCCTGGGTGGCCTGCGTGAGCGCCCGGATCGCATCCGTCGTGCGCTTGCCCTCGCCGGTGAGCACGAGGGCCGTCGCCGCGGAGAGGTCGCCGGTCCGGCGCGCGGCCACGACGCGCGCGGCGAAGGCCCGCTCGGCGCTGACCTGCGCCGCGAGGCGGTCGCGCGCCGCCTCGTCCTGCTCGAGCCGGGCGAGATCCGCCAGCTCGCCGTCGATCCGCTCGAGGGCGGCCTGGTAGGGCTCGAGGTATTCCTCGACGCCGGTGAGCGCGTAGCCGCGCATCCCCGTCTCGAGATCCTTGATCGTCGAGAGGACGTGCTCGCTCTGGGCGACGACCGCGTTCTGCCGCGCGGCCTCGGCGCGGTTCTGCGACGCGGCCACGTAGTTCCACACGCCGCTTCCCAGCGCGACGGCGATGAGCAGGACGGCGAGCGGAGAGCCCGTGAGATGACGCCACGCCGGCTGCGTGGCCGCACGCGCCGGCGGACCGGCTTCGGTGGTCATGTCCTCAGGTCCCTTCCGCATTGACCTGCCTCTCAACGCACGGCGGGAGCACGTGCGCCGGTCAGGTCCCCGATGTCGGAAATCCCCGACGGGCCCGCGCGTTGCACGCGTCCACCGCGCGGGTGCCGCGCGCGGGCGATGACGGACGTGCGCGCCCGCTTCGATCCGCCGCCGCCGCACTGCCCCGGCGGGGCTCACCCTCCGCCCTCCACCCTGTTAGAACGAAGAAAGAACGAGCGGGCCGGCGGCTCCCGGTCTAAGCCGAGGCCCGGGCTCGCGCGGAGCCGCGGGCGGCCGGATCGGGAGAGCGTGATGGGAATGAAGACGACGTTCGTGGTGCAGACGTTCGAGCTGCACCGGAAGCGATTGCGGCCGGGGGCGCGGGACGTGGCGCCGACCGAGAGCGGCGCGCTGAAGCGCGCCGAGGCGATCGCCGGCCGGATGCCGGGCGCGGCGGCCCTGCGCATCGTGGCGGACGACGAGACCGGCGAGCTCGAGAGCGTCGCGATCCTGGGCCAGTTCGGCGAGATCCCGGACGATTTCGCCGAGAGCCTGCAGGGCGGCTGAGCCCGGAACGACGAGGACAGGAGAGCAGGATGGCCTTCAAGGCGAAATCAGCGGCGGAGACCAAGACGGCGGAGCTGGCCTCCGCGCTCATCCGGATCGCCGACCGGGAGGGAGCGCCGACCACGATCGGAGTCGATGAGCTCAGGCGGGCGAGCCCGCGCCTGACGCCGCTGGCGATCGGGCAGCTGTTTCGTCGCCACCGCGAGGACCTGGAGGCGGCTTTGGCGGAGCGCGGCTACACCCTCGTCGACTACGCCGACCAGGGTCCCGGGCGCGGGATGGAGTTCGAGATCGCGGCGGCCTGAGCGGGGCCCGTCCGGCCTCGCCTCCGGTCGCGACGGTGGACTAAAGTCTGCCGCGCGGTGCCGTTGCGGCGGCCACGGATTCGCAGCACAGATCGGGCCCATCTGCGGGCCATCCGAGCTGCCGTCCCGTGCCGGTGCGATGGTGTCACGCTCCTGGCGAAGCATGATCCTGGTGGAGTCGATATGAAGACGCGCGCGGCGGTTGCCTGGGAAGCCAAGAAGCCTCTGACCATCGAGACCATCGACATCGAAGGCCCCAAGGCCGGCGAGGTCCTGGTCGAGGTGATGGCCACCGGCATCTGCCACACCGATGCCTACACGCTCTCGGGCCTCGACTCCGAGGGCAAGTTCCCGGCGATCCTCGGCCACGAGGGCGCCGGCATCGTGCGCGAGGTCGGCGCCGGCGTGACCTCGGTCAAGCCCGGCGACCACGTCATCCCGCTCTACACGCCGGAATGCCGCAACTGTAAGTCCTGCCTGTCGCGCCGCACCAACCTCTGCACCGCGATCCGCGCGACGCAGGGGCAGGGCGTGATGCCCGACGGCACCAGCCGCTTCCGCTGCGAGTCCACCGGCGCGAGCCCGGGTTCGAACACCGTGTTCCACTACATGGGCTGCTCGACCTTCTCGAACTTCACCGTGCTGCCCGAGATCGCCCTGGCGAAGGTGCGCGAGGACGCCCCCTTCGACAAGATCTGCTACATCGGCTGCGGCGTGACCACCGGCATCGGCGCCGTGATCTACACCGCCAAGGTCTGGCCGGGCGCCAACGTGGTGGTGTTCGGCCTCGGCGGCATCGGCCTCAACGTGATCCAGGGCGCCCGGATGGTCGGGGCCGACAAGATCGTCGGCGTGGACATCAACCCCGACAAGCGGGCGATGGCGGCGAAGTTCGGCATGACGGACTTCATCAACCCGAACGAGGTCGGCACCGACAAGGTCGTGCAGGCGATCCTCGACGTGACCGGCGGCGGCGCGGACTTCTCGTTCGACTGCACCGGCAACGTCAACGTGATGCGTCAGGCGCTGGAGTGCTGCCACCGCGGCTGGGGCGAGTCGATCATCATCGGCGTGGCCGAGGCCGGGCGCGAGATCGCGACGCGCCCGTTCCAGCTGGTCACCGGCCGGGTGTGGAAGGGCTCGGCCTTCGGCGGCGCCCGAGGGCGGACGGACGTGCCCAAGATCGTCGACTGGTACATGGAGGGGAAGATCAACATCGACGACCTGATCACCCACACCATGCCGCTCGACGAGATCAATCACGGCTTCGACCTCATGCACGAGGGCAAGTCGATCCGCTCGGTCGTGGTGTACTGACGGGCGACCGAATCCGGCGGCACCCGATGGCGTCGCCGCCGGGCACGGCTTCGCGGCGATACGGTTCAGGGGTTCACGGCGTCATGGACACGATCTCGAAGGCTCTCTCGCATGGCGGCGTCCAGGGCGTGTACCGGCACGAGGCCGAGACCACGCGCTGCCCGATGACCTTCGCGGTCTACCTGCCGCCGCAGGCCGAGGCCGGACCGGTGCCGGTGCTCTGGTATCTCTCCGGCTTGACCTGCACCCATGCCAACGTGATGGACAAGGGCGAGTACCGGCGGGCCGCGGCGCGCCACGGCATCGCCATCGTGGCGCCCGACACCAGCCCCCGCGGGCCGGACGTGCCGGACGAGCCCGACAACTGGCAGTTCGGATGCGGCGCGGGGTTCTACGTCGACGCCACGCAGGCTCCTTTCGACCGCAACTACCGGATGTGGAGCTACGTCACCGAGGAGCTGCCGGCCCTCGTCGCCCGCGAGTTCCCGGTCGACATGGGGCGGCAGGGCATCTTCGGGCACTCGATGGGCGGCCACGGGGCGCTCACCATCGCGCTGCGCCACCCCGGGCGCTTCCGCTCCTGCAGCGCCTTCGCGCCGATCGTCCAGCCCTCGACGGCCGGCTGGTCGATGCCCGCCTTCGCGCGCTATCTGGGCGACGACAAGGCCGCGTGGCGGCGCCACGACGCGACCGCCCTGATCGAGGACGGGCACCGCTTCCCCGAATTCCTCGTCGACCAGGGCACGGCCGATTCCTTCCTCAACGACGGCCTGCGGCCCTGGCTGCTGGAGGAGGCGTGCCAGCGGGCGGGCATCGGGCTCACGCTGAACATGCGGGAAGGGTACGACCACTCCTACTTCTTCATCTCGACCTTCATGGACGACCACATCGCCTGGGCCGCCGAGCGCCTGCGCTGAGAGACTGGTCGGCTTGCCGAGACGGAATTCTCGCCTGCGGGAATCCTGGAGATGACCGGGAGAGTCGTCGGCGAGTGCGCCGGTTCGACTTGATACACCGATCGAACATCTCATACCCTCGCGCCTTCGCATCGACACGTCGATGCGAAGGCGTCCGGCGCATCAGCGCCGGCGCCCGTTCGGGCTTGCCTTGCGCCTCCGAACGGGTCCGTT
>NZ_LABY01000410.1 GCF_001043975.1 Methylobacterium variabile
GGCCGAGGCCTTCGCGGCCCGGTTCGAGGCGCCGGCCCGCGCCTACGCCCAGGCCAGCGCCGAGAGCCTGCTCACCGGCCAGCTGCCGCGCTTCGTCATCGAGGCGCTGGCCTTCGGCGGCGTCATCGTGGTGGTGCTGTTCGCCCTCTCGCAGGGGCTCGACACCGCCGGCATCCTGCCCCTGCTCGGCCTGTTCGCCTTCGCGGGCTACCGGATGCTGCCGGCGTTCCAGAACGTCTTCAACGCGCTCGCGCTCCTGCGCTTCTACCTGCCGGCGGTGCGGCTCGTGGTCGACGGGCTCGCGGGCGAGCGCCCCCTCTCCCCCCGCAGCCCCGCGCGCCTGCCGTTCGGGCAGGCCATCCGCCTCGAGGGCGTCGGGTTCGACTACGAGCCCGGCCGCCCGGCGCTGACCGGCATCGACCTGACGATCCCGGCCCACACCACGATCGGCCTCGTCGGCCGCACCGGCTCGGGCAAGTCGACCCTGATCGGCCTGATCCTCGGCTTCCTCGCGCCCACGACCGGCCGCATCACGGTCGACGGCACGACGCTCGATCCCGCCACCCTGCCGGCCTGGCAGAACCGCATCGGCTACGTGCCGCAGGACATCTTCCTGATCGACGGCACCATCGCGGAGAACATCGCCTTCGGGCTCGACGCGATCGACGGCGCGGCGGTGGAGCGGGCGGCACGGCTCGCCGGCGCGCACGACTTCGTCGCCGGCCTGCCGGAGGGCTACGCCACCCGGGTCGGCGAGCGCGGCGCCCGGCTCTCGGGCGGCCAGCGCCAGCGCATCGGCATCGCCCGGGCGCTCTACCACGACCCCGACGTGATCGTGTTCGACGAGGCGACCTCCGCCCTCGACGACGAGACGGAAGCCGTGGTGATGCGGGCGGTGCAGGGCTTGGCCGGCACCCGTACCCTGATCATGATCGCCCACCGCCTCACCAGCCTCGCCGGGGCCGACACCGTCCACGTGCTGGAGGGCGGCCGGATCGTGGCATCGGGTCCGCCCGAGACGGTGCTGCCGCAGCTGGCGCGGGCGGGGGATCAGGCCCAGGCGTGATCCCGGCGAGGGAGCGCCGACCGATGCCCGGCGATCACCGCTCCAGCTCGCCGTAATCGTGGGTGTACGCGCCCTCCTCGAACCGGTCGAAGCTCTGGCTCCAGCGACGGCCGGGCCAGAGATAGTCAACCCGGCCCTCCGCCGGCCGGTACACGGCGGTGTAGGCCGTGGTGAAGGCGGCCTTGCGCGAGTAGAGCGGGGCTGCGAAGAAGCGCGCCGTCAGCGTCTCGAGCGTCGCCGATCGCTCGGCGAGGGCCTCGTCGAGCACGCGCTGGCGCAGGGCGGAGCGTGAGGCGGGCGAGGCCCGCTCCTGATGGTTGGTGCAGGTCCGCCAGGACGTCACCGCGGGCTCGCGCCGGGGCCCGATGAGGATCGTGGCGTGTGCCCCGGTCCGGTCGAGGAGCGTGACGTTGTGGAGCTGCGAGGGCGGCAGGCGGCGCAGCGCCTCGACCGCCTCGGCCACCGAGCCGCAGGTCTCCAGCACGTAGCGCAGCATCAGGATGATGGCGAAGCCCTCGCCCCGCCGGGCGATGCCGCCGAGCGTGCAGCTGGCAACCAGCCCGTCGTCGTTCATCCCGTCGAGGCAGCCGCCCCAGGGCCGCTGCCCCATCGCGATCACGCGCCGCCGCGACCACGCGGTCAGCTCGATGCGGCCGGTGATGACGTGCAGGGGAAAGTCGTAGTTGCGCACGAGCGCCGGGCCGTCCTCGCCCAGCCACACCGCCTGGCTGCACCCGTGACGGTGCGAGGCCGGGCGGTAGTGGCTGAGAACGCGGTGGGCGAGGTCGTCGTCGCCGACCATCCCGCAGGCCGCGTCGTAGTGCGGCACGAGTTCGGGCATGTGGCGCGCGAGGGCGGCGCGGCACGCGGCAGCCGATGGGGGTTCGGACGTCCCTTCGCCGAGGTACCACCGGGCGGCCTCGTCCTGCCCGTTCCGGAAGCGCGCCAGCCACGCCGCGCCGGGGCGGTCCTCGCGCTGGGCGGTGAAGGTCTTCTCCATGGCGAGAACGCATACCGGCAACGTCCCCGTCCTGGCCACCGCCGTGCCGACGCACCCGCCGGGCAGGCGCCGTCCGGTATCGGACTCACCCAGGCCCCGAACCGCCCTCCCCTTCGATCCAGGCCAGGAACGCCG
>NZ_LABY01000411.1 GCF_001043975.1 Methylobacterium variabile
GCGCTAACGCAACCTGTGGGGCGGGCTGCGGCGCAGGAACTAACGAATTGGCAGAATTGGCAGAATTGGCAGTAGAAGAATTTTTCTGTGAAAGCGCTGCCAAAGGGGGATTTCCAGGCTGCGCAACGATCTGAAGCGAGACAGGCTGCCAGTTGTGAGTAGTTGCAAGATAGACACACGCAACGATAGATCCGGCCCAAGCCAAGTGTTTTACTGCGTTCTCCATGCCAGAACCGCCCCACCAGAGTCATCGACGTTCATGTTGGGGCTCTTATTGCGAAAAATGAGACGACGTGTCAATTAAGGTCCAAGGCTACCGTAGCTAACAGGCTCAGATAGAAGGGGGTCATTGCATTTCAGACACGATTATTCGTGTGGCGACGATCGTTATATATCGTGTATACCTGTAATATGCTGAATGTCGTAAAAAATACTCAGCGTCAGGGGTTGCAGTAAGGCCCAGGCAAGCGTCCCGGCTAGATCGAAAGGGTTAAGAAGACATGGCCGAGAAAAGCTTCGTTAAAAACTTGTTAAGAAATGCAACTCTCGTGGCTGTACTCACAACCTGTATCCCGGGCCTTGTGTGCGCTGCACCCGATGACGCAACGGTGCCTGAGACACAAAAGAAGAGCAGATCGAAATTCGAGTATCATGATGGGAGAGCTGAGGAGAAGCGGCCATATCGCCGGCCTAACCCTGACGTAGACCCAACGAACTTGAGATACGAGGAGCTGATCGCGCGCATCAACGCGCTGGAGGAGCGTATAGAGGTGCTGGAAGGCCAGTCCAAGATTTCGAAAAGGGTTCAGTGATGGCCGTGCCGGATCTCGGGAGTGTCCTCGTCTCGCTGACCGAGGTGTTCCCGCTCGTCGT
>NZ_LABY01000412.1 GCF_001043975.1 Methylobacterium variabile
CCCTCCAGGATGCGCCGGGGCGCCCGACCGCCACCCGGTAGCGGAGGGCCGTGCCGTCGCCGCGCACGAGGTAGAGGTGGCGCTGCGCGGTGTCGACCACGATCGGGCCCGGGGCCTGCGACCCGGGATAGCCGACCACCTTGCCGCGCTTGACCGTCGGCAGCGGGGCCGGCGGAAGGGCCGCCATGCGGATGGGAGCGGTGGGCAGCGGCAGGGCCGGTACCGTCGGCGCGACCGGCATCACCGGCAGCGGAGCCGGAGGATCGGCGGCGACGGTGCTGCGGGGAGTCTCGGCGGCTGCGGCGGGACGGGAGCGGCAGCGATAGACGCGCTGCCCGTCCGCCCGCATGGTCACCGGCCCGATCGCGTCGACGACGATCTGCCGGGGCTCGGCATTGACGCCGGTCCGCAGGTCCTCGTCCGAGCGGAAGCAGCGCATGTGAAGGCGGTAGCCGATCGCCGTGTCGGAGACCTTGTCGATCCGGCAGCGCAGGTCGTGGGCCTCGAGCATCGCGTCGGCCGCTGGCTTCAGCCTGATCTCGAACGCCCTCGGGCTCGCCGCGTCGCCGCACTCCTTCAGCGTCGGCGCCCACCACCCCGTCGGCGACTCGTCGGCCCTCATCGCGTGGGCGGCGCTGGCACTGCAGAGGAGGAGCGCAGGCACCAGCCTGCCGAGGCGTCGCATCGTGGGGACTTTCCGGACGGGGAATGGCGGACGGAGCGGGTTCGGCGGAGCGGGGATCATCGCGCGCGCGGAGCGCCCGCC
>NZ_LABY01000413.1 GCF_001043975.1 Methylobacterium variabile
TGGGGGGGCGCCCGCCGTCGCCGCGACGGGCACCGTCGCGGCGACCTCGACGTGCATGTTCATGCGGCCTCCTGCTGGCGCAAGCCCGCCACGGTGTCCCGGATGATGCGGATGGTCGAGAACGAGCGCCGGCCGAGCGCCGAGTCCGGGAACTCGATGTCGAACCGCTCCTCCAGGGCCAGCATCAGCTGCACCGAGCCGAAGGAATCGAGACCCTTCTCGAACAGGTCGTCGTCGTCCGACAGGCCGTCGACGATGCCCTTGAGCGATTCCAGCGACTTCAGCACGTCACGGATTTCAGAGATTTCGACCATGAGGCTCCACCTTCCTTCGTGAGACACGGGTCGCATCCGGCAGATGAAAATGCAATGTCGGCCACAAAATTTGGTAAATTTTCGGATGTCTATTTTTGAGAAAATCCCGCTTCACTGCGGGACGGGCCGCTCCGATTCGACACCTCGTCCGCCACTCAACTCTCAACAGCTTAACGGCTGGCAAATCGCGGCGCGGACGTTGGGACAGAATTCTGTAAAGCTTACGGATTTCGCTCCGC
>NZ_LABY01000414.1 GCF_001043975.1 Methylobacterium variabile
CCGCCTCGACCGCCACCCGACCATGGCCCGCCACCCGGTCACGCCGATGCGGGAGCCGGACCTGACCCGCCACCTCGCCGCCCAGACCGGCCGGCGCATCGCGCTCATCGATCTCGTGGCGCTGAAGACCGGTGCCGGGCCGGAGCGCCGGGCCGCCCTGATGGGCGACGACGTGCCGGCAGTGCTGATCGACGTCGTCGACGAGGAGACGCTGGCAGAGGCGGGGCGGCTGGTCTGGGAGGGCAGGGGCGCGGGCGTGTTCACCGCCTCGTCGTCCGGGCTGCAATACGCCCTCGCGGCCCATTGGCGGGCGCAGGGCCGGCTTCCGGCGGAGCCGTCGCTGCCGCCGCTGGCGCCCGCCCGGGTCGTCGCCGCGGTGAGCGGCAGCTGCTCGCCGGGCACGGCCGATCAGCTCGCCCGGGCCCGCGCGGCGGGTTTTCGGACCGAGCGCCTCGACCTCGCCCGGGCCCTGCCGGAGGCGACCGCCGCCGGCGAGATCGCCCGGG
>NZ_LABY01000415.1 GCF_001043975.1 Methylobacterium variabile
CGGGGGTACTTCGCGTCGCGGTGGAGGTAGGCCGGGGGCCAGCCGGGCACCTCGGCCGGGAGCAGGGTGCCCTCGTCGACGAGCCGGGCGATGGCGACGGCGGCATCCGAAGGGTCGAGGCGGAAGTAGTCGCGCAGCTCCGCGGCCGTGGCGAGGCCGAGCGCCCGGGCGGAGAGGTCGATGAGACGGGCCTGCGCCTCCGCCTCCGGCACGTCGGGCAAGGAAAAAATGTCCGGTGGGATCACCCGCTCGGTGAGGTCGTAGACCCGCTCGAAGCTGCGCCGCCGCGTCGCGGTGGTGACGTGGCCGGCGTAGAACAGCCATTCGAGCATGCGCTTGGGCTCGCTCCATTCCCACCAGCCGGCCCGGCCGGTCTGGACGTCGGAGGCGGCCATCGGGCCCTCGTCGCGCAGGCGCGCGAGCAAGGCCATCGCCTCCGCCCGGCGCTCGGTCGCGAAGGCCCGCATGCCGGTGTAGCCGGCCTGACCCCGGTCGGCCCTGGCCATGCGCCAGCGCAGGAGCGGGTGGAGGGAGAGCGGCAGCAGCGAGCACTCGTGGGCCCAGTACTCGAACAGCCGCCGGTCGCGCTTCGGTCCCCAGGCCCGGCGGTCGAGGAGGGCGGTGTCGTAGGCGCCGAGCCGCGAGAAGGCCGGCAGGTAGTGGGCCCGCACCAGGACGTTGACGCTGTCGATCTGGTGCAGGCCGAGCCGGTCGATCGTGGCGGCGAGGTGCCGGTGCCCGGCGGCCCCGGGCCGTGCGGCATGGAAGCCCTGCGCCGCCAGGGCGACCCGGCGGGCCTCGCGAGGCGTCAGCCGCACGACCGTCACGGGGTCAGATCTTCCGCACGGCCCCGTGGGCGGCGCTGGTGGTCATGCTGGCAAAGGCGCGCAAAGCCGCGCTCACCTTGCGCTTCCTCGGGGCGGCGGGCTGCCAGCCCTTGGCGGCTTGCGCGGCGCGCCGGCGCTCGATCTCGGCGGGATCGACCGCGAGGTGGATGCGGCGGTTCGGGATGTCGATCTCGATCTGGTCGCCCTGCTCGACGAGGCCGATCAGCCCGCCCTCCGCGGCTTCCGGCGAGACGTGGCCGATCGAGAGGCCCGAGGAGCCGCCCGAGAAGCGCCCGTCGGTGACGAGGGCGCAGGCCTTCCCTAGTCCCTTCGACTTCAGGTAGCTCGTCGGGTAGAGCATCTCCTGCATGCCGGGGCCGCCGCGGGGGCCCTCGTAGCGGATCAGCACCACCTCGCCGGCCTGGACCTTGCCGCCGAGGATGCCCTCCACCGCCGCGTCCTGGCTCTCGAACACGTGGGCGGGGCCGGAGAAGGTCAGGATGCTGGCGTCCACCCCGGCGGTCTTCACGATGCAGCCGTCCTCGGCGAGGTTGCCGTACAGGACCGCGAGGCCGCCATCCTGCGAGTAGGCGTGCGCCGCATCGCGCACCACGCCGCCCTCCCGGTCGAGGTCGAGCTCGTCGAAGCGCGAGGCCTGGCTGAAGGCGACCTGGGTCGGCACGCCGCCCGGTGCCGCGCGGTAGAACTCGCGCACGCTCTCGCTACCGGTACGGGCGACGTCCCAGCGCGCCAGCGCGTCCTTCAGCGTCCCGGCGGCGACGTTGCCGACATTCGTATCGATGAGCCCCGCCCGGTCGAGCTCGCCGAGGATCGCCATGATGCCGCCGGCGCGATGCACGTCCTCCATGTGGACGTTGGCGACGGCGGGAGCGACCTTGCACAGGACCGGCACCCGGCGCGACAGCCGGTCGATGTCGGCCATGGTGAAGGGCACCTCGCCCTCGTAGGCGGCGGCGAGCAGGTGCAGCACCGTGTTGGTCGAGCCGCCCATGGCGATGTCGAGGGTCATGGCGTTCTCGAACGCCGTCATCGAGGCGATCGCGCGCGGCAGCACGGAAAAGTCGTCCTGCTCGTAGTGGCGCCGGGCGAGGTCGACGATCAGGTGGCCGGCCTCGACGAAGAGGCGCTTGCGGTCGGCGTGGGTCGCCAGCACCGAGCCGTTGCCGGGCAGCGACAGGCCGAGCGCCTCGGTGAGGCAGTTCATCGAGTTCGCGGTGAACATGCCCGAGCACGAGCCGCAGGTCGGGCAGGCCGAGCGCTCGATCACCTGCACGTCCTCGTCGGTGACGCGGTCGTCGGCGGCGGCGATCATGGCGTCGACGAGGTCGACCTTCTTGATCCCGGTGGTGAGGTGGACCTTGCCGGCCTCCATCGGCCCGCCGGAGACGAAGACCACCGGGATGTTGAGGCGCAAGGCCGCCATCAGCATGCCGGGGGTGATCTTGTCGCAGTTCGAGATGCACACCATGGCGTCGGCGCAGTGCGCGTTGACCATGTACTCGACCGAATCCGCGATCAGGTCGCGGGACGGCAGCGAGTAGAGCATGCCGTCATGGCCCATCGCGATGCCGTCATCGACCGCGATGGTGTTGAACTCCTTGGCGACGCCGCCCGCGGCCTCGATCTCCCGCGCCACGAGCTGGCCGAGGTCCTTCAGGTGGACGTGGCCGGGCACGAACTGCGTGAACGAGTTCACCACCGCGATGATCGGCTTGCCGAAATCGGCGTCCTTCATGCCGGTGGCGCGCCACAGGCCGCGGGCGCCGGCCATG
>NZ_LABY01000416.1 GCF_001043975.1 Methylobacterium variabile
CCGCTACGATTTCGCGCGCGCCCGCTGGCTTCCCGTGGGGGTCGAGAGCGTCGGACGATCCGGTTCCGTCACCTGGATGGATCCCCTCGATCAGACCTGCGACGCGAGCCTCCAGGGCCGCGTCCTCAAGTTCGCGTTGCCGCCGCAGGGCGCACAGCCCGATTCCTATCGCTACGCGGAGCGCGGTCCGATCTACGTGTTCAACAACAGCTGGTACCTGCGTTCGCCCGTGACCGGAATCGGCGCGGCCGCGAACCTCCGGCACTGGAACAACGCCCTCCTGTTCTGCGAGCCCGGGGCCGACGTGGACCTGTGCCGTGTCCGGCCCGAGACATTCGACGCGAGCGCCTGCGGGCGCGGCCTGGTGCGCGGGGACGACCTCGCGCGCTATCCCGGCGAGACCGGGACGCTCCCGTTCTTCGACTGCTTCCGGTGGCTGCCGGTCGACGAACGGGGGCACGACCGTCCCGACCTCGCGAGCGAGTTCGACCACGACGTCAGCAGCAACGGCTTTCCCCTCGTGCTGATGCGCCAGCGCGGGATCGAGCGTCATGGGCGCACCGGACATCCGGGCTTCACGGCTCCCGAACGAGGAGACTTCCGGCTCCTCCCCAGCGCCCTCGCCGCCACGGCGGCATGCGCGGTGACGGAGACGTCCGATCATCGCCTCGACTGTTCGGAGGCGCCGGACGGTCGCGCGTTCGCCGGCGCCCTCGATCCCGAGGGCCGCCTCTATGACGGCCCGGCATCCGCGCGCTTTCGTCCTCCTGAGTAGATCACCTCGTCCGGTCACGCGGTGGGGTCGCCGAGATGGTCACTCGCCAGCGCACCAGGGGCACAGGCCTGCCCATGCCGGCCCGGATTCTTGCGGCCGAGGAGATGCACCGGCACGCGGTCGTGCTGACACGTTGGTGGAGAATAGCTCGACGGATGATCGGGATCGCCCGTGATACTCCCTGCCTCCTCCCTGCTATCGAGCGTCGGACCGATAGCAGCCCGGCCCCGCCCCGAAGGCGGTCGGCGGCCATGGCAGCGTGGTCTCCCAGGCCAAGCCTGATCTCCGCCGACGCGCTCGCCACCACGCGGCGCGCAATCCGGGCGAACGGGGTTGATGGTGACATCGCGCCACTGACGCCATGTACGACGCTCCGCTTCTTCCTACCCGCGCCCTGGGCCCGCGTCTTTGCAACGCCGCATAACCGACCAAAGTCGAACGCGGCAGATGATGATTCCGCCTTCGGCAATACATTGGTCTTTCTGCCAATATCAAATCCTGTCTTGATCTGCCAGCAGGAGCGTAAACGTTTTTCAGTTCAGAATGCGCACGCCCTGCTGCGTTGCCGAGCACGGCAATCGCCCATTGTCCTGTTTGATCAAGCCTCAGGCTCCTCGAGGGCATAGATTGCACGAGCCGTAAAAGATGGACATGCGGCGACCGCGATCCGGATGCCCGTGTGCGTCGACCAGTCAAAACAGGAGACGAGGTCATGAGGCGCCTCATCATCGCAGCGTCCGCCGTAGCTGCCCTGCTCGTCACCAGCGTTGCCGCCGATGCGCGCGGCTTCCGAGGTGGCGGAGGGGGGTTCCGGGG
>NZ_LABY01000417.1 GCF_001043975.1 Methylobacterium variabile
GAACGGCGGCTTCTACGACTATCCCGTCGCGGCGACCTGCCACCGGGTGCCGAACGGGCCGGCCTGCCTCGCCCACAACTGCGATTCGCGCACCTATCCGCGCAAGCTGATGCGCGTCGCCCGCCACGCCCTGATGCGCCGCACCGGTCTCGTCGAGGGCATCGACGCGATGATCACCATCAGCCGGCTGCAGCGGGAGGTGCTGGCGCCCCACCTGCCGGAGGGCCTGCGCTACTACGACGTGCCGAACCCTGTCGATGCCGAGCCCCTCGGACACAAGGCGGGGGCACCCGGCGACTTCGTCTTCGTCGGCCGCCTCTCGCCGGAGAAGGGCCCGGGCGTGTTCGCGGAAGCGGCGCGCCTTGCCGGCGCGCGGGCGGTCTTTGCCGGCGACGGGCCGCTGCGCGCGGAGCTGGAAGCCCGCTACCCAGAGACCCGCTTCCTCGGCTGGCAGAGCCCGGAGGAGGTGAGGGCGGTGCTGCGCAGCGCGCGCGCCCTGGTCTTTCCGTCCGTCTGGTACGAGGGCCAGCCCCTCACGGTGCTCGAATCCCTGGCACTCGGCACCCCGGTGATCGTCAGCGACGTCTGCGCCGGCCGCGAGGCCGTGC
>NZ_LABY01000418.1 GCF_001043975.1 Methylobacterium variabile
ATGCTGCGCCCGCGCCTGATCCCCCCCGACGACGTCTTTCCCCCGAATCCCTGGGCGATCGAGGCCGTCCGCTACGACGGCCGGCTGGCGCGGAACCTCACCGGCCAGGCGGAGACGATGTTCGCCCTGTCGAACGGCTACCTGGGCCTGCGCGGCGTCACCGAGGAGGGGATGCCGGTCAGCGAGACCGGCACCTACCTCAACGGCTTCTACGAGCACCGGCCCATCTCCTACGGCGAGCGCGCCTACGGCTTTCCGACGGTCGGCCAGAGCATCCTGAACTGCCCGGACGGCACGGCCCTGAAGCTCAGCGTCGACGACGAGCGTTTCCTCCTCTCCGACGCCGAGATCCGGTCGTACCGGCGGGTCCTCGATTTCAGGAGCGGCACCCTGAGCCGGGACGTGCGCTGGGTGACGGCGGCGGGCAAGTCCCTGCGCTTGCAGACCCTGCGCCTCGTCTCCCTCGCGCACCGCCATCTCGCGGCGATCGAGTACACGCTCACGGCGGAGGATCGCGAGGCGGAGGTGGTGATCGCCTCCGAACTCCGGAACGACCAGCCCCTGGCCACCGACACCACCGATCCGCGCCTGGCGGAGGGCTTCGTCGGGCGGGTCCTGCATCCGGCCGGCACGCGGTGCGAGGCCCTGCGCGCGGTCCTGTCCTACCGCACCCGCAGCTCAGGGCTGGTGCTCGGCTGCGGCATGGACCACGTCGTCGCCGCCGACGATCCCCTGACGATGCAGGCCTCCTGCGACGACGACCTCGCCATGGTCGTCTTCCGGGGCACCCTCGCGCCGGGCGCGACGATCC
>NZ_LABY01000419.1 GCF_001043975.1 Methylobacterium variabile
ACGAGAGTAAAAGTGCGGATCCGCCCCGCATTTCCGCGGCGCGCGATCCGCGGCTCAGGCCGGCTGCGGCAGGCCCGCCCGCTCCAGGGCCGCGTGCTGCCGCGCGGCGAGGTCGTCGAGGGAGAAGCGGTCGATCTGGGCCTCGAACAGGCGGTGGTAGTTCAGCTCCGAGCGCAGGTGCAGGAACACCGCGCCGAGGCCCACCGCCGCCCGGTCCATGAACACGAATTCCCGCGGCACCGTCACGGGCCCGCGTTCCTTGAGGGCGCGATGGACCTCGAAGGCCTGGCGGCGGCCGTACTCGCTCGGCTTGACGCCGTCGGCGACGGTGCGGACCCGGTCCTCCAGCAGCGGGCCGTAGATGAAGCGGGCCCAGATGTTGAGGATCTCGATGAGGTCGCGGGTGAGGTTGCGAAAACCCCAGCTCTCGTAGGCGTGGACGATGCGGGCGTCGTCGCCATGCAGCAGCCCCTTGTAGAGGTCGACCACGCCGCCGACGAAGCGGGGATGGAAGATGCGGATGCAGCCGTAATCGAGCAGGTTGATGCCCGTGGGCTCGCCGCCCTCGGAGAACACCGTGTAGTTGCCGAGATGGGGATCGCCGTGGATCACCGCGGCGCGGCTGAAGGGATGCCACCAGGCCTGGAACATGGCGTGGGCGAGGCGGTTGCGCACCTCGAGCGGGCCGCCCGTGAAGGTCAGGATCTTCTCGCCCTCGAGCCAGCCCTGGGTGAGCAGCCGGCGGGTCGACAGGTCGGGATGGACGACCGGGACCCGCACCGAGTCGAGGCCCTGCAGCACGTCGGCGTAGAGCGC
>NZ_LABY01000042.1 GCF_001043975.1 Methylobacterium variabile
CTCGGGCGCTGCCGGCGCCGGGGGTATGCGCACGTCGAAGCCCTGGACCTGGGCGGCGATCTGCGGGAACTCCGCGACCGTGAGCTCGTCGCCGTCGGCCAGCACCACGGCGCGAAACAGCGCGTTCTCGAGTTGGCGCACGTTGCCGGGCCAGTCGTAGCGGGTGATCAGCGCCATCGCCTCGGCGGCGATGCCCCGGACGCGCTTGCCCTCCTCCGCCGCGAAGCGGGCGCAGAACGAGCGGGCGAGGTCCGGGATGTCCTCGCGCCGGGCCCGCAAGGGCGGCAGGGTCATCGGGAAGACGTTGAGGCGGTAGTACAGGTCCTCGCGGAAGCGGCCCTGCTTGACGAGGTCGAGGAGCGAGCGGTTGGTCGCCGAGATCAGCCGGATGTCGACCCGCACGCTCTTGCGCCCGCCGACGGGGTCGACCTCGCCCTCCTGCAGCGCTCGCAAGAGCTTCACCTGGGCGTCGAGGGGCAGCTCGCCGATCTCGTCGAGGAAGAGCGTGCCGCCCGAGGCCTCGACGAACTTGCCGAGATGGCGCTCGGTGGCGCCCGTGAAGGCGCCCTTCTCGTGGCCGAACAGGGTCGACTCGACGAGGTTGTCGGGAATCGCCCCGCAATTGACGGTGACGAAGGGCTTGCCGCGGCGCTCGCCCGAGCCCTGGATGGCGCGCGCCAGCACCTCCTTGCCGACGCCGGACTCGCCCTCGATCAGCACCGGGATCGTCGATTTCGCCGCCCGCTCGGCGAGGCGCATCACCCGGGCCATGTCCGGGCTCTTCGAGGTCAGGTCGCGGAAGGTGAGGGCGCCCGAGGCGCGCCGGCGCATCCGCCGGATCTCGTCCTGGAGCTGGTCGACCTGGAGGGCGTTGCGGATCGAGACCTGCAGCCGCTCCGGGCCGGCGGGCTTGACCACGAAGTCGACGGCGCCGGCCCGCATGGCGTTGACCACGGCGTCGATCGAGCCGTTCGCCGTCTGCACGATCACCGGGGTGTCGATGCCCGCCTTGCGCAGCTCGCCCAGCACGCCGAGCCCGTCGAGGCCGCCCGGCATGGCGAGGTCGAGCAGCACCACGTCGATGCTGGCATCCGGGGTGCGCAGGGCGTCGAGCCCCGCCGCCCCGCTCTCGGCCACCACGGCCTCGAACCCGAGGCGCCGCACCATGGCCTCCGCCAGCCGGCGCTGCACGGGATCGTCGTCGACGATGAGGACCGTGGTGGTCATCTCTTCTCCTCGAGGGATCGGCGCCGCGGCGGTGAGCCGGGAGCCTTCCGCGCTCCGGGCGGGGCCGCGTTCGGGCGGCGCCGCCCGGGCTCCTGCCGGCGCCTCGCCCGGACCGCCGGGGAGGCGGCCGGATCGAGGCGCGGCGCGAATCGCGTGGCTGTTTCGTTTCGAGCCGCATGCTGCGCCACAACCGTGAAGTGGTTCTTAACGCCAATGGAAGGTTACGGCGCGGCGTGACTGCGGGGCCGCACCGCAGCCGCGTCGGGAGCGGGCTCGGTTGATCGCGGGCCGGGTGGGGCCGATATGTCCTCGCGCACGCGTCTTTCTGCCCCGAGAGGAACATCGTCCATGCCGTTGAGTGCCGCCGCGCCGTCGGACAGCGCCCTGAGCACCGCCCAGGCCACGGCCCGCGCCGTCGATCTCGGGCCGCTGCCGGAATGGGACCTGTCGGACCTCTATGCCGGCCTCGACGACCCGGCCTTCGCCGACGACCTCAACCACGCCGAGGCCGAGTGCCGCGCCTTCGCGGAGAGCTACCGGGGCCGCATCCATGCCCTGGCCTCGGGCGAGGACGCGCCCGACCGGCTCGGCACCGCGGTCGCCGCCTACGAGGCGATCGAGGACCGCCTCGGCCGGCTGATGTCCTATGCCGGCCTCGTCTATTCCGGCGACACCACCGACCCGGCCCGGGCGAAGTTCTACGGCGACACCCAGGAGCGCCTGACCGCGGCCTCGAGCGACCTCCTGTTCTTCACCCTCGAGCTCAACCGGGTCGAGGACGCCCTGATCGACGCGGCGAGCGCCCACCCGCCGCTGGCCCGCTTCCGCCCCTGGCTCGAGGACATCCGCCGCGAGAAGCCCCACCAGCTGAGCGACGAGGCGGAAAAACTCTTCCTCGAGAAGTCGGTGACCGGCCGGGCGGCCTGGAACCGCCTGTTCGACGAGACCATCGCCTCCCTCCGCTTCCCCCTGCGGGGCGAGGAGCTGACCCTCGAGCCGACCCTCAACAAGCTCCAGGACCCCGACGAGGGCGTGCGCCGGGACGCGGCGGGGGCGCTCAGCGGCGTGTTCCGGGCGAACCTGCGGGTGTTCACGCTGATCACCAACACGCTCGCCAAGGACAAGGAGATCTCCGACCGCTGGCGCGGCTTCACTGACGTGTCGGATGCCCGCCACCTCGCCAACCGGGTCGAGCGCGACACCGTCGAGGCGCTGGTCGCCGCCGTGCAGGCGGCCTATCCGCGCCTGTCGCACCGCTACTACAAGCTGAAGGCGCGCTGGTTCGGCCGCGACAGCCTCGCCTACTGGGACCGCAACGCGCCGCTGCCGAAGGTCGAGCAGCGCACGATCCCGTGGGCGGAGGCGCGCGAGACCGTGCTGTCGGCCTACGGCGCCTTCTCGCCCCGCATGGCCGAGATCGCCCGGCGCTTCTTCGACGGCGACTGGATCGACGCGCCGGTGCGGCCCGGCAAGGCGCCGGGCGCCTTCGCACACCCGACCGTGCCCTCGGCCCATCCCTTCGTGCTCGTCAACTACCAGGGCAAGCCGCGGGACGTGATGACCCTCGCCCACGAGCTCGGCCACGGGGTGCACCAGGTGCTGGCCGCCCCCAACGGCGCGCTCATGGCCCCGACGCCGCTGACGCTCGCCGAGACCGCGAGCGTGTTCGGCGAGATGCTGACCTTCCGGCGCGTCCTCGCGGCGACGACCGACCCGGTCCAGCGCCGGGCGATGCTCGCCGCCAAGGTCGAGGACATGATCAACACGGTGGTGCGCCAGATCGCGTTCTACGCCTTCGAGCGCAAGGTCCACCTCGCCCGCCGCGAGGGCGAGCTGACCGCCGAGCGGATCTGCGCACTCTGGATGTCGGTGCAGGCGGAGAGCCTGGGGCCGGCGATCCGGCTCGACGAGGGCTACGAGCCCTACTGGGCCTACATCCCGCACTTCATCCACTCGCCGTTCTACGTCTACGCCTACGCCTTCGGCGACTGCCTGGTGAACTCGCTCTACGGCGTCTACCAGCGGGCGAGCGGGGACGCCGCGGCGGAGGAGACCTTCGTCGAGCGCTACTTCGCGCTGCTCGCGGCCGGCGGCAGCCAGCCCTACGGCGAGCTGCTGGCGCCGTTCGGGCTGGATGCCCGCGACCCGGCCTTCTGGCAGATCGGCCTGTCGATGATCGAGGGCATGATCGCGGAGCTGGAGGCGATGGAGGCGTGAGCTCGCGGTCCGGTCAGCGACGTCCGGACCGCCTGACCGCGCATCGAGGCCTTTCCCCTTTTCCCGGACCTGCACCGACCGCAGCGACGCGGAAGGGAGACCCGGGACAGGGGGAGGGCGCCAGGGATCCTATCGCGGCGCAGGTCCGCCGCTGCCCTGTCGTGGACCGCAACAGGCTGCCCGGCTGAGCCGGCCACCTGGTCACGCCGCCCGCACCTCGCCCAGGAACGCACCGACGGCGGCGCTCATCGTCTCCGCCTGGCGGCCGAGGTCGCGGGTGGCGTCGGTCACCCGGCCGGCGACTTCGGCGGTGCCGCCGGCATCCTCGCGCACCCGGTCGATCAGGCGGGCGACGTCGTCGTTGCCGGCGGCGACGTCGCGGGTGCTGCGGGCGATCTCGGCGGTGGCCGCGCTCTGCTCCTCGACCGCGGCGCTGATCATCGCGCTGCTCTGGCTGATGCGGCCGATCGTGTCGCGGATGCCGGCGATGGCCTCGACCGAGCCGCCTGCCGCCGCCCGTATGCCGTCGATCTGCCCGGCGATCGTGTCCGTGGCCTTGGCGGTCTGCTGCGCGAGAGCCTTCACCTCGGCGGCCACCACCGCGAAGCCGCGGCCGGCCGCCCCCGCCCGGGCCGCCTCGATGGTGGCGTTGAGCGCCAGCAGGTTGGTCTGGGCCGCGATGTCCGAGATCAGCGTCACGACCTGGCCGACCTGCGCCACGGACTGCGTCAGGGAGGAGACGCGCGTCGCCGCCGCATCGGACTGCGCCACCGCCTCCTCCGCCACCGCGTGAGAGCGGCCGATCTCGGCGGCGATCTCCGCGATGGCGGCGCGGAGCTGCTCGGCGGAGCGCGCCACCTGCTCGGTCCCGGCCGCGGCCTGAGTCACCGCCGCCGCCACCGCGGCGGCCGCCTCGGTCGAGCGGGCCGCGTTGCGCGACAGCGCGTCGACGGTGCCGTCGAGGGTCCGGGCCTGGCCGGTGACCGCGCCGATGATCGCGAGAACGCGCTCCTCGAAGGCCCGCGCGAGGGACTCGGTGGTGCGGCGCCGGCTGGCCTGCTCGGCGACCGCGTAGGTCTCGAGCAGCACCTCGAGGTCGAGCCAGGCTGCCCGGGTCAGGGCGCCCTGCAGGGCGGCGCCAGGATTGCCACCGAGGAGGCGGCGCGGGCCGGCGAGGCCGAGGGCCTCGGTCAGTCCCGCCGTCACCGTGGCGTGGCAGATCGCCACCGCGTAGCCCGGCACCCGCCGGTCGTAGAAGACGGAGGCCAGCCGCTCGGCCGAGGCCGTGAAGGCCGGCCCGAAATCGCCACTCACCACCCGCACCCAGTGGGCGGCCCGGGCCTCGTGCACCTGCGGGTCGCGCAGGGTCTCCTGGATCTCGGGCCAGGCGGCGAAGCGGGCGTTCCACTCCGACAGGAGGCCGGGCAGGCGCTCCCGCGCGAAGCCGGCCAGGCCTCGCAGGAGGGAGAGGTCGTCCTCGGTCAAGCCGAAGGTGGCGAAGCGCCGGCGCTGCTCGGCGGTGACGACCGTCTGATCCATGGCTCAGTTGCGCCCATTCGAACGCACAACTCATGCGAGCGTCCGGAATAATTTTCGGTTACCATCGATCGGCTTGACCGCTACGGACCGTGAGCTGGACCGGCGCCGCTGGACTGCTGCCGCACGCGGCGGTCCGCCGGCGCAGCCGGACAGGGCCGGAATGGCGCCTGGACCGGGACGGCGCCGGTCACCGGCAGGAACGGCCGCCATGCCCGGGCCAGCTCCCGGGGCCTGCGACTCACCTGTCGCGGCTGAGCCCGTCGCGCGCCCGCGCATGCCGGACCCGATCGCGGCTGCGGATGATGCTTCCGGGCGGGTTGTGCGTGGCGACGATACCTGATGGGCTGGCGGGACTGTTACCCCGAAGCGCCCTCGCCCGGCGCCGCCGCCTTCGCGATGCGGAAACCGGCTTCGCTCGGGCGTGCGGAGCAAAGCTCCGCCGTCGCGGGCTGGTGATACGATGTCCGGCAGTGATCTTCCGAGAATCGTATCAGTCGATCACCTCGACCACGCGGCGGGTGCCCGGCTCGACCAGGACCGGATGGTCGTTGACGATGGTGTAGTTGTAGCCCTTGAGGGCGAATTCCGGCGGCACGTCGTAGTAGACGACGCCCCCGGGCGGCAGGACGGTGCCGACCCGCACGGGGCCGTCGTGGCGGAACGACGGCCGGCGCTCGCCGAGCGCGTAGATGCGGAAGCGCTCGCGCCGGTCGATGCCCAGGATGCTGTTGGCGGTGCCGACCGCGGCGCCGATGGCGCCCCCGACCACGGCGCCGACGGGCCCGGCGATCGCCTCGCCCCGCGCCGCGCCGTCCTGCGCGCCCCGCGCCGTACCCTGGGCGTGGGCGGCGGTGATCCCGGTCCCGAGGAGAAGGGCGGTGACGGCGAGGCGCATGGGCATGGGCATGGGCTGATCTCGAGGAGGCGTCGGGGCTCCGGCCCCGCGGCGCGGGAGCTTGGCTGTTCGGTGAGAACGGCGGGAGCCCGCGCCGGTTCCGGCCCCTCGCCGGGCTCCGACGGCGGGGTTAACCGGGATTTTGCGTTAACCGCGATTGAAAGCCGATGGGGACGAGCGGCGAAAACCCTGTGGCGTCCACGATTTGGAAGTCGGCCGGGGCCTAGCGTCGCCGACGGTGTCCTGTGGATCGAGCGGAATGGCGGCAGAGGGTTGCACGGCGCAGGGCGGGCCGACTTTCCCGGACGGGGCCGCGGCGCCGCTCGGGGGAAGTCTGAACGGGCCGTGGTGTGACGGCGCGATGGATTGAGACGGGCGTGACGATGAGCCACCGGCGCAACGACCAGATCGACATGGTGGTGCCCTTCGTCCACTTCCGCGACCAGCGGGAGACGATGGAGCGGCCGTTCTTCTCGATCGCCAAGCAGAAGCGCCTGAAGGAGATCGACTACACCAGCCCCGACGGCTCGGTCTGGGTGCGGGTGCTGCCGAACCAGGCCTACGGCATGGCGACGATCTGGGACGCCGACATCCTGATCTGGGCCGCCTCGACGATCTGCGAGATGAAGAAGCGCGGCCGGAACGACATTCCGCGCAAGCTCCACTTCATGCCCTACGACCTCCTGAAGGGCATCGGCCGCGAGACCGGCGGGCGGCAGTACAAGCTCCTGCGCGACGCCCTGTTTCGCCTGCAATCGACCTCGGTGCGCACCAACATCCGGGCCGAGAAGGCCAAGCGCAAGGAGCGCCAGTTCAGCTGGATCGACTCGTTCGACGACACGATCGACGAGGAGAGCAATGCCAGCCGGGGCATGTCGATCACGCTGTCGGACTGGTTCTACGAGGGCGTGCTGATGGATGGCGGGGTGCTTGCCATCGATCCCGCCTATTTCGGGATCACCGGCGGGCGCGAGCGCTGGCTCTACCGCATCGCCCGCAAGCATGCCGGCGGGGCGGGGGAGGGGGGCTTCGCCATCAGCCTGCCGACGCTGTTCGAGAAGTCGGGGGCCGAGGGCACCTACCGCCGGTTCAAGTTCGAGATCGCCAAGATCGCCAAGGCGGACGAGCTGCCGGGCTTCGTCCTGCGGATCGAGGAGAAGGAGCGCGGCGAGCCGCACCTGCGCATGATCCGGCGCGACCTCGTGATCGACGAGGAGATGCTCGCCCCGGCCCCGAAGCCGAAGCGCACCCGCAAGCCGAAGGCGGCCCCGGCGCTCCCGCTGTTCCGCCACCTGTCGGACGAGACGATCGCGCTGTGCCGCAAGGCGCATCCGGGCTGGGACGTCTACGGGCTGAAGAACGAGTTCGACCGCTGGCTCGAGGACGATCCGGACCGGGAGCCGAAGAACTACGAGAGCGCCTTCCTGGGCTTCGCCGAGCGGTTCGTGCGGGACGCCGGCTGATCCACAGCCCCGCCCGTTCCCGATGTACGAGGGGAACGGCGGTCGGGAGGGGTGGGCCCGAGGAGAAATCCCCGGAATCCCTGTGAACGACTCGGGTGGAGTCGGCACTTCGGGAACGCCCTGGGGTCGGATCGGCACTTCGGGAACGCGCACCGTGCGATCGGGAACGCCGGCACGGTACTTCGGGGACAGGACGCGCGGTACAACGGGGACGAATCCTCGGTACATCGGGAACGACCCACCCGTATTAAGCATTTGGGCGAGTTCCAGGAATCGCCGCCACCCGAGCGCCTAAATCGATAAAGATTCCTGTAACACTCTAAGCGGTGCATTCTGGGGAAAAGCCGGGCAGCGGGTCACAGGCCGAGTCCCAGCGCGCCATCGCGAGTCGAGGTCGGGTCCACAGGCGCCCACAGGAGTCCACGGGACCCGCCGGAACGAATCAGGTGGCCGCAGCATCTGTCCAACCGGGACGGGGAAGCTGGACTCGACTCGAGAAAGCTTTCCTGTGGGACTCTCCGGGATGGAGGATCACGATCTCGACTCGTCAGACCTCGCATCGTACGAGCAGATTCACGGCAGCGACGGGGTTGGATGGCGATACGCAACAGCGGAGGGCAGGGGGTTCGCGCCATGGCGAACTGTTCGTGAAGTACGCCCAGGCGACGGGACGGAGGGCGATCCGGGACGTCGCCGAGGCGGGGCAAAGGGGATGATCGTGCCGGTTGCGGTCACGGACCACCGATCGGGGGTCACACCGGGACAACGAAACCGGTGCGGCGACGCCAGGACGTACATCGGGGACAGCGGGGAGAACGACCGATCGGCGCGGTCGTCGTGCACACTGTCCCCGCAATCCCGGACCCTGCGGAAATGGGCAAGGCGGCCGCGAGAGGGCGATCCTGGGGACCAGGGCGAGAGATTGAGGACAGCTCGGTTTCGCCCTGTCCGAGGTCCATCGCCGGGATCGCGATGGGCGAACGGGAAGTTCCCGAAATACGTCGAGTGGCATCGGACCGGTTCGGCACGAGCCATCACGTCGTCGAGATGACTTCCGCGTGAAAAGGCAGAGCACATCTCCCCTCTCCCGAGTGGGAGAGGGGCCGGGGGTGTGGGTGACACGCTTCAGGATCAGGCACTGAACGTCGTGCTGGCAGCTCAACGGACAGCGTTTCACTCGGCGCCGTAGCACCCTCGCGCGATCTTCGATCGCCCCTACCCCTCTCCCAAACGGGAGAAGGGATCCCGCGGTTTATTGGTACCGAACAGATCAAGCCAAACCGAGTCCGTCTGAGCGATCACCGTCGAAATCGCCCTCACCCGAGGGACGGCAGGTCCAGCCCATGCTCCCGGGCGCAGGCGACCGCATCCTCGTAGCCCGCATCGGCGTGCCGCATCACGCCGGTGGCGGGGTCGTTCCACAGCACCCGCTCGAGGCGCCGGTCGGCGGCCTCGGTGCCGTCGCAGACGATCACCATGCCGGCGTGCTGCGAGAAGCCCATCCCGACCCCGCCGCCGTGGTGGAGCGAGACCCAGGTGGCGCCGGACGCGGTGTTGAGGAGGGCGTTGAGGAGCGGCCAGTCGGAGACCGCGTCGGAGCCGTCGCGCATCGCCTCCGTCTCGCGGTTCGGCGAGGCGACCGAGCCGGAATCGAGGTGGTCGCGGCCGATGACGACCGGCGCCTTCAGCTCGCCCTTGCGCACCATCTCGTTGAAGGCGAGGCCGAGGCGGTGGCGGTCGCCCAGGCCCACCCAGCAGATCCGCGCCGGCAGGCCCTGGAACCGGATTTTCTCCCGCGCCATGTCGAGCCAGCGGTGGAGGTGGTGGTTGTCGGGCAGGAGCTCCTTCACCTTGGCGTCGGTGGCAAAGATGTCCTCCGGGTCGCCCGAGAGGGCGCACCAGCGGAACGGCCCGATGCCGCGGCAGAAGAGCGGGCGGATATAAGCCGGCACGAAGCCCGGGAACGCGAAGGCATCCTCGACGCCCTCCTCGAGCGCCATCTGGCGGATGTTGTTGCCGTAATCGACCACCGGCACGCCGGCGCGGTGGAAGTCGAGCATCGCCCGCACGTGCACCGCCATCGAGCGCCTGGCCGCAGCCGCCACCGCGGCCGGGTCGGTCTCGCGCTTGGCCTCCCACTCGGCCACCGTCCAGCCCGCCGGCAGGTAGCCGTTGACGGGGTCGTGGGCCGAGGTCTGGTCGGTGACGCAATCGGGGCGCACGCCGCGGGCGTAGAGTTCGGCGAAGATCTCCGCGGCATTGCCCAGGAGCGCCACCGAGCGCGGGGTCCTGGTGCGGCAGGATTCCTCGATCAGCGCCAGGGCGTGGTCGAGGTCGCGGGCCTGGACGTCGACGTAGCCGGTGCGCAGGCGGAACTCGACGCGCGAGGCCTGCGCCTCGACCGCAAGGCAGGAGGCGCCCGCCATGATGGCGGCGAGCGTCTGCGCGCCGCCCATGCCGCCGAGGCCCGCGGTGAGGATCCAGCGACCGGCGAGGTCGCCCGCGTAATGCTGGCGGCCCATCTCGACGAAGGTCTCGTAGGTGCCCTGCACGATGCCCTGGCTGCCGATGTAGATCCAGGAGCCGGCCGTCATCTGGCCGTACATCATCAGGCCCTTGCGATCGAGCTCGTGGAAGTGCTCCCAGGTCGCCCAGTGCGGCACCAGGTTCGAGTTGGCGAGGAGCACCCGCGGGGCGTCCGCGTGGGTGCGGAACACCCCGACCGGCTTGCCGGACTGGACCAGCAGGGTCTGGTCGTCGTCGAGATCCTTCAGGGCCGCCACGATGCGGTCGAAGCTCGCCCAGTCCCGCGCCGCCCGGCCGATGCCGCCATAGACCACCAGCTCGCCCGGCCGCTCGGCGACGTCCGGATCGAGGTTGTTCATCAGCATCCTCAGCGGCGCCTCGGTGAGCCAGCTCTTGGCGGTGAGGGTGCTGCCGCGGGGGCTGCGGACGACGCGGGCGTTGTCGATGCGGGTCATGGGTGGGGCTCCGGGTGGGAGGATGTCGATGTGTCTTCGTTTCGATGGGCCGAAATGAAGCCCTCCCTCGTCATCCCGGGGCTCGCCGGAGGCGAGAACCCGGGATGACGAGGGAGGATGTCGGGTCTGACGGGTGACTCAGGTGGCGTGTCGGTCGAGAACGGGCAGCGGCACGCCTTCGGCCGCCGCGAGCAAGCTGCCATCCCGCACCAGCGCCAGCGCCGCCGCGATGTCGGGGTGGAAGTGCCGGTCGTCGTCGAGATGCGGCACTTCCGATCGCAGCCGCGCCCGCACCGCCTCGAGGGCGGGGCTCGATTCGAGCGGCCCGTGGAAGTCGCAGCCCTGCGCCGCCGCCAGCGCCTCGATCGCCACCACCGCCGCGGCGTTCTCGGCCATCGGCAGCAGGCGGCGCGCGCCGTGGGCCGCCATCGACACGTGGTCCTCCTGGTTGGCCGAGGTCGGGATCGAATCGACGCTCGCCGGCATCGCCCGCTGCTTGTTCTCGGAGACCAGCGCCGCGGCGGTCACCTGCGGGATCATGAAGCCGGAATTGAGCCCCGGTTTCGGGGTCAGGAAGGCCGGCAGGCCGGAGAGTGCCGGGTCGACCAGCATGGCGATGCGCCGCTCGGACAGGGAGCCGATCTCGCACAAGGCCATGGCGATCATGTCGGCCGCGAAGGCGACCGGCTCGGCGTGGAAGTTGCCGCCCGAGAGCGCCTCGTCGGTCTCGGGGAAGATCAGCGGGTTGTCGGAGACGCCGTTCGCCTCGGTGGCGAGGGTCTCGGCGGCCTGGCGCAGCAGGTCGAGGCAGGCCCCCATCACCTGCGGCTGGCAGCGCAGGCAGTAGGGGTCCTGCACCCGCTCGTCGCCGACGAGGTGCGAGGCCCGGATGGCGCTGCCGGCCATCAGGGCGCGGAGCGCCGCGGCGGTGTCGATCTGGCCGCGGTGGCGGCGGAGACGATGGATGCGGGGATCGAACGGCGCATCGGAGCCGCGGGCGGCGTCGGTCGCCAGCGCCCCGACGACCAGGGCCGTCTGCAGCAGGCGCTCGGCCTCGAACAGGCCGGCCAGGGCGTTGGCGGTCGAGAACTGGGTGCCGTTGAGGAGCGCCAGCCCCTCCTTCGGCCCGAGTTCCGCCGGCGCGAGGCCGGCCGCGGCCAGGGCCTCGGCGGCGGGCATCCGGCCCTGCGCGGTGACCGCCTCGCCGACCCCGATCATCACCGCGGCCATGTGGGCGAGGGGTGCGAGGTCGCCGGAGGCGCCGACCGAGCCCTGGCACGGCACCACCGGGATCACGTCGCGGGCGAGCATCGCCCCGAGGAGGTCGAGGGTCGCCGGCTGCACGCCGGAGGCTCCTTGAGCCAGGCTCGCGAGCTTGAGTGCCAGCATCAGCCGCACTACCGGCACCGGGCTCGGCTCGCCGACGCCGGCGGCGTGCGACAGCACGATGTTGCGCTGGAGGGTCGCGAGGTCGGCGGCGTCGATGCGCACGCTCGCGAGCTTTCCGAAGCCGGTGTTGATGCCGTAGACCGGCTCGCCCCGGGCGAGGATCCGGGCGACCGCCGCCGCGCTCTCGGCGACCGCCGGGGCGCAAGATCGATCGAGGATGGCGGGAGCGCCGCGATAGACCGCGCGCCACTGGCCGAGCGGCACCGCGCCCGGCACGAGGGTGATCGTCTCGGTCATCGTGTCCCCCGGATGCGGGCGTGGAGCGGGTTGAAGCCCATGCGGTAGACGAGCTCGGCCGGCCGCTCGATCGACCACACCGCGAGGTCGGCGCGCTTGCCGGCCTCGAGCGTGCCCGTCTCGGACAGGATCCCGAGGGCGCGGGCCGCCTCGCGGGTGGTGCCGGCCAGGCACTCGTCGACGGTGAGGCGAAACAGGGTCGCGGCCATGTTCATGGCGAGCAGCAGCGAGGTGAGCGGCGAGGTGCCCGGATTGGCGTCGGTGGCGACCGCGATTCTCACGCCGTGCCGCCGAAACAGCGCCACCGGCGGCAGCTTGGTCTCGCGGATGAAGTAGTAGGCGCCGGGCAGCAGCACCGCGACGGTGCCGTTCGCCGCCATCGCGGCGGCCCCGGCCTCGTCGGTGTGCTCGAGATGGTCGGCCGAGAGGGCGTTGTGGCGCGCGGCGAGCGCGGCGCCGCCGAGATTCGAGAGCTGGTCGGCGTGGAGCTTCACCGGCAGCCCGAGGCTCCCGGCACGCGCGAACACCCGGGCGACCTGGTCGGGCGAGAAGGCGATGCCTTCGCAGAACGCGTCGACCGCGTCGATCAGGCCTTCCGCGGCGAGCGCCGGCAGCATCGCGTCGGCGACCTCGGCGATGAACGCGTCCTTGTCGCCGCCGGCCTCCGGCGGCAGGGCGTGGGCGCCGAGGAAGGTGGTGCGGATCGCGACCGGCCGCTCCTGCGCCAGCCGGCGGGCGGCGCGCAGCGCCTTGCGCTCGCTCGCGAGGTCGAGGCCGTAGCCCGACTTCACCTCGACGGTGGTGACGCCCTCGGCGAGCAGCGCGTCGAGCCGCGGCAGGGTCTGGCGCACGAGGTCGTCCTCGCTCGCGGCGCGCAAGGCGGCGACCGAGGAGACGATGCCGCCGCCCGCCCGCGCCACCTCCTCGTAGGAGGCTCCGGCGAGCCGCAGCTCGAACTCGTGCGCCCGGTCGCCGGCCCAGACCAGGTGGGTGTGGCAGTCGATCAGCCCCGGGGTGATCCAGCGGCCCTCGCCGTCGACGATCTCGGCACCGGCGAGCGCCGCCCCCGGCAGCTCGGCCTCGGCCCCCGCGAAGGCGATGCGGCCGTCGCGAATCGCCAGCGCGCCGCGCTCGACCACGCCGAGTCCCGGAAGGCCGGGCGCGAGGGTGGCGAGCCGGACGTTGCGCCAGACCTGGGGCGGGTTCTCCTGTGGCGAGTTCTTCTGGGGCGGATTCTCGGCTTTCTCGCTCATGCTCGCGCCCTCCCGTCGTGATTCGCTCATATGTATAGACATGAGCGATCGAGTTTGCATAGACAGGAACGGACGAGCGCGGGCCGCTCACCGACTCATGCAGGAGACGCGCCGATGACCATGCTGCACGCCGCCCAGGCCCTGACGCCCACGGGCTGGCAGGCCGACGTCCGGCTGACCGTGGCGGCGGGGCGGTTCGCCGCGATCGAGGCCGGCCGGGCGCCGGAGCCCGGGGACGCGCGGGTCGCGGTGCTGGTGCCGGGGCTGCCGAACCTGCACAGCCACGCCTTCCAGCGCGGCATGGCGGGCCTCGCCGAGCGGCGCGGCCCGTCCTCCGACACGTTCTGGACCTGGCGCGAGACGATGTACCGCTTCGCCCTGCGGATGACGCCGGACGAGGCCGAGGCCGTGGCTGCCCAGGCGTATGTCGAGATGCTGGAATCCGGCTTCACCCGGGTGGGCGAGTTCCACTACCTGCACCACGCCCCGGACGGGCGCCCCTATGGCCGCGTCGCCGAGATGGCCGAGCGGATCGCCGCGGCGGCCGCGCTCACGGGCCTGCGCCTGACCCTGCTGCCGGTGCTCTACCGCTGGTCGACGTTCGGCGGGGCGCCGTCGACGGAGGGCCAGCGCCGCTTCGTCAGCGACCTCGACCTGTTCGCCCGCCTCGTCGAGGGATCCGGCGCCGCCTTGCGCGACCTGCCCGGGGCGGCCCTCGGCGTCGCCCCCCACAGCCTGCGGGCGGTGACGCCGGAGGATCTCGCCGCGGCGGCCGGCCTCGCGGCGGACGGGCCGGTCCACATCCACGCCGCCGAGCAGGTGCGGGAGGTGGAGGAGTGCCAGGCCTGGTCCGGCGCCCGCCCGGTGCAGTGGCTCCTCGACCACGCCGCCCTGGATGGGCGCTGGTGCCTGATCCACGCCACCCACATGACGCCCGACGAGACCGCCCGGCTCGCGGCGAGCGGCGCCGTCGCAGGCCTGTGCCCGGTGACCGAGGCGAGCCTCGGCGACGGCATCTTCCCCGCCCCCGGCTTCGTCGCCGCCGGCGGGCGCTACGGGGTCGGCACCGATTCGAACGTGCTGGTCGGCGCCGCCGACGAGCTGCGCCAGCTCGAATACGCCCAGCGCCTTGAGGGACGCCAGCGCAACGTGCTGGCCGCCCCCGGTGCCTCGACCGGGCGGGCCCTGTTCGAGGCCGCGCTCGCCGGCGGCACCCAGGCCCTCGCGGCGGAGGCTGGCGGGCTCGCACCCGGGGCGCCGGCCGACTGCGTCGCCCTCGACGGGGCGGATCCGGCGCTGCTCGAGCGGCGGGGCGACGCGCTCCTCGACGGCTGGATCTTCGCCGCCGGGTCGCGGGCGGTGGACGCGGTCTGGGTGGACGGCCGGCAGGTCGTCGCGGGCGGGCGGCACGTGGCGCAGGAAGCCGTGGGGGCGCGGTATGCGGGGGTGCTCAGACGGTTGATGGCGGAGTGAGGCACAGTCACCCATCGCAAGACCTCCGATATTCCGAAGTCGACCGCATCTCCCCTCTCCCGTGTAGGAGAGGGGCCGGGGGTGAGTGGGCTACGGTTCTGAGTAAAGCACTGCACTTCGTGTTGGCAGCGGAACGGTTCAGCTTACCTGCGGCACCGTAGCACCCTCACCCCTACCCCTCTCCCGGACAGGAGAGGGGATCCCGCGACTTCCTGGTCTTGAGCCGGGGCAGATGGAAATTGTGATGCGGCACGCTGTGCCAAGCTCAGGTATGAGGAAGCGGCCCGGCCTTCTCGGAACGCCGGCGGCGAGCGGAGGCGGCGTGGGCGAGCGAGACCTTCCGGGCAGGCCGGTTCCCCGATGACGGCGCACGATCCGGGCCGCGGCGAGGCCCGGCCGATCTCGCTCCACCAGCAGATCCTCTCCGAGCTGCAGGGCCACATCCTGTCGGGCCGCTGGCCCCCCGGCCACCGCATCCCGTTCGAGCACGAGCTGACGGCGCAGTTCGGCTGCTCGCGCATGACGGTGAACAAGGTGCTGACCCAGCTCGCCGCCGCCGGGCTGATCGAGCGCCGGCGCAAGGTCGGCTCGTTCGTGCGCCAGCCGCACTCGCAATCGGCGGTGCTGGAGATCCCGGAGATCCGCACCGAGGTCGAGGCGCTGGGCCTGCCCTACCGCTTCGCGCTGCTGCAGCGCCGCCGCCGGCGCAGCACGCAGGCCGACCGCGAGGCGCTGGGGCTCGACGGCCCGGCCCCGGTGCTGGCGCTCGCCTGCCGCCACGATGCCGGCCCGCGTCCGTTCTGCCTCGAGGAGCGGCTGATCCATCTCGCGGCGGTGCCGGAGGCCGAGGCGCAGGACTTCGCCGCGGAGCCGCCGGGCGCCTGGCTGGTCCATCACGTGCCCTGGACGGCGGCCGAGCACCGCATCCGCGCCCGGTCCGCCGATCCGGACCTCGCCGCGGTGATGGCAACCGCGCCCGGCGCGGCCTGCCTCGTCGTCGAGCGCCGGACCTGGAGCGCCGGGCGCCCCGTCACCTTCGTGCGCCTCACCTATCCGGGCGAGGCGCACGAGCTGGTCGCCCGCTTCGCGCCCTCGCGCGGCTGACGGCCCGCCCGTCACGGGTGGCGCGGCGGCCGGCTCCCGTCGCAGAACAGCTCCGCGCAGTGCACCGCGAGCGCGCGCCGCGCCGCGGCGGTTCCCTCGATCCGTCCCACCTGCCGTCCCACCTGCTCGAGGAGCCCGACCAGGCAGCGGGCGATCAGGTCGGCCGGGACGTCGGTCCGGAACAGGCCGTCGGCCTGCTCCCGGACGATGTTCTGCGCCACCCAGCCGACCAGGCGCGCCTTGGTGTCGGCGCAGCCTGGCGGCTGGAAGAACCCGATCTCGGTGAGGTCCGGATCCGCCGCCATGAAGTCGAGGAAGCGCTCGAAGCTGAGGGCGACCCGGGCGTTGAAGCACGCCCGCGGCGTCGCCGGGTCGGTGAGGTTGCGGGCGGTGATGACGCGCAGGCCCTCGCGGAACTCCGCCACGAGGGCGTCGTAGGCCGCCTCCTTGCCGGCGAAGTAGATGTAGAAGGCGGGCTGGCTCACCCCGGCCTCCCGCACGATGTCGCTGACCTTCGTGGCGTGAAAGCCCCTCCGGGCGAAGACGGCAGCCGCCGCCCGGCGTAGGCGCGCGCGCGTCAGATCGCCTCTGGTGGCCGCCTCGCCGCCTGCCCGCACCATCCCGCCCTCCCCGTTGAATGCGCCCGCGACCGATTGTCGGAAATGCCGGCTGCAACCGGGCGGGTTGAGGTTACTCATCGATAAGGTTACTGATAAATAACCTATTCGCGAGCAGGAGCCCAGCATGACCGTACCCGTCGTCGCGATCTTCGTGGCCAAGCCCGGCGCCGAGGCGCGGCTGGAGGCGCTGTTCCGGTCGGTGATCCCCGCGACCCTGGCCGAGGCGGGCTGCATCAGCTACCAGTTGAACCGCGACCTCGACGACCCGCGCCGCTTCGTCTGGACCGAGGAGTGGGCCAGCCGGCAGGCGCTGGAGCAGCACCTCGCCGCGCCGCACATCGCGGCGCTCTTCGCGCAGCTCCCCGAGCACGTCGAGTCCTCGCAGGTGATCGCCCTCGGGCGCGTCGCCGGAGGCAGGGCATGAGCGGTCGAGCGTGATGCGGTACGAGGTGGAGCGGAAGTTCCTGGTGGCCCACGAGGAGTGGCGCGCCGGCGCCGTGAGCCGGCGCCGGCTCACGGACGGGCTGGTCGGGGAGTTCGCCGGCGGCAAGGTCCGGGTGCGGCTCGACGACGAGCGGGCCTGGCTCACCGTCAAGGGCCGGCGCGACGGGCTGGCGCGGCCGGAATTCGAGTACGAGATTCCGCGGCCGGACGCCGAGGCGATGCTGAGCCTGGTCTGCGAGACCTGCCTGATCGAGAAGACGCGCCACTGCGTGCCGCATGCCGGGCTGACCTGGTCGGTGGACGAGTATGCCGGCGCCCTCACGGGGATGATCCTGGCCGAGGTCGAGCTGGAGCACGAGGCGCAAGCCGTCGCGCTGCCCGGCTGGCTCGGCCGCGAGATCACCACGGACCAGCGCTTCCGCCAGTCGACGCTGCTGCGCCTGGCGCGCGAGGCGGGCCGCCCGGTGACCCTGACCGAGGTGCTGTCGGCACGGCTGTGAGGAGGCGGGAGGGGGGCGATCCGCCACCCCGTTGCAAGGACGGACCATGGTCGGAATCCTGAAGAAGTCTCTGTGCGTCGTCGCCCTCGCCCTCGCGATGAGCCCGGCCCCGGGCCGGTCCGCGAGCGAGCCGGGCGCGTCCCACCCGAGCGGGGAGGCGCTGGCGCGCCGCCTCGTCGGGACCTGGGAGCTCGTCTCGTACAAGGTCGAGGACCAGGAGACCGGCAAGCTCGTCGACGCGATGGGCGAGGCGCCGCGCGGCCGCGTGATCTTCACGGGCGACGGCTGGGTGGCGTTCACCCTCGAGGGCAGCGACCGCAAGCCGGCCCGGTCCGACGCCGACCGGGCGGCCCTGATGAACAGCCTCGTCGCCTATATCGGCCGCTACCGGGTCGAGGGCGACCAGTGGGTGACGAGCGTGCAGACCGCCTGGGCGCCCGAATGGGTCGGCACCGAGCAGCGGCGGACCATCCACATCGACGGCGACGTCGCCGACGTCACGACCCCCTGGCGGGTCATGCCCAACTGGGATGCGGGCCGGCCCTCACGCAGCATCATCCGGTTCCGCCGCGCGTCGTGAGCCTCCGGGCACGCTGAGGCAGCCAACCATCAACCTGCGCATCGCCGTTGGGGAAGTGTCGGCATTCCGCAGCACCGCCCCGTCCCGGTGAGGCGGGCGGTCGCGCGGTGATTGTCCTTCGCGCGGCCATCGTCTATGAGGCGGCGGCAAAATCATCGAGCCAAAACAGCCGGTGTCTCCTCGCCCCGACGGTCGCGGCCGTCGCCTGAAGGGGGCCGCGGTTCCAACGCCGCGCCGCCTCGCGCTCCGGGCCAGCAGACGCGCCCCCGCTCTCCCGGCAGGATCGCCCATGCCGCAGGCAGGACGGGGACGAGCCGCGAGGGACCGACGGCCATCGTCGGGGTACAGCGGCCGCCACCGAGGAAACCTCCCGAAAAGGCCTGCGCGACGGGCGGGAACGCCCGGTCGCGATCGAACGCCAGTCACGACCGGGGGCGCTTCGTGCGGCCTGCCCGGCCTGCACGAGAACGGGGATTGGCCATGCGTGCCGACGACAAGAACACCTGCAAGAACACCGGCGCCACCGGCCTCAACCGCCGCCAGATCCTCGGGGCCACGGCCGCCGGCCTCGCGGCCTCGGCGCTGCCCGACTCGTTCGCCCTGGCGCAGGCCGCCGACAAGGTCGACGTGCTGCTGATCGGCGGCGGCGTGATGAGCGCGACGCTCGGCGTGTGGCTGAACGAGCTGGAGCCGGGCTGGTCGATCCGGATGCTCGAGCGCCTCGACACGGTGGCGATGGAGAGCTCGAACGGCTGGAACAACGCCGGCACCGGCCATTCGGCGCTGGCCGAGCTGAACTACACCCCCGAGAAGAAGGGGCAGATCGAGATCGCGAAGGCGATCGAGATCAACGAGGCCTTCCAGGTCACCCGCCAGTTCCTGGCCTGGCAGGTGAAGAACGGCGTCCTGAAGAACCCGCAGTCCTTCATCAACTACACGCCCCACATGAGCTTCGTCTGGGGTGAGGACAACATCGCCTATCTCAGGAAGCGCTACGAGGCGCTGAAGGCGAGCCCGCTCTTCGCCGGGATGGAGTTCTCGACCGATCCCGAGCAGCTGAAGAAATGGGTGCCCCTGATGATGGAGGGGCGCGATCCGAACCAGAAGGTCGCCGCCACCTGGTCGCCGCTCGGCACCGACGTCGAGTGGGGCGAGGTCACCCGCCAGTACGTCGCCCACCTGCAGCGCCAGAAGAGCTTCCGGCTCGACCTCTCGACCGAGGTCCAGGGCATCGCGAAGAACCCGGACGGCTCCTGGCGCGTGACCGCGCGCAACCTCAAGGACGGGTCGCGCCAGAGCGTCGACGCCAAGTTCGTGTTCATCGGCGCCGGCGGCGGCGCCCTGCACCTGCTGCAGGCCTCCGGCATCCCGGAGGGCGAGGACTATGCCGGCTTCCCCGTCGGCGGCTTGTTCCTAATCAACGAGAACCCGGACGTCGCGACGCTCCACCTCGCCAAGGCCTACGGCAAGGCCTCGGTCGGCTCGCCGCCGATGTCGGTGCCCCACCTCGACACCCGCGTGCTCGGGGGCAAGCGCGTCCTGCTGTTCGGGCCCTTCGCGACCTTCTCGACCAAGTTCCTGAAGGAGGGCTCGTACCTCGACCTGCTGACCTCGACCACGACCAGCAACGTCTGGCCGATGATGAAGGTCGGCATCGACGAGTTCCCGCTGGTCGAGTACCTCGCCGGCCAGCTGATGCTCTCCGACGACGACCGCCTCGCGGCGCTGCGCGAGTACTTCCCCAACGCCAAGAAGGGCGAGTGGCGCCTGTGGCAGGCAGGCCAGCGCGTGCAGATCATCAAGCGCGACAAGGACAAGGGCGGCGTGCTGAAGCTCGGCACGGAGATCGTCGCTGCCGCGGACGGCAGCATCGCGGCGCTGCTCGGCGCCTCGCCGGGGGCCTCCACGGCCGCCCCGATCATGCTCCAGGTGCTCGAGAAGGTCTTTGCCAGGAACGTCGCCACGCCGGAATGGCAGGCGCGGATCCGGCAGATCGTCCCGAGCTACGGCCGGCGGCTGAACGACGACCCGGAGATGGTCGCGCAAGGGTGGGCCTACACGAGCGAGCAGCTGCAGCTGCCGGCTCCGCCGGCGATCGATCGCGCCGCGCTCAAGCCCGTGCCGGTGAGCAGCACGGTGCTCGACAGCAGCGACACCGCCGTCAAGGCGCCGGTCCACGACCTGGCGCCCTGACGGGGGCCGGTGCGCCCGCCGCCCGTGGCGGTGGGCGGTCCCTCGAGCACGGCGCGGAGGGGCCGGTGAGGACGGGCGGCGGAGCCCTGCTCTCGCGCCGCGGCCGCGGCTGGGACCGGTTCCGGGGTCAGTGGCCGAGCTGCTGGATCCAGTCGCCGAGCGTCTGGCTGGCCCAGGGATGGTGCGGCGCCGCCGCGCGCTCGGCGGCGGCGTCGCGCGGCAGGCAGCCGAAGCGCCGCTTGAAGGCACGGCTGAAGGTCTTCTCGTCCGAGAAGCCCGTCGCGTAGGCGACGCTCGAGATGCGCGGGCGCCCACCCTCGGCGGCGTCCGTCAGCAACCGCAGCGCGTGGGCGAGACGGCGGTTGCGGATGTAGCTCTGCACGCCGTCCTGCGCGGCGAACTGGCGGTACAGCGTCGCCCGCGACAGGCCGAAGCGGGCGCAGATCATCTCCAGCCCCAGTTCCGGATCCCGCAGGTTGTCCTGGATGAAGGCCCGGACCTCGAGGCTGGTGTGCCGCTCCGCCGTCGCGGCGTCGGCCGACGGGCTCGGCAGGGCGGTGGCGCAGAGCGACGCCGCGGCCTCGGCGATGCCCGGCGCGTGCTGCGCCGTCAGCTGGCCGCAGCACTCCACCACGTCGCGCAGGTAGGATGCGAAGATCTGCGCCACCCGGTCCTGCGTGGTGCTGAACACGGTGCCGTGCAGGGCGTCGATCACCCCGCTGCGGCTCCCGAGCAGCGCGCGGGGCAGGAGGATGTTCGTCGCCGTCACGGCCGAGGCCGAGAGGGCGATCGGCTGCGCCAGGTCGTAGACGACGAAATCGGACGGCCCGGCCGCGGCCTCCCCCCGGTCCGTTCGCACCCGGCTCGTTCCGCTGCGGTAGAACTGGATCAGCACGTGGTCCACGCCCTGGCGCGCGGCCGTGCGGGCGGTCCGCTCGAGCATCTGGGCGGGGGCCGAGACCTCGCCGATCAGAACAGTGCCGAGATTGTAGCTCTGCATTCCCACCGACGGGCCGACATGCGTCTCCGGGAGCGGCCGCGCGTCGAAGATCGGCGAGAGATGCTCGGTCCAGGCCTTCCAGGCGGCCACCGGATCGAGACCCGGCACGAAACGGTCAAGAGGAATGTCTGACATACAGACTGATTTCTTTGCAGAAATCCCAAGTCGTCTTGCTGCTTCAACGGTCGTGCCGTGAAGCGACTGGATATCGTCTTGGGGGTAGGGGTCGTGAAGACACAGACCAACTGAACGTTCTTATATCTAGTCGGTTCTGCAGCGACAATCCGGAAAAGCAAAAAATTCCGCGATGAGCGAGGTTGTGATGCGCTCATGCCGCAGCTGAGACGCATTGCCACTATAATGAGACGGAAAGTCGCTTATTATAACTTTGAGACGATGTGTTCCTTATACGAGATGAAACGCGACAAGATCTGCGGATAGTCATGGTTTTGTTTAGTTCTGAGGTAAGGCCGACGTCGTTTGATCGGTGCGTTGCCGACGTGCTCGGCGCCTCGCCTTCCAGGACTAGTCATGGCATCTGTCACGCTCTCTGCCGCGACGCGGCAGAACCTGCTCGTCGCCCAGAGCACCGCCGATCTGCTGGCCACTACGCAGACCCGTCTCGCGACCGGCAAGAAGGTGAACTCGGCGCTCGACAACCCGACCTCCTTCTTCACCGCGCAGAACCAGAACGCCCGCGCCAACGACCTGACCAACCTGCTGGATTCGATCTCCAACGGCGTGCAGGTCATCCAGCAGGCCAATAGCGGCATCACCTCGATCCAGAAGCTGCTCGACTCCGCCAAGTCGGTCGCCAACCAGGCCCTGCAGGCGGCCTCGGGCTACACGACGAAGTCGAGCGTCTCGACGACGGTGGCCGGTGCCACGGCGCAGGATCTGCGCGGGACGGCGACCTTCTCGAATGCTCAGGCGCCCAGCAACGTGCTGTTCAGCGGCGCGGCGAACGGAACGACCGCGATCACGGGTACGACGACCCTCAGTGGTGTCGCCGGTACGATGAACAGTTCGGCCGCCGTCACCGATGCCGCCAACGCCGCGATTACAGGTGCGACCACGCTGTACGGTGCCGCCGGCCTCTGGGCCGACGCCGCAACCAGCAAGATCAACGACGGGGACGTGCTCACGGTCAACGGGAAGTCCGTCACGTTCAAGGCCGCGGCCCTGCCGCAGGCCTCGACGATGACCGGCACGCAGAGCCAGGTCGGCAACGTCGTGACGGATGGCAGCGGCAACTCGACCGTCTATCTCGGCACCGACGCGACGACCTCGACGGCGACGATGGCCGACCTGCTGAGCGCGATCGACATCGCGAGCGGTGCGCGGTCGATCACCGGCGTGACGGGTGGTACCGCAACGTTGAGCGCTGCCGCCTCGGCGGTCGTAACTACTCCCGTGACCGGAACGATCCGTCTCTCGTCGAGCACCGGCTCCGATCTCAACCTGTCGGGCGAGGCCGACATCCTCAACAAGCTGAAGCTGTCGAGCGCGACGGGATCCGGGGCCGCGACGGTGTCCGTGCTGCGCACGACCACCAGCGCGACCCTGGGGACGCTCGTCTCCGACGGTTCCACGCTCTCGGTCAACGGCAAGACGATCACCTTCAAGGACAACGCGCCGCCGCCCACGACTCTCGCCCGCGGTGGCGTCGTGGCGGGCACGAGGGTCGAGACGGACGGCAGCGGCAACTCGACCGTGTACCTGAAAGGTGCGACGATGAGCGACGTGCTCACCGCCGTCGATCTGGCCTCGGGCGTTCAGACCGCCACGATCGCGTCGGGCGCCGCGACCCTCACGACGGCAGCCGGCGCGACCAACTCGTCGCTCGGCGCGACCGGCGCCCTGAAGATCAGCACCGGCACGCTGTCCGATCTCACCATCACCGGCACGGGCAATGCCATGTCGGCCCTCGGGCTGGCCGGCACCTCGGGCACGTCGCAGAGCTTCACGGCCTCCCGCACGTCCGTCCCCGGAGGAATGGCCGGCAAGACCCTGACCTTCGGCTCGCTGCGCAGCGGCACCGCCGTCAACGTGACCTTCGGCGACGGGACCAACGGCACCGTCAAGACGCTCGATCAGCTCAACACCCAGCTGGCGGCCAACAACCTCAACGCGACCCTGGATTCCAGCGGCAAGCTGACGATCTCGACCACCAACGACAACGCCTCGGCGACGATCGGCGGCACGCTGGACGGCGGCACGATCGGCGGCACCTCGGCGTCCCTGTTCTCGGCCGCGGCCGCGCCGGTCGCGGACGTGAACGCGCAGAATGCCCGTGCCCAGCTGATCAAGCAGTACAACCAGATCCTCGACAACATCAAGACGACCGCGCAGGACGCCGGATACAACGGCACCAACCTGCTCAACGGCGACAACATGAAGCTCACGTTCAACGAACGGGGCACGTCGGCGATCCAGGTTCAAGGCGTGATCTTCGACGCGACCGGCCTCGGCCTGGCCAAGCTCGGCCAGAACGGTCTCAACGAGTTCCAGGACAACACTGCGACCAACAAGGTCATCGACTTCCTGAGCAGCGCGGGCAGCACCCTGCGCAACCAAGCCTCGACGTTCGGCTCCAACCTGTCGGTGGTGCAGAACCGGCAGGAGTTCAACAAGAACGTGATCAACAACCTCCAGAACGGCGCGGCCAAGCTGACCGACGCCGACCTGAACGAGGAGGCGGCGAACTCCCAAGCCCTGTCGACCCGGCAGTCGCTGACCGTGTCGGCCCTGTCGCTCGCCAACCAGGCGCAGCAGAGCATCCTGCAGCTCCTGCGCTGATCGACCCGCCGCAGCGCCACGCGTGAGAGAGGCCGGGGCATGCGCCCCGGCCTCTTTGCCATTCGTGCGGCCGGCTGGTGCCGGCCGGGGTCGTGGCCTAGTTTCGCTCCCGGGAAGGAGCGCACCATGATCCGGTTCTACGCCTGGGACACGCCGAACGGGCGCAAGATCAGCGTCGCCCTCGAGGAGATGGGGCTGCCCTACCGGGTCGAGCCCGTCGACATCACCAAGGGCCGGCAGTTCGAGCCGGACTTCCTCGCCATCAGCCCGAACAACCGCATCCCGGCGATCGTCGACGAGGACGGGCCGGACGGGGCGCCGCTCTCGGTGTTCGAATCCGGCGCGATCCTGGTCTACCTCGCCGAGAAGACCGGCCGGTTCCTGCCGCAGGACCCGCGGGGCCGGGTCGCCGTGATGGAATGGCTGATGTGGCAGATGGGCGGCTTCGGGCCGATGCCGGGGCAGGTCCACCACTTCCTCACCGTCGACGAGGCGAACCGGGCCTATGGGCTCGAGCGCTACCAGAAGGAGACGCGCCGGCTCTACGGCGTGCTCGACCGGCGCTTGGGCGAAGGAGAGTTCGTCGCCGGCGCCCTGTCGATCGCGGACTTCGCCATTCTGGGCTGGGCCTGGCGCCACGCCCGGCACCGGGTCGACCTCGCCGATTACCCGCACGTGCGGCGCTGGTACGAGGGATTGATGGCGCGGCCGGCGGTGCAGCGCGGCTTCGCCGTCGCGCTCAGCTAGAGACAGGGCAGGGGATCGCAGCGATATGCGGGACGGGGACGCGACCGGAATCCGGGCGCAACTGATCGAGCGCTTCTTCCGCTACCTCGCGGTGGCGAGCCAGAGCGATGCCGCCGCGACGAGCCTGCCGAGCACGCCGGGCCAGCGCGCGCTGGCCGAGCTGCTGGCCGGGGAGCTGCGCGACCTCGGCCTCGCGGACGTCGTGGTCGACGGGCACGCGATCGTGACGGCGCGCAAGGCCGGCACCCGGCCCGGCGCGCCGCGGATCGGCTTCGTCGCCCAT
This sequence comes from Methylobacterium variabile, assembly GCF_001043975.1. Classification (GTDB taxonomy): domain Bacteria; phylum Pseudomonadota; class Alphaproteobacteria; order Rhizobiales; family Beijerinckiaceae; genus Methylobacterium; species Methylobacterium variabile. Next base: position 25,005 of record NZ_LABY01000042.1, read on the forward strand.
CTCGACACCGTCGATGTCGGGCTGTCGCCGGAGATCCGCCCGCAGGTGCTGCGGTTCGAGGGCGGCGACCTCTGCCTCAACCGGCAGGAGGATATCTGGCTGCGCGTGGCCGAGCACCCGGAGATCCGCCGCTGGACCGGCGAGGACGTGATCGTCGGCGACGGGACGAGCGTGCTCGGGGCCGACAACAAGGCGGCGATCGCCGTGCTGATGACGCTCCTCGCCACCCTGACGCCGGAGGACCCGCACGGCGACATCCTGATTGCCTTCGTGCCCGACGAGGAGATCGGCCTGCGCGGCGCTAAGGCCCTCGACCTCGCGCGCTTCCCCTGCGACTTCGCCTACACGATCGACGCCTGCGAGATCGGCGAGGTGGTGATCGAGACCTTCAACGCCGCGAGCGCCGAGATCGTCTTCACCGGCGTCAGCGCGCACCCGATGTCGGCCAGGGGCGTGCTGGTGAACCCACTCCTGATGGCGCACGACCTCATCGGGCAGTTCGACCGGGCCGAGACCCCGGAGAACACCGAGGGACGCGAGGGCTACGTCTGGTTCACCGGCCTGCGGGCCCATCCCGGCGAGGCCCGCCTGCAGGCGATGATCCGCGACTTCGACCGCGAGACCTTCGCAGGCCGCAAGCGGCGCCTGCACGAGGCGGCGGAGGCGATCGCCGCGCGCTACCCGACCGGCCGGGTGGAGTGCCGGATCACCGACACCTACGGCAACATCCTCGACAGCCTGGGCGACGACCGCCGCCCGGTCGACCTGCTGTTCGCGGCCCTCGACGCGGAGGGGATCACCCCGAAGCCGCTGCCGATGCGCGGCGGCACCGACGGCGCGGCCCTCTCGGCCCGCGGCCTGCCGACGCCGAACTTCTTCACCGGCGCCTACAATTTCCACTCCCGGTTCGAGTTCCTGCCGGTGCCGGCCTTCGCGGCGTCGTTCCGGGTCGCGCGGCGGATCTGCCTGCTGGCGGCGGGGTGATAAGACTTCCGGAAGATCACTTCCGGGAGTCTTGTCACTCGCCCGCGCGGCGCTTGAGCGAAGCCGATTTCCCGCATCGCGAAAGCGACCGCACAGCGGTCGCCTGAAGCGATCAATCGGAAACCGTATGAGTCCCTCGTCCCGGGCTCCGCTTGCGCGGCTCCGGGACGGCGATGGAGAGGGCGCGCTTCGCCGGTCGGACCGGCGGGCGTTCAGGCCGCGCGCCGCTCGACCGTCGCGAACACCCCCGCGACCAGGCTCCCGACCCGCTCGAGGCCCAGCGCCTCGTCGAACAGGATCCGGAAGAGGATCGGCGCGATCACCCCGTCGAGGATGGTGTCGATGTCCGGAAACACCTCGCCGCGAGCCTCCGCGCGGCCGGCGATGACCGCGATCTGCTGCCTTGCGTAGCCACAGCAGCGCCGGGGACCGGCGGCGCCCTCCGCCGCGAGCACGTCGCGGATCATCTCGCGGCCGATGCCCGAGGACATCTCCTCGGCGTACTGCTCGGCCCAGGCCAGGAGGTCGCCGCGGCCGCTGCCGGTCTCGACCGGCTCCATGTCCGGGCGCAGCCGCTCGACCGCGACGTCGGCGAGCAGCTCGTTGAGCTCGCCCCAGCGCCGGTAGATCGTCGAGGGCGTGACCCCGGCCTCCGCGGCGATCAGCGGGATCGTGACCTCGGCGCGGTCCATCCGGGCGAGCAGGTCCCGCGCGGCGCGGTGGACCGAAGCCTGGACCCGCGCGCTGCGCCCTCCCGGGCGCGGTCCCTCCCTCTCCGCCATCGCCGCTCCGCCTCCAAACGCAAAGAATTTGCTTTTAGCGCTCCCTGGCGCTAGATCACTAACGCAACGGATTTGCTTTAGGGGCACGACGATGCTCAGAGGTCAAGGATCCCGGCGGGTCGACCCGCTCGCCGTCCACGCCGTGACGCTCGGCACGTTCTTCGCCGCCGCGGCAGCGCCGACGCCGCTCTACCGGATCTACCAGGAGACCCTGGCGCTCTCGCCGGTCTTCGTCACCCTGGTCTTCGCGGTCTACGCCGTGGCGCTGCTCAAGGCCCTGCTGGTCGCCGGCTCGCTCTCCGACCATCTCGGGCGCCGGCCGGTGATCGTCGGGGCGCTGCTGCTCGAGGCCGCCGCCATGGGCCTGTTCCTGCTGGTGGGGAGCGGCCCCGGCTGGCTCGTCGTCGCCCGGATCGTGCAAGGGGTCGCCACCGGCATCGCCGCCGCCTCCCTGGGCGCGGCCCTCGTCGACGTCGACCGCACCCGCGGCCCCGTCGTCAACGCGGTCGCGCCGCTCGCCGGCATGGCGGTGGGCGCGCTCGGCACCAGCGCCCTGATCCAGTACGCCCCGCTGCCGCTGCACCTCGTCTACGGCCTGCTGCTCTGCGCCTTCGCCGGGCTGGCGCTGGTGGTCTGGCGCATCCCGGAGAGCGCCGCGACGCGGCCGGGAGCGCTCGCCTCGCTCAAGCCCCGCATGGCCGTCCCGCCCCGGATCCGGCGCCCGCTGGCGCTGATCACGCCGATCAACGTCGCCAACTGGACGCTCGGCGGATTCTACCTCTCGCTGGTGCCCTCGGTCGTCGCGGCGGCCACCGGCAGCCGTGCGCCGCTCACCGGGGGCGCCGTCGTCACCGCCCTGATGGTGGCCGGCGCGGTCTCGGTGCTCGTCCGCCGCACGGCGCCGCCGCGGGAGAACCTCACCGTCGGGGTGCTCGCCACGGCGCTCGGCGTTCTCGGGGTCGTCGCCGGCATCCACGCGGCGAGCGTGCCGGTGCTGATTCTCGGCACCCTCGTCACCGGAAGCGGCTTCGGCGCCAGCTTCCTCGGCTGCCTCGGCACGATCATGCCGCTCGCCGAGCCCGACGAGCGCGCCGGGCTGCTCGCGGCCTTCTACGTCCAGAGCTACCTCGCCTTCAGCCTGCCGGCCGTCCTCGCCGGCTTCCTCGCCCGCGCCCTCGGCTATGCCCCCACCGCGGACCTTTATGCCGGCGCCATCCTGCTGGTGAGCCTGACCGGTCTGCTGGTGCTGCGGGCGAGGTCGCGGCAGGGTCTGGCGGTGGCCTGAGCGGACTTGCGTCGGCCTGCCGCATCGTACCCGACCGTGACCAGGCCCTGCCGGACCGGCAGCCCAGCCAAGCTCCCCCCTTTCCCGGACGACTGAAGCGTCAGCGGAAGGAGATCCGGGATCCAGGGGGAAGAGCCTGACGAGGAGCGTCTCGCCCTCAGCTCCCGGGTGGCGCGCTACAGCATCTTCCGGGCGAACTGCACGAACCGCGACGCCGCCGCACCGACGCGTCTGCGCAGTCCCGCTGCGCCCGTCAGGAGGCGGCCGGAGAACTCCTCGCGGACCACCCGCAGGATCTCCTCGACCTGCTCCTCCCGGCCGGAGCCGGGTCCCAGGCGTGCCAGCTCGTTGACCGGCCGGGACGACGGATCGGCGACGCGCGTGCCCCAGTCCGTGCCCCAGACCCGGCGGGCCAGCAGATCGTTGCCGCGCTCGTGCGCCTGCGTGACCCGCTCGATCATCGCGGGGTCGAGGGCCCGGAACGGCTCGGCGTCGAGGCCCCGCTCGTGCGCCAGGGCGTCGATGCGCGCGGTGACCGCGCGGGCCAGCTCCTGCGCGCCGCCGGCCCCGTCCGCCCGCAGGCGGCGCGCCGCCTCGACCCCCACGGGGCCGAGGCTCTCGTTGGTGCGGTAGGCGAGGTCCGCCGGCGTGAGCAGCGGCAGCAGGCGGTCGGCCAGGCCCAGCTCGACCGCGATCCGCTCGACCAGCGGGGCCCGCGAGCGCCGATCCTGGACCGGTACGAGATGCACCCGCCACGCGGCGGCCCGCGCCCAGCTCCGGAGGCCGTGCAGGTAGTCGAACCGCCGCGCGCGCAGCTCGGCCTCGAACGCCGCCGCGAAGGCCCGGGCCTCGCGCAGGAACTGGATGCGCCAAGTGTACTGCGACTGCAGGTAATCCGCCTGCGGCCGGACGGTCATCAGGATCTCGGGCCGGAAGCCGTGGCGCTCGAACAGGCCGCAGAGGAGCTTCGGGGCGCGGTGCCACGGCGGCAGCCCGCACAGGCTCTCGTAGGAGAGGAGGGCGACGTCGGCCCGGCTCGCCGCGAGCGCCCGGTCGAGGCGGTCCAGCAGCTCGCCCCGCTCGCGCCGCGGCCGGCGCCCGTCCAGGGTCTCCCCGAGATGCTGGTGGCTGACATGGGGCAGCGGCGTGGAGGCCGGGGTCAGCTCGGGATACAGGATGCCCGCGCGGCGCAGCTCGTCCCGGTGCGTGAACAGCAGCATCTGCAGGGACGAGGTGCCGGTGCGCGGCGTGCCGATATGGATGATGGCGCGGCGCATCGGGGCGTCAGCGCCCGCCCGATCGCGGCGGCGGCGGGCGCCGCTCCGGGGACGCGATCGCGCCGCGTCGTCCGTGACGGGCCGCTACCCATGCCAGGGCGGGACGGCGGCCTGTGGGCTTGGGTGCTGGCGGCGGAATCCGGTCGGGGGTCATGCGATCTTCCCTCGCAGGCCCGCATCTCGCCGTGGCGCCCCGGCGATGCCCGCGGGAGCGCGGCGCTCATCAAGGACAGCACGTCGCGACCTCGGCCCGCCCCCCGGCCGAATCCTGCCACGTGCTCCGGTCGCGGTCCGGGCTGGGCCGCTCCCGAAGCGTGAGTGCCGGCCATAACAAGGCAATTTTGCGGCGGCGCAGGGGAGTGGCCGAGCAGAGAACAGGGGACGACGAGAGCAGAGATCGATCAGGCCGCGATCGGAAGCGGGGTCAGGCTCCTGATTCCACCATGATTTCTACGTCGGACCGGCGTTCACCTGAGTGGATGGCGTGCCGGTGATATTTGTTGTTTCCGGGGATGTTTCCCGATTGTGACGCAATGCCATCGCGCACGAGCGAGGCCGGCGCCGTGCGGCCGATCCGGCGCCGGCCGCGGGCTCAGCGCAGGCCGCGGCCGACCACGCCCGCCTCGACGGCGACCGACAGGCGGTCGGTGATCGCCCACTCGACCCCGACATGGGCGTCCGGCCGAACCACGATGTCGTCGCGGGAGAAGGGCACGGAGACCGGCGTCGCCCCTACGCGCCACGTCTCGTGCACGGCCGTCGCGCCCGCCCGGGCGTAGAGCAGCACGTCGGGCGTCAGCAGCGTGCCGACCTTCACCTGCACCCCGCCGGCGAAGTCGCGCGAATAGGCGAGGCGGCCGAAGCCGGGGGTGAGCGCCCCGCCGCCGGCGAGGTAGTCGAACCCGCCGGCGATGCCGTAGACGAACCGGCCCTCCTGCCAGAGCCGGCCGCCCTCGAACCCGAGGGTCGGGCCGGCATAGCTGCCGAAATGCCGCGACGAGACCGCCGCGAACCCCGTCGACAGGCGGGCATAGGAGCCGGCCCAGCGGTTCTCCTCGTCGCCGGGCGGCAGCGGCCAGGCGAAGACGGGCAGCGGCCCGAAGCCGATGAGGCCCTGCGCCGCGGCGGGATCCGGCCGCAGGGCGCAGGTGCCGAGGAGAAGGCAGGCCGCGAGGCGGCGCAGGGGACGGGAAGCCGCAGGTCCGGTCATGCGGGCACGATAGCCCAACGCGGCCCGTCGAGACAGGCCGGCCCGCCTCGGCGAAAACCGCCCGCCGGCCGGCGACGGGGAGGCGCGGCGGGCGACCTGCGCCGCCCAGGGAGTCGTGGTCGATTTGGTCGCACCCCAGGGAACTCGGGGCGGGTATGACATAGGTTGGTTTCAGGAGGCCCGGCCCGGCCTGCCGGAGACGCCGCGCGTGAACCAGACTGGGAGCCGTCCCGACATCCCGGACCTGCGTGGCGCGCCCGCGCCGGCTTGCGTCGTCGCCGTGCCGGTCCGCAACGAGGTCGACCGGATCGGCGCCTGCCTCCGGGCCCTCGCCGGGCAGGAGGCGATCGGGGCGCGAGGCCTCGGGATCGTCCTGTTCCTCAACAACTGCACCGACGGCACGGCGGAGGCCGTCGCCGCCCTCGCGCCCTCGCTCGGCCTGCCGCTTCGGGTCGTCGAGCGGGAGTTTTCCGGCGCCCATGCGGGCTGGGCGCGTCGGGAGGCGATGGAGGCGGCCGCCGCCTGGCTCGACGAGGCGGCGCCGGACGGGGTGATCCTGACGACCGATGCCGACAGCCGGGTGCCGCCGGACTGGGTCGCCCGCAACCTCGCGGCCCTCGCCCGGGGTGCCGACGCGATCGCCGGAACCATCGCCCTCGACGCCGCGGAGGCGGCGCGCCTGCCGGAGGCCCTGCACGCGCGGGGCCGGCTCGAGGGCGCCTACGAGGCGCTCCTCGTCGCCCTCGAGGCCCTGATCGACCCGGTGGCGCACGATCCGTGGCCGCGGCACGCCACCCGCTCCGGCGCCACCCTGGCGGTCCGCTTGCCCGTCTACCGCGCCGCCGGCGGCATGCCGGCGCTGCCCGTGGGCGAGGACCGGGCCTTCGTCGCCGCGCTGCTGCGGGCGGATGCCCGGGTGCGCCATGCGCCGGACATCGTCGTCGTCACCTCGGGCCGGCTCGACGGCCGCGCGCCGGGGGGCGCCGCCGACACGATGCGCCGGCGCTGCGAGGCGCCTGAGAGCCCCTGCGACCCGCGCCTCGAACCCTTGTCCCGCGCCCTGTTCCGGTACGCCTGGGGGCGCCGCCTGCGGCGTCTGCACGCCGCCGGATGCCTCGGGCGCACCCGCCTCTGGGCGCCCTGGCTGCGCATCGGGCGCGAGGAGGCGCGCCGCATCGCCGCCCTTCCCACCTTCGGGGCCTGCCTGGCGGCGGTCGCGGAGGCGAGCCCGCTCCTCGTCCACCGACCCTTGAGCCCGGGCGCGCTGCCCGGGCACATCCGGCGCGCGCGGGCGCTGCTCGCGGGCTTGCGGCGCGGGGCGGCCGGGATCCGGGCCCTGCGCGCCCTCGGCCCGGGCCGGTCCCGGCCCGCGCTCGGCCGGGCGTCGGAGCGGGCCGGCAATGCGTGAGCCCGCGTTCCGGCCGGCGGCGCGGCCATCCGACGAGGCGGCAGAGATGGACCGGCGGACGCCGCCCGAGCCGGCCCGCGACCCCGTCGCGGCGGCGGCCGTCGTCGCGGCCCTGGCCGCGGCACGGGCCGACGCCCAGGACCGCGACGACGGCTTCCCGGCCGAGGACGTCGTCGACCTCGCTCAGGCCGGCCTCCTCGCCGCCCCGGTGCCGGCGGTGGAGGGCGGTGCCGGCCTCGGCGAGGAGCCGGGTGCGGCGGCGCTGGCCGAGGTGCTGCGCCTCGTCGGCTTCGGCAGCCTGGCGCTGGGCCGGCTCTACGAGGGCCACGTCAACGCGCTCCAGCTCGTCGCCCATTACGGCACGCCCGGGCAGCGCCGCTCCCTGTTCGCGGAGGCCCGTGCCGGCCACCTGTTCGGGGTCTGGAACACCGAGCCGGCGGCGGGCGGCCTCGTCCTCGGGGAGGACGGGCGCCTGTCGGGGTGCAAGACCTTCGCGTCGGGGGCCGGCCGGGTCACCCGCGCCCTGGTGACGGCGCGCCCGCCGGGCCAGGCGGCGCCGCTGATGCTCGTCGTCGCCCTCGAGCCCGGGGCGCGCGCCGACCTCTCGGCCTGGCGCGCGCAGGGGATGCGCGCCTCGGCCACCGGCACCGTCGACCTCACGGGCCTGCGGCCCGCGGCCGTGCTCGGCGGCCCGGACGACTACCACCGCCAGCCGCACTTCTCCGGCGGGGCCTGGCGCTTCGCGGCGGTGCAGCTCGGCGGCATCGAGGCGGTGTTCGAGGCCTGGCGCGACCACCTCGCCCGGACCGGGCGCGGCGACGATCCCCACCAACTCGCCCGCCTCGGCGAGGGCGCGATCGCCCTCGAGGGCGCCCGGCTCTTCGTGGCGCGGGCGGCCGGAATCGTCGCCGCGGACGCCCTGCCGGCGGAGCGGATCGTCGCCTTCGTCAACCTCGCCCGGCTCGCGGTCGAGCGGGCGGGGCTCGAGGTGCTTGGGCTCGCCCAGCGCTCGGTCGGGCTGCAGGGCTTCCTGCACGGCCACCCCCTCGAGCGCCTGTCGCGCGACCTCGCGACCTACCTGCGCCAGCCCGCCCCCGACCGGGCGCTCACCGGCGCCGCCGCCGCGATCCTCGCCGACGACGGGCCGGTGGCCGGGCTGTGGCGGCCGCCGGGGACGCGCTGATGCGGGCCGACGCCTTCCTGGCCGCCGCCGCGGCGCTGCCGGTGCGGGACCTGCGCGACCTGGTGCCGGCGGGCGGGGTCGTGGTGGTGGCGCCCCATCCCGACGACGAGAGCCTCGGCTGCGGCGGGCTCATCGCCGAGGCCTGCGCCCGCGGGATCCCGGTCCGCCTCGTCGTGGTGAGCGACGGGGTCGGCTCCCACCCGAACTCGCCGAGCCACCCGCCCGAGCGCCTGCGGACCTTGCGCGAATCCGAGACCCTCGCGGCGGCGGCCGCCCTCGGCCTGCCGGCCGGGCACGTCGCCTTCCTGCGCCTGCCCGACCGGTTCGTGCCGTCCTCCGGGCCCAGGGCCGAGGCGGCGGCCGAGGCGATCGCGGCCGCCGCTCGGGCCTGCGGCGCGGGGGCCCTGTTCGTGACCTGGCGCCACGACCCGCATTGCGACCACGCCGCGAGCGCGGCCCTGGCCGGTCTCGCCCGGCGGCGGCTCGGGGAGGTGCGCCTCTACGCCTATCCGGTCTGGGCTTGGGCGCTGCCGCCGGAGACCGAGGTCGCGGACGCGCCCCGGGGCGCCCGCCTCGACGTCGCCCGCCACCTCGCCCGCAAGGCGGCAGCGGTCGCCGCCCACCGCTCGCAGACCACCGACCTCATCGCCGACGATCCCGGAGGCTTTCGCCTCGAGCCGGCGATGCTCGCCCGCTTCGCGCAGGGCCATGAGATCTTCCTCGATGTCGAATCGTGAGGAGGACGCCGCGATGAGCCGCCACACCGCCTCGCTGCCGCCCGGCTACTTCGACGCGCGCTACGCCGCCGATCCCGATCCCTGGAACTTCGCCGGGAGCCCCTACGAGCGCGACAAGTACGCCGCGACCCTCGCGGCCCTGCCGCGCCCCCGCTACGCCGCGGCGCTCGAGATCGGCTGCTCGATCGGGGTACTGACCGCCGCGCTCGGCTCCCGCTGCGACGCCCTCCTCGGCCTCGACGTGGCCGAGGCCGCCCTGGCGCAGGCCCGCCAGCGCTGCCGCGACCTCTCCCATATCCGCCTGCTGCGCGCCCAGGTGCCGGGGGAGTGGCCGGACGGCACCTTCGACCTGATCCTCCTGTCGGAGGTCGTCTACTACCTCGACGCCGCCGACGTCGCCCGCCTCGCCGGCCGGGTGCGCGCGAGCCTGCGTCCCGGCGGCGACGTCGTCCTGGTGCACTGGACCGGGGAGACGCACTATCCCCTCACCGGCGACGAGGCCGCCGACCTGTTCATCCGCGAGACCCGCGACGTCCTCGCGGTCGACCGGCAGGTCCGTGAAGCGGAGTACCGCCTCGACGTGCTGCGGAGCCGGGCGCCCGCGTAGACTCGCCCGGAGCGTCGCGACATCCCGAGAATTCCAGGCCGACCGGGTCAGATCCGAACCCGCGGCGCGGCGGCTCGTCGCGAGCCCGCGCGCGGTCACGGTCCATTATCCATCCGTCGAGACCATGGTGGAGCTTGTCGCACCTTGCGCCGTTACGTGTGGATGCCCCGGCGCGACGATGGGAACCGTGCGCGGCAGGAGCGAAACCTGAGAGGGAAGCGGCCTGATCTGCAGCGCGAGAGACGAAGCATTAATCGCGACAGGTATAGTCATACCCAGTATCGAAAGCGCCGGCCACCGGCGCCCTCCCGGAGCCCGAAGAGCCCCATGTCTGCCGAGTTGCGCCTCGTCCCGGGCCGCGCGCCCGCTCGCGCGGACGGGCCGGACCTCGCCGCGCCGCAGCGGCTCGCCCGCTCGATCGACGCCATCCGGCACGGCATCCTGCTGATCGATCCTCCCGGCCGCGTCGCGGTCTGCACCGGGCCCGCCCGCGCGCTGCTGGCGCGGCTCGGCGCCGGGGGCGACGCGCCGTCCCTGCGCCGTCTCCTGCGCCTCGCCCGCGCCGGCGCGGGCCTGCCCGTGCGGGAGGTCGTCGCGCGCCTGCGCGGTCCAGCCCCCCTCGCGGTCGCCCTGCACGGCTGCAGCGTCGAGGTCGAGATGCACGCCGTCCCGGGCGAGGGCTGGGCCGTGGTGCTGGAGGACGTCAGCGCCCGCCGGGCCGCGGAGGCGCAGGCCCTCGCGCTCGCCCGCCTCGATCCCCTCACCGGCCTGCCCAACCGGCTGCAGCTGCGCGAGCACCTCGACGCCGCCCTGGCGCGCCTGCGGCGCAAGGCCGAGGGCTGCGCCGTGCTCCTGATCGACCTCGACCGCTTCAAGCCGGTCAACGACACCCTCGGCCACCCGGTCGGCGACGCGCTGCTGCAGAAGGTGGCCGACCGGCTGCGCGCGATCGTCCGGGCCGGCGACACGGTCGCGCGCATCGGCGGCGACGAGTTCGTGGTGCTGCAGGCCGGCGTGGCCGAGCCCGGCGAGGCCCAGGCGCTGGCGCGGCGCATCGTCGACCTCGTCGGCCGCACCTACATGATCGAGGGCCAGCTCCTGACCATCGGGGCGAGCGTCGGCGTCGCCCTCGCGCCGGCGGACGGCAGCGACGCCGACCGGCTGATGAAGAACGCCGACCTCGCCCTCTACCGCGCGAAGCTCGACGGGCGGGGCACCTTCCGGTTCTTCGAGCCCGCCATGGACGCGCGCATGCAGGCGCGCCGGCGCCTCGAGCTCGACATGCGCCAGGCCCTGGCCCGGCGCGAGTTCCAGCTCCACTACCAGCCGCAGCTCAATCTCGCGGACGAACGCCTGGTCGGCTGCGAGGCGCTGATCCGCTGGCGCCATCCGGAGCGGGGCCTGGTCTCGCCCCTGGACTTCATCCCGCTGGCCGAGGAGATCGGCCTCATCGTGCCGATCGGCGAGTGGGTCATCCGCCAGGCCTGCCGCGACGCCGCCGCGTGGCCCCGGCCCTTGTCGGTCGCCGTGAACGTCTCGCCGGCCCAGTTCAAGAGCGACCGGCTGGTCGAGACCATCGTGTCGGCGCTCGGCAATGCCGGCCTGCCCGCCGGGCGCCTTGAAATCGAGATCACCGAGGGCGTGCTGCTGCAGGACAACGAGAAGACCCTGGAGACGCTCCACCGCCTGCGGGCGCTCGGCGTGCGGGTCTCGATGGACGATTTCGGCACCGGCTACTCCAGCTTGAGCTACCTGCGCGCCTTCCCGTTCGACAAGATCAAGATCGACCGCTCCTTCGTCACCGACATGTGCGCCAAGGCCGATTCGTGCGCCAAGGCCGATTCGTG
>NZ_LABY01000420.1 GCF_001043975.1 Methylobacterium variabile
GGCGAGGCCGAGCCCCGAGCCGCCGGCATCCTGGCGGGCGTCGTCGAGGCGCACGAAGGGCTTGAACACCTCCTCGCGCAGCTCCGGCGGGATGCCCGGGCCGTCGTCGTCGATCGAGACGGCGAGCCAGCGCGCCTCCTTGCGGGCGGCGATCGCGATGGTGTCGCCGTAGCGGGCGGCGTTGGAGGCGAGGTTGAACAGGCAGCGCCGGAAGGCGTCGGGGCGCACCGTCACGGTCGCCTGGCCCTCAAGCGTCACCTCGGAGACGTGGCCGCCCAAGCGCTCGACGTCGGTGCGCACGTCCTCGAGGAGCGCCCGCAGGTCAATGGCCGAGGCCGGCTCGCCGGAATCGCCGCGCGCGAAGGCGAGGTAGGCCTCGAGCATCCGGCTCATCTCGTCGACGTCGCGCCGGAGATCGTCGATCTCCGGCGTCTGCTCGAGGAGCGCCAGGGAGAGCCGGAAGCGGGTGATGATGGTGCGCAGGTCGTGGCTCACCCCGTTGAGCATCGTGGTGCGCTGCTCCATCGCCCGCTCGATGCGCCGCTTCATCTCGATGAAGGCGTGGCCGGCCTTGCGCACCTCGCGGGCGCCGCGGGGGCGGAAATCCAGCTCGCGCCCCTTGCCGAAGCTCTCGGCCACGTCGGCGAGCCGCAGGA
>NZ_LABY01000421.1 GCF_001043975.1 Methylobacterium variabile
CGGCCGCCGCCATGGCGGCGGTCTCGGTCTCGGCGAGGCGCTGCAGGCCGGGATCGAGGGCCAGCGGCGGCAGCCCCTTGTTGCGGCGGTAGGCGGCGATCATGTCGCGGGCCGCGCCCGCGTCGATCTGAGCGCCCGACGCCGCCATCGGCCAGTACAGGCTCGGTCCCGCGGCGCCAGTCGACACCCGCGTCGCGTCGGTCGCCGAGCAGGCGGCGAGGGCGAGCGGCAGGGCCAGACAGGCGAGATGTCTCAGCGCGGCGGGACGGGTCTTCACGGCACGGTCTCGGGGGTTCGGCGACGCTCGGCCTCGGGCTCGCCGCGGGTCTCGGGCGGACGGAAGGTGGCAGGGGTCGCCATACGGGCGATCTGCCCCATGGCGTCCTGCATCGCGTCCAGCCCCTGAACCGTGACGATGCTCGATCCAGGTCCGAGATTGGGGATGAGACCGCCCTCGGACAAGGTCTTGAACACCGCGAAGTTGAGATCGCTCTGCACCTTCAGCTGCGAGCCGACGTCGGTGATCATCGCGATCAGCTCGAACTCGAGGAAGGGGTCGCCGATCTTGCGGAAGACCACCCGCGGCGGCGGCTCCTTGAGCACGTCCGGGTGCGTCTTGGCGCATCCGACGATCAGCTCGGCGGCGTGGACCGGATCCTGGTTGCGCAGCACGCTGACGGTGATCGAGACCCGGCCGGTGCGGTCGCCCCGGACCCGGTTCTTCACCACGCCGGAGATCAGGTTCGAGTTCGGCACGATCACGGCCGAGCGGTCGAAGGTCTGGATCTCGGTCGAGCGCACGCTGATGCGGCGCACGTAGCCCTCGTTGTCGCCGATCACCACGAGGTCGCCGACCCGGATCGGCCGCTCCCAGAGCAGCAGCAGGCCGGAGACGAAGTTGTTGACGATCGATTGCAGGCCGAAGCCGATGCCGACCGACAGGGCGCCGGCCACGATGGTGAGCTTCTCCAGGCTCAGGCCGAGATAGGAGAAGGCGAGCGCGATGGTGAGGAGGAAGCCGACGTAGCCGCTGACCGTCGAGATCGAGTTGCGCAGGCCCGGGTCGAGGTCGGTCGCCGGCAGGTAGGTGTTCTCGAGCCAGCGCTGCACCGCCTTGGTGACCAGCAGGCCGAGGGTGAACAGCCCGATGGCGATGGCGATGGTCGAGAGCGAGATCGTCACCCCGCCGACGGTGAAGCCGAAGAACGCGGCTTGCGCCCAGGTGAAGATGTCGGTCGAATCGACACCCCAGGAGGCGAGCAGCAGCACCCCGGCGGCAGTCAGCAGCACCACCCGGACGAAGCCGGAGATCAGCACGGCGATCTGGTTGAGCGAGCGCTTGCGCAGGCCGGTATTGGCCTGGAGCGTGGTAGCGATGCGGGAATCGTCCTGGAGCGCGGAGCTCACCACGGCGTCGACGCTCGAGATCGCCAGGTAGAGCATGGCCGCGGCGATCGCGGTCCACATCAGCTGGTCGATCAGGAACGACGACAGGGCGATGTAGCCGACGAGGGCCGAGGCCCCGATCGCCGCGACGACGATCCAGCCGAGGATGCGCAGCGGGCCGCCGATGCCGGTGCTCGCATCCGCCGCCACGTAGGGGCCGAGGCAGGCCTCGTCGGTCTCGGCCCGCGCCGCGAACCGGCGCAGGCCCTCGGCCAGCACCACCGCGACCACCGCCGCGAACACGCCCTTGGTGACGATGGTGATCGGCAGGCTGACCGAGATGCCCTCGTTCAGGCCCTCGATGGTGCGGCCGACCGCGATCACCGAGGCGATGGCGAGGACGAGGCGGTTGAGCCGCTCGGCGGTGGCGTCGGTCATGGCGACGAGGCGCCAGGCCGGGCGGTCGGGCGAGAGCAGGGCGTCGGCCATCGCCCCCACCACCGCCACGAAGGCGAGCGAGGCGACGATCCGGTGGGCGGCCGGCAGCAGCCGGACCGGCAGGAGCCCGGTGACGTCGAGGGCGTAGCCGACGAGGAAGCTGCCGAGCACCGCCGGCACGGCGCCGACCAGGAAGACCCGCCAGGCCGCCAGGACCTTGGCGTATCGCGAGGGCTGCGCATCCTTGGACGAACGGTGCCCGACTCGCGGGGCGATGTGCCGGCGCCCGACATAGAGCGCCACCGACACCCCGATCGCCAGGGCGAGCAGGAAGAGGTTGAACGGCGTGCCCTGCCGGCCGACCTGGGTGACCGAGTCCTGGAAGCTCGCCTCCAGCGCCCGCAGGTCGCGGCCGTAATCGCTGGTGGCGCGCAGCCACAGGTTCGGGCTCACCAGGCCGTCGGTGCGCTCGAACAGCGCGCGGGTGAAGGCGGACCGGCGCCGGTTGCTGATCTGGTCGGTGATCTGCTCGCTCTGGACGAGGAGCGAGCGGGCGAGCCGGAGCGTGTCGTCGATCTCGGCGACGCCGGCCTCGCGCTGGGCCCGCTCCTGGGCGACGTCGGCGCCCTCGGGCTCCTTGGGCTTGGGCCCGAGCTGGTTCAGCCGCTCCTTGGCCGCCTCGAGCCGGGGCCCGAGCTGGTCGACGACCTGGCGCAGCCGGTCGGCCACCGGCGGGATGCCCTCGCGCAGGAGCGCGAGGTCGTCCTTGTTCAGCTCGCGGTGGGTCAGGGCCTGCTCGCGCTGGTCGAGGTCGTCCTTCTCGGCGTCGAGCTGGGCGCGGATCTGCTTGATCTGCTCGGAGATCGGGGTCTGCGGCGGGGGCTTCGGCGCCTCCTTGGGCACCTCGGCGGCGGGAGCCGCGGCGGGCTGGCCTGCGGGCTTCGCGTCCCCCTTAGCCCCGCCGGGTGCCGGCGCCTGCGCGACGACGGCCCGCTCCGGTTTCGCCGCGGTCCCCTGCGCGGCCGCGAGCCCGGGGCTCAGCGCGGCGGCCATCAGGGCGATCGTCCATCGGCGAAGCTGTCTCATGCGCAATCCTTCTCACCCGCGTCTCAGGCTTCGGCTCCCCGTCGCGGACCGCGACGAGGTCACGGCGGGGCGGCCCGGCCCTGCGGCCGGCGGCCCGCGCGGCGCCTGGTGGTCTCGCGGTCTACCTAGGTCATCCGGCCGGGAGGTGGAGCGAGGCCCCGCGGGGGATCGCGAATA
>NZ_LABY01000422.1 GCF_001043975.1 Methylobacterium variabile
GTGGTTCCGGAGGAGACACATCCATCAGGCGACATTCGTATCATGCCGCGGCATTCGTGGAGGACAGCTCCAGGCGCGTAACGGGGGAGACGCCCGGCGAGCGGTCGGTCCATCAAGGCCGGCGGCCGATGGTGCAGCGCAAGAAATACGGCTTCGATGATCGGCGCGCGTCCGCCGGCCGGCACGAGATCCGGCCCAGTCACCGCAGAGGGATCACCCCACTCGCCGCACTGATGTACTTGCCTACAGTACAAAGATGAACGACAATCGCCGACCCAACAGTCATATGTGAGACATTTCCGCCTCACGCCAATAAGCAAATCTTAAGTTGCAGAAATACAACAGTTTCGCCGTCAACAGAAGGGTAATGTCGGAGGCCCACGCTCGTGAGAGACCTCCATGACGACCTCTCCGTCACATGCGCCCCGCGTCCTGCTGGTCTCGCCGCGCTTCAACGCGAACTCCTTCTGGGGCTTCGAGGCGGCCTGCGCGCTCCAGGGCGCGCGCTGCCTCGCTCCGCCGCTTGGCCTCGTCACGCTGGCGGCGATGCTGCCCGGAGACTGGTGCCTGCGCCTGATCGACTGCAACGCCGAGGAGTTCACCGACTCCGACATTGCCGGCGCCGATCTGGTGATGACCGGCGGCATGCTCCCGCAGGAGGCGGGCACCACCGCGGT
>NZ_LABY01000423.1 GCF_001043975.1 Methylobacterium variabile
CTCGCCATCGCCATCGGCGAGCTCGTCGACGATGCGGTGGTCGACGTCGAGAACATCTTCCGGCGCCTCGGCGAGAACCGGAGGGCCGGCAACCCGAGAAGCGTGTTCGAGGTCGTCGTCGCGGCCTCGAACGAGGTACGCTCCGGCATCGTCTACGCCACGATGGTGATCGTGCTGGTCTTCGTGCCGCTCTTCGCGCTGTCGGGCATCGAGGGCCGGCTCTTCGCGCCGCTCGGACAAGCCTACATCGTCTCGATCCTGGCGAGCCTTCTCGTCTCGATCACCCTGACGCCGGTGCTCGCCTACTACCTGCTGCCGGGCCTGAAGCGCCTGGAGGAGCACGACAGCCGCTTCCTCACGCTGCTCAAGCGCGGCAATGCCGCCCTGCTGCGGAGCCTGCTCGGGCACGCCCGGCCCGTCATGGCGGTCGCCGGGCTGGCGGGGGGGGCGGCCGGGCTCGCGGCGGCCTTCCGCGCCCCGGCCCTCCCCCCCCCCCTCC
>NZ_LABY01000424.1 GCF_001043975.1 Methylobacterium variabile
CTCGGAATCCTGTAGCGCACCCCGGACGTCGTTCGCGTGCTTGACCGCGATCCCCACCCACAGCAGCGCGACCACGAGCAGGCCGAGGACCACCGGCCCGCGGCGCTCCGCCAGGAATCTGGGAAATTGCTTGAGGTACAGGCCCATCCCGGCTCGTCCAGCGGCTTCGGTCACCGGAGTATGGCCTGGGAAAGTTATCGGTGTCTGAATCCGATCAACCCATTCCGACATTTTCGTGTGCTGGCACAGTAGCATAGCTTGGCAGAGCAATGCCTCGACTAAGATGTTGCTTGGATGTTCGCGCTGCGTCCCGGTGGTCTATCCTGGTCCAGAACGTGATTTCTGCGCGCGGCGGCGGCCTTCCGCACGTCATACCTTGCGGGCCACGCATGCGCCGAAAGTCGATGCCGGAAGACACAACCGATGGTAGTGTAAACTGCGTCCACGTCATCAGCGCGCTGGATCGATCCGGGACCGTGCCGGCGTGTTAGGTCTAGGACTCGTCCCGGAAATCCAGTTGATCGCGCTCGCTTCGATCAGAGGACGCGCAGGGGCCGCCAGCGGGATTCCGGCTTGGCCGGGCTGCGGTCTGCCGCCTTCTTCTCGGCTGCCGATGTGAGAAGA
>NZ_LABY01000425.1 GCF_001043975.1 Methylobacterium variabile
ACGAACAGGGCGGCGAGCCCCGTCGCGGGCTTGTCGTTGTAGGCGCGGTAGAGTTCCTCCAGCGGCCGGCCGGACCAGAACTCCTCCTCGAACGCGTCCATCTCCGCCTTGGTGCGGCGGAAGAGCAGCGTCTTGTCGATGATGATCGACCAGCACCAGATCGAGGAGACGAGCAGGCCGAGCATCACCGCCTTGACGACGAAGTGGGCCTGCCAGAACAGGCCGAACATCGTGATCTCGGCCACGGGCATCGCCTGGGCGGCGTCTGCGGGATTCATGCGGCTGTCCTCGCGTCCCGGGCCGATGACCGGCCCTCGGGCACTCCAACTGGGATCCGGGCTTTTCGTATCGTGGTTCGATCGCGCCCGAATCTGTCGAAAGTAAGGGCCGCCGCTCCGGGCCGGAGCATTAGCCCGCCGCGAGTTAAGCCTCCGGCAGGGTTAAGGAATGGTGAGTGCCGCCGCTCAACGCCGAACGGGCGTCCCGCCCGGGCCGAGCGCGCGGCGCAGGGGCTCCGGCAGGCGCACCGCCCGGCCCTCGCGCACGCAGGCCACCACCACGTCCGCCCGGACCAG
>NZ_LABY01000426.1 GCF_001043975.1 Methylobacterium variabile
CCCCGAATCGTCACGGCAGGGCACCAGACGAGCGGCCGATGCGTTCTCGACGCATCGACCTCCGCCACCGCGCGACCCGACGGGCGGGGAAGCGAACCGCCCGCCCCGCCTCCATCCGCTCACGCCGGCCCGTCGCCGCTCACTTCGACTTCTTGGCGCGCTCGATACCCTCGAGGATCAGGCGCTGCGCCTCGGCCTTGTCGCCCCAGCGCACGATCTTCACCCACTTGCCGGGCTCGAGATCCTTGTAGTGCTCGAAGAAGTGCTGGATCTGGTGGATCGTGATGTCGGGCAGGTCGGTGTAGTTGTCGATCCGGTCGTACCGCTTGGTCAGGTTGTGGGACGGGACCGCGATGATCTTCTCGTCCTCGCCGGAATTGTCCTCCATGATCAGCACGCCGACCGGGCGCACGCTCATCACGGCGCCGGGCACGATCGCCCGGGTGTTGGCGACGAGGACGTCGCAGGGGTCGCCGTCGCCCGACAGGGTGTGGGGAATGAAGCCGTAGTTCCCCGGGTAGTGCATCGCCGTGTAGAGGAACCGGTCGACGATCAGGGTCCCGGCTTCCTTGTCCATCTCGTACTTGATCGGCTCGCCGCCGACAGGAACCTCGATGACGACGTTGACGTCTTCGGGGGGATTCTTGCCGATGGAGATGGCATCGAGGCGCATGTGCAACACTCCCTGCAAGGGCTTGAGCGCCCCTGAACGGCGCGGTCCTTAGAGGGCCGCG
>NZ_LABY01000427.1 GCF_001043975.1 Methylobacterium variabile
CTCGCCCGCGAGCGCCCGGCGCCCGAGGGTCAGGGTCGCGTCGGCGAGGTAGTAGAGCGGCAGCAGGATCGCGGCGGCGAGACCGCCCTCCCCGGCCAGCCGGTAGAGCAGCCAGGCGACGAGGAGGCCGATCGGCAGCGAGCCGACGTCGCCGAGGAAGAGCTTTGCCACCGGCCGGTTGAACGGCGCGAAGCCGAGGAGCCCGCCGAGCAGGGCGCCCGCCACCAGGGTCGCCGGCCCGGGCAGGTGGCCGGCGAGTCCGAAGGCCACGAGCGCGCCGAGCAGCGGCACCATCTCGGCGACCGTCATCCAGTCGAGCCCGTCCATGAAGTTGACGAGGTTGACGAACCACAGGCCGGCCAGGACGGCGAGGCCGCGCTCGAGCCAGAGCGGCAGCCCGGGGATCAGCTGCCCGCCGGCGGCGCTGAGCACCAGCACGACGGCCGCCGCCTGGAGCGGCAGGCGCAAGCCCACCGACAAGGGCCGGATGTCGTCGACGGCACCGATGAGCGCGAGGGCGAGGGTTCCGGCGGTCAGCGCCGCGACCTCGCCCCCCGGGGCGCCGAGCAGCGACAGCAGCACCGCGAGGGCAGCGGCGATCACCGCGATGCCCCCGCCCTGCGGGGTCGGCA
>NZ_LABY01000428.1 GCF_001043975.1 Methylobacterium variabile
TGGCGATGCGCGAGGCGATGGTCGAGCCCGGGTCGAAGATCGACGCCGAGAGGCGGTTGGCGTTGCCGATCACGAAGGTGACCGCCATGGTCTCGCCGAGCGCGCGGCCGAGGCCCAGCATGATCGCGCCGATGATCGAGACCGAGGCCTGCGGGATCAGGACGTGGCGCACGACCTCCCAGGTGGTGCAGCCGATGCCGTAGGCGCTCTCGCGCAGCACGGTCGGGATCTGGTCGAGCATGTCGCGGGTGATCGAGGCGACGAACGGCACGATCATGATCGCCAGGATGATGCCGGCGGTGAGCACGCCGACGCCCGAGGGCACCTGGGCGTAGAACAGGGTGCCGACGATCGGCATGCCCTCGACGACGTTCGAGACAGGGATCTGCACGAAGCGCGCGAAGAGCGGCGCGAAGATGAACAGGCCCCACATGCCGTAGATGATGCTCGGCACGGCGGCGAGCAGCTCGATCGTCATGGCGACCGGACGGCGGGCCCAGCCGGGGCAGAGCTGGGTCAGGTAGATCGCGATGCCGAGCGAGATCGGCACGCCGATGACGAGGGC
>NZ_LABY01000429.1 GCF_001043975.1 Methylobacterium variabile
GCCGAAGATCGTCACCGCCACGGGATGCAGGATCTCCTTGCCGGGCGCGTCGGCGCCAACCAGCAGCGGCACCAGGGCAACGCCGGCCGACAGCGCCGTCATCAGCACGGGGGCCAGCCGCTCCAGGCTGCCCCGGATGACGAGCTCCCGCCCGAACGGCAGACCCTCGTGGATGGCGAGGTTGAGGTAGTGGCTGATCTTGAGGATGCCGTTGCGGGTAGCGATACCAGTGAGCGTGATGAAGCCGATCATCGAGGCCACCGAGAGTGGTTGCCCGGCGATCCAGAGCGCCGCGACCGAGCCGATCAGGGCGAGCGGGATGCTGCCGAGGATGATCAGCGTGAACACCACCGAGCGGTAGCGGCTGTAGAGTAGGGCGAACACCAGGGCGAGGGAGAGAAGCGAGAGCAGACCGATGGTCCGGCTGGCCTCCGCTTGCGCCTGGAACGAGCCCTCCAGGCTCGTGGTGTAGCCGTTGGGCAGACTCGCCGCGGCGGCCTTCTCCTGAATGGCCTGGACGATCTTGCCCATGTCGGAGCCGGCCTGAGTGTTGGCCTGAACCACGATGCGGCGGCGGGCGTTCTCGCGCAGGATCTGGTTCGGGCCGTCGGTCTCGCGGATGTCGGCGATCTGGCGGGCCGGCACCCAGCCTGACGGCGTCTCGATCAGGAGGTCGCCGAGGCGTTGCGTGGTGCGCATCGTGTCCGAGAGGCGCATCACCACGTCGAAGCGGCGATAGCCGTCGACCACGCGCGAGACGACCTGCCCGTTCGAGAGACGGCTGAGCTGCTCGACCAGTGCGGCCGGCTGCACCCCGTAGAGAGCCGCGCGATTGTAGTCGACGCGGATCTCCAACTGGGGGATCAGCACCTGCTTCTCGACCTGCAGGTCGGCGATGCCGGGAATGTCGGCCATACGCGCGCGCAGGTCCTCGGCCAGAGCCCTCAGGGTGTCGAGGTCTTCGCCGAAGATCTTGAGCGCGATCTCGGCGCGCACGCCTGAGAGCATGTGGTCGAGCCGGTGCGAGATGGGCTGGCCGACGTTGACGTTGACCGGCAGCACCGCAAGGCGCCCGCGGATGTCGGCGACGAGCTCGGGCTTGGACCGCGCACCGGGCTTGAGGTCGATTTCCAGGTCGGAGGAGTGCACGCCCTCGGCGTGCTCGTCGAGCTCGGCCCGGCCGGTGCGGCGCCCGATGGACTTCACGTCGGGCATCCCCAGGAGCAGCCGCTCGGCCACGAGGCCGATGCGGTTGCTCTCGGCGAGCGAGATGCCCGGGTTGAAGGTCATGTTGACCGTGAACGAGCCCTCGTTGAAGGGAGGGAGGAAGGTCCGCGGCAGGAAGACCGCCGCGAGACCGGCCGCCGCCACCGCCAGCCCGGCGACCGCCATGACGGGCCGGGCGTGCCCGAGCAGGCTCCGCAGCGGGGCGGCATGGCCGCGCTTGAGC
>NZ_LABY01000043.1 GCF_001043975.1 Methylobacterium variabile
TCGTCGATCCGATCGACGGCACCCGCGCCTTCCTGTCGGGGGATCCGGACTGGTCGATCGCCGTGGCGCTGCTGGCCCACGGCGAGCCGGTGCTCGGCCACGTCGCCGCCCCGGTCACCGGCACCCTCTACGAGGCCGTGGCCGGGGAGGGGGCGACCAAGGACGGGGTGCCGATCCGGGTCTCCGGCCAGACGGCGGTGGCGGGCGCCCGGGTCACCGGGCCGAAGCCGATGGTCGACCAGCTCGAGCGCCGGCTCGGCCTCGGCGGCACCCCGGACGCGCTGGTGCGCCTGGCCCGCATTCCGTCGCTGGCCCTGCGCCTGGTGCGGGTGGCCGAAGGGCTGGTCGATGTCGGGCTGGTGTCGTCTGATGCCCGCGACTGGGACCTCGCCGGCGCCGACCTGATCCTGCGCGAGGCCGGCGGCGCGGTCGTCGACCTCGGTGGCCGCCCCCCTCTCTACAATCAGCGCGAGCCGATTCACGGCGAGCTCGTGGCCCTGCCGCTGGCCCTGCGCGAGGCGGTGCTGGCCGGTCTCCGGTGAGCCTCACATCGAGCCGCGCTTCTCCAGTGCGGTCTTCACCTGCTTGAGCTGATCGAACACCGCGCCCGGGGTGGTGCCGAGGGCGGCGAAGCCGGCATTGACCGCCCAGTATCCGGCGAACAGGATCAGCGGCACCAGGATCCAGCCCAGGATCTCCTCGCCGATCTTGCGCCGGCGCCGGCGCTGCCGCCGCTTCTCGCGGCGGGTGGCCTTGACGGGAGGCGGGCTCACCGTTTCGGCCGGGGCGAGGGGGCCCTCGTTGAGATCACCGCTCATGGGGATCGTCTCGCGTCTCCTGGCGCAGGACGGGGGCGCTCCGGCCCGGCCCTGCGGATCCATCACCGAAGCCTCCGCGTCCCGCTCCGCGGGATCAGGCTTCAAACGCGCATCCCGGCGGGGAGGCCCCGCCGGGATGCGCGCGTCTCGTCGGGCGTCATACACGGGAGGCGGGCCGGGATCGAGGGGGCATGGCCCCCGCGATCCCGCAAGCCCGCGTCAGGCCCGCACCAGCGGCACCTTCGGCACCGTGCGGACCCCGCCGCCACCGCCGCCCGAGCCGCCATCCTTCGGCTTCTTGGGCGCGGCACGGGGGCGCTTCTGCTTCTTGGCCGCCTTCTTGGCCGCGATGGTCACGTCCTTCTCGGGCCGCGGCGTCACCGGGCCGGCCGGGAAGACGAAGCCGAGGCTCGGCTTCTCGCCCTCAGGCCGCTTGACGATCACCCGGACGGCGCCGCCGTCCTTGAGCTTGCCGAACAGCACCTCGTCGGCGAGCGGGGTCTTGATGGTCGACTGGATCAGGCGGGCCATCGGGCGGGCGCCCATGGCCTCGTCGTAGCCGTTCTCGACCAGCCAGTCCCGCGCCTCGTCGGACAGCTCGATGGTGACGTTGCGGTCGGCGAGCTGCGCCTCGAGCTGGAGGACGAACTTGTCGACGACCTTGGCCACCACCTCCTTCGGCAGGTGGCCGAAGGACACGGTCGCGTCGAGGCGGTTGCGGAATTCCGGGGCGAACAGGCGGTTGATCGCCTCCTGGTCGTCGCCGGTGCGCTTGTTCTGGGTGAAGCCGAACGCCGCCTTGGCGAGGTCGGCCGCGCCCGCATTCGTCGTCATGATGATGATGACGTTGCGGAAATCGACCTGCTTGCCGTTATGGTCGGTCAGCTTGCCGTGATCCATCACCTGCAACAGGATGTTGAACAGGTCCGGGTGGGCCTTCTCGATCTCGTCGAGCAGCAGCACGCAGTGCGGGTGCTGGTCGATGCCGTCGGTGAGGAGACCGCCCTGGTCGAAGCCGACATAGCCCGGAGGGGCGCCGATCAGCCGCGAGACGGTGTGCCGCTCCATGTACTCCGACATGTCGAAGCGCAGCATCTCCACGCCGAGGCTGGAGGCCAGCTGCTTGGCCGCCTCCGTCTTGCCGACGCCGGTCGGTCCGGCGAACAGGTAGGCGCCGATCGGCTTGTCGGGGTCGCGCAGGCCCGCACGGGCGAGCTTGATCGAGGCGGTCAGCGCATCGATGGCGGCGTCCTGGCCGTAGACCACCCGCTTCAGGTTGTCGGTGAGGTGGGCGAGCACCTCCGCGTCGTCCTTCGAGACGGTCTTCGGCGGGATGCGGGCCATCGTGGCGATGGTCGCCTCGATCTCCTTGACGCCGATGGTGCGCTTGCGACGGCCCTCCGGCACCAGCATCTGCGAGGCGCCGGTCTCGTCGATCACGTCGATCGCCTTGTCGGGCAGCTTGCGGTCGTTGATGTAGCGGGCCGACAGCTCGACCGCGGCCTTCACCGCCTCGGTCGTGTACTTGAGCTTGTGGAACTCCTCGAAGGACGGGCGCAGGCCCTTGAGGATCTCGATCGCGTCCGGGATCGACGGCTCGTTGACGTCGATCTTCTGGAAGCGGCGAACGAGCGCCCGGTCCTTCTCGAAGTACTGGCGGTACTCCTTGTAGGTGGTCGAGCCGATGCAGCGCAGCGCGCCCGACGCCAGAGCCGGCTTCAGCAGGTTCGAGGCGTCCATCGCGCCGCCCGAGGTCGCACCGGCGCCGATCACCGTGTGGATCTCGTCGATGAACATGATGGCGTTCGGATGCGCCTCTATCTCCTTCATCACCTGCTTGAGGCGCTCCTCGAAGTCGCCGCGGTAGCGGGTTCCGGCGAGCAGCGTGCCCATGTCGAGGGAGAAGACGGTCGCGTCCGCCAGGACCTCCGGCACCTCGTGCTGGATGATCTTGCGGGCAAGCCCCTCCGCGATCGCGGTCTTGCCGACGCCGGGATCGCCCACCAGCAGCGGGTTGTTCTTCTGCCGGCGGCACAGCACCTGGATCGTGCGCTGGACCTCGGTCTCGCGGCCGATCAGCGGGTCGATCTTGCCCTCGCGGGCCTTCTTGTTGAGGTTGACGCAGTAGGCGTCGAGGGCGTCGCCCTTCTTCTTCTGGGTGCCGCGCTCGTCCTCGGGGCCGCTCGGACGTTCCGTCGGACCCTCCTCGTCGGCGCCGCGCACCGGCTTGCCCTCGGACAGGCCGGGCCGCTTGGCGATGCCGTGGCTGATGTAGTTGACCGCGTCGTAGCGGGTCATGTCCTGCTCTTGCAGGAAGTAGGCGGCGTGGCTCTCGCGCTCGGCGAAGATCGCCACCAGCACGTTGGCGCCGGTGACCTCCTCGCGACCGGAGGACTGGACGTGGATCACGGCGCGCTGGATCACGCGCTGGAAGCCCGCCGTGGGCTTCGCGTCCTGCCGGCCGTCGCCGGTGAGGTTGGCAAGCTCGGTGTCGATGTACTCGACGAGGTTGCGCTTCAGCAGGTCGACGTCGACGTTGCAGGCCCGCATGACGGCAGCCGCGTCCTGGTCGTCGACCAGAGCCAGCAGGAGATGCTCGAGCGTCGCGTATTCGTGCCGGCGCTCGCCGGCCAGCGCCAGGGCGCGGTGGAGAGCTTGTTCAAGGCTGCGTGAGAAGCTGGGCAAAGCGGGCCTCTTAGCTGGTGCCTATTTCTTTTCCATGACGCATTGCAGAGGATGTTGATGTTTCCGAGCAAAGTCCATGACCTGCGTCACCTTGGTCTCGGCGACCTCGTAGGTGAATATGCCGCACTCTCCGACGCCGTTCTGGTGGACGTGCAGCATGATGCGAGTCGCGTCCTCGCGCGACTTGTTGAAGAATCGCTCCACCACGTGGACGACGAACTCCATCGGGGTGTAGTCGTCGTTGAGGAGCAGCACGCGGTAGAGGTTCGGCCGCTTGGTGCGCGGCTTCGTCCGCGTGATCACGGCGGTTCCCGATCGCCCGTCGCCGTTGCCGTTCCCGGGGGCGCGGGGATTGGCCGCGACCGGCCTGGTGGAGGGTTCTCCCTGCCTCGGGACCTGAGCCATCTGAATCGTACCGACCTCACCTTTGGCGACCGCGCCGAACCGTGCCGGCCCCCGTCTCGCGGGGGCTCGGCGGCTTGTCGCGGGACGGCAGCCTAACACGTCGGCCGCCGGTGCCGAGCCTAATCTATAGGCCGAGTCCGCGCTCCGCCAGTCGGCTGCGCGCTCTTGTCGTGCAGGGTCCCGAAACGCCGAGCGACCGGCACGGGGAGCCCGTGCCGGTCGCGGCCATCGTCGGTGATCCGGCGTACGCGACGCGGGGGCGGGCGGCCCGGCGGGCCGCCCGCGCCGGTTACGCGGCGTCCTTCGCCTCGTCGAAGGCCTTGTTCGTCTCGGCCTCGACCTTGCTCAGCCCGTCCTTCGCCTTGTCGAAGGCGCGGTCCTGGGCCTTGAAGGCCTGCTCCTGGGCCTTGGAGACGAGGCCCTCGAACGGCTTCGCCATCTCCTTGGCGAGGTTCGTGTAGAGCTCGGTCATCTTGGCGCTCTGGGCGACGAGACGCTCGTAGGAGGTCTTCAGGTACTCGGTCTGGATCTCGAGCGCCTTGTCGAGCGAGCGCACGCCGGCGAGCTTCTCGAGGGTGGCGGTGCCATGCTCGAACGACTGCTTGGCGAAATCGGTGGCCTCGACCGCGATCGCCTGGCTGGCCTTCGACAGGGTGCCGAAGCTGCGCAGCATCGCGTCCATGCCGTCCTTGCTGAACTTCTGGGCCGCCTCGGCCTGCTTCTCGACCTGCTGGCTGATGTTCTGCTGGTTCATGGTCTGGCGTGGCACCCCGGGCGGGCGCCCCTCCTCGCGCGGCTGACGGGTGGCGGGGACGCCCGCGCGTCGCGCCCCGCTGGCGGCAATATGTGCACTGCACAAAATTCGTCAAGGGTTCATTGTGCGACGCACAATCAGGAAAATCGGAGCGTCGGAATTCGCCTCCCATTAACCCGGGCGTAACCGCGCCTGCCTAGCCTGATTGACAGTGATGCCGCCGCGCCACGCCGTCTCGCTGGGCGCCGTCGGTCCAGGGCGCCGCCCCTCGCCGCGGGCGCCCTCTCAATGAACGGGGTATGTGCGTGATGGGGTGCGTTCACGGCCAATATGGACCTGCGCTTCCGGCCGTGCTCGCGGCCGCGGCAGTGCTGACGGCGCTGACCGCGTCGCCCGCCGAGGCGCGCCGGCGCGCCCATCACGGCGGCGGGGGCTACAATCCGCCCTACGCTGCGATGGTGGTGGACGCCAAGACCGGCCGCGTGATGCACGCGGTCAACGAGGACGCCCTGCGCCACCCGGCCTCGATCACCAAGGTGATGACCCTCTACCTGCTGTTCGAGCAGCTCGAGCGCGGCAAGATGGACCTCGACACGCCACTGCAGGTCTCCGCCAACGCCGCCCGGATGCCGCCCTCGAAGCTCGGCGTGCGCCCCGGCTCGACCATCACGGTCGAGGAGGCGATCAAGGCGCTGGTGACCAAGTCGGCCAACGACGTCGCCTGCGCCATCGGCGAGAACATCGCCGGCTCCGAGCCGGCCTTCGCCGAGATGATGACCCGCAAGGCCCACGCCCTCGGCATGTCGCGCACGCACTACGCCAACGCTTCCGGCCTGCCCGATTCCGACCAGATCACCACCGCCCGCGACCTGACGATCCTGGCCCGCGCGATCCAGGACCGGTTCCCGCGCTACTACCGCTACTTCCAGACCCGCTCCTTCGCCTTCAAGGGCCGGGTGATCGGCAACCACAACCGGCTGCTCGGCCGGATCGAGGGCGTCGACGGCATCAAGACCGGCTACACCCGCGACTCGGGCTTCAACCTGATGACGTCCGCCCGCAGCGGCGACCGCCACATCGTGGCGGTGGTGCTCGGCGGCAAGTCGGGCGCGAGCCGTGACAACATCATGGCCAAGCTCGTTCTGGCCAACCTGCCGGTGGCCTATGCGGGCGCCCGCACGACGCCGCCGGTGGTGGAGGTGGCCGAGCGGCCGCGCCCCGCCGTGGTGGCGGAGCGGCCCGTCGCCACCCGCACGCTCGTCGCCTCCGCCGACGTGGACGACGGGGTCGAGACCACGAACTCCACCGGCCAGCCCCTCGACATCGCACCCCGCGGCGGCGCGACGCCGAAGTGGCGCGCGGGCGCGCAAGGGGCTGCCGTGCCGGCGAGCGCCCAGGCCTACGCTTCCACCGGCGGCGCGGCGGCGTTCCCGGCCCCGGGGCCCGGCGCGAAGTTTGCCTCGCGGCTGCCGGCGTCCGAGCCCGGCGAGGCCCGGGCCCCGTCCCCGCGCGAGGCCGCCCCGGCGCAGAAGCCCGTGACGGTGACGCCCTGGGTGATCCAGCTCGGCGCCATGGACGACGAGGGCAAGGCGAAGTCGATGCTGGCCGAGGCGCGCCAGCGCAGCGGCGGCGCGCTCGCCAAGGCCGCTCCCTTCACCGAGCGGGTGACCCATGGCGGCACCACGCTGTTCCGCGCCCGCTTCTCCGGCTTCTCCGAGGCCGAGGCGGCCCAGGACGCCTGCCGGGCGCTCAAGCGCAGCGGCTTCACCTGCTTCGCGACGCGCAGCTGAGCCGGGGCAGGTCCCGGGCCCCCAAATCGCTGGCCCGTCGGGAGCGTCCCTCCCCGCGAGCCCTTTCGGCCCCGGGACCTGTCCCGGGATCGGTGGGGCGAGACCGACGGGGGGAGGAGAGGACCGCCGAGCCGCGATCGGCGGAGGCGCGCAAGGGCTTACCCACCACCGAAAACCATTCCCCGCCTCGGCGCGTCCCTGCCGCGGCATCGTCGACACGCGCGTGGAGTATCAGCGATGTCGGTTGAGCAGAAAATCCTTGGCCGCGTTGACGCGGGCCGCCAGGTAGTCGGACCCGCCCTGGTCCGGGTGCAGCCGTTTCATCAGGGTCCGGTGCGCCCGGCGCACCTCCTCGAGGGGCGCCCCGCGCTCAAGCCCCAGGATCTGATAGGCCTCCTCCTCCGTCATCGCCCCTGGCTGCGCCGCGCCGCGCGGCCGAGGGTCGCCGTGAGCCTCAGCGTCTACGCGCCATCCGGCAAACCGGCGGTCCAGATAAGCCTCTAGCAGGCGGGCGCCATCGGGGTCGGTGGCACGGCACTCGGACAGGAGCGCGGTGAGGCGCGGAAGTGCCAGGCCGTCGAGCGCCTGCCCGGCGAGGGAGCCCGCCAGCACCGTGCCGCGCATCGCGCCGCTGGCATGGTCGAGCTCCATCTCCAGCATGGCGGAGCGGACCCGGGAGGTGGCGCTCGCGCGCTGCGGGCCGAGCCCGCCGAGGCCGAAGGGGAGGGGAGGCATCTGGCGCCAGCCGAGGAGCCAAGCGCCGCCGAGGCCGACCGCCGTCGCCATGTCGAAGCGCCCGCGCAGGAAGAGGAGGGCCGCCGCCGCGAGCGCCAGCCAGCCGCCGCCCTGCCGGATGAGCCGCGCGAGGACGGACGGGCTCGCCGTCGAGGCGTGGCGGCCGAGCCACCACAGCCCGACGAGGACCAGGACACCGAGGCCGAGGGCGATCATCCGCTGTGCTTCACCCCTGGCTTCACCCTATCGACCTCCACCCGCCGCGCGGACGCTGCGACCCTACCCGCCGGTCATGCCGGCGAGGAGCCGGCGCGCCGCCGCATCCTCATGCGCGGCCAGGCGCAATCCGTCGAGTCCCCCCGTGGCGTAGATCGCCGCGGCGCGCAGGAGCGCGGCGAGCACCTCCGGCGCCGCGGCGTCGAACCGGGCGGCCGCCCCGCCGCTGAGACGGGCGATCTCGGCGAAGCCCGCGGCGGCTGCCGGATCGTGGCCCTCGTGGAAGCAGAAGGCCGGGAGCCCGAGGAGGCCGAGTTCGCCCGCGACGCCGCAGAGGTCGTCGAGGTCCTCCTCGACGGCATCGCCGACCAGCACCAGCGCCTTGACCGGCCCGCGCCCGGCCTCGTTGCGGGCGTGGCGCAGCACCCGGCCGATCTGGGTCCGGCCGCCCTGGCAGGCGACCGCCTGCATCAGGCCGGTGAGGGCCCGGGCATCGGCGACGAAGCGCGAGGCGCGGCACTCCGCGAACCCGCGGAAGTAGACGAGCTGCACCGCCAGCCCGCCGAGCCGGGCCGCGGCCTCAAACATCCCGGCCTGGACCCCGCAGGCGAGGTCCCAGGTCGGCTGCCGGCTCATGGTGGCGTCGAGGGCGAAGATCAGCCGCGGCGCGTCCCCGGCCGGCGGGGCGACCCGCCGCGCCGCCTTGAGGAAGGCCTCGACCGCCTGTCCTGGCGAGCGGTCGAGATCGCGGCCGGACCCGCCCACGGCCCGCCGCTCAGTGCCGCCGGATGGTGCTGGCGGTCAGCGCGTGGACGGAGAACAGCCCGTCCGGATCGGTCCAGACGCAGGCATGCTCCCAGCCGGCCCCCCGGGCGAGGGCGCGGAAGCCCGGCACCGTGTACTTGTAGCTGTTCTCGGTGTGGATCGTCTCGCCCGAGGCGAAGTGGAACGGCACCCCGGCCACGGTGACGAGCTGGCTGCGCCGGCTGACGAGGTGCATCTCGATCCGCGCCAGGTCCTCGTCGAAGAAGGCGTGGTGCGAGAACCCGTCGAGGTCGAAATCCGCCCCCAGCTCCCGGTTGATGCGGGTGAGCAGGTTGAGGTTGAAGGCCGCCGTCACCTCGGCGGCGTCGTTGTAGGCGGCGTCGAGCACCGCCTTGTCCTTCACGAGGTCGATGCCGACGATGAGCGTGGCGCCGTGGCCCAGCGTGCGGGCGAAGCTCCCGAGCAGCCCTGCGGCCGCCTCGGGCTCGAAGTTGCCGAGGGTCGAGCCCGGGAAGAAGCCGGCCTTCGGCGCGCCGGCCAGGTCCTCCGGCAGGGCGAAGGGCTTGGTGAAGTCCGCCGCCACCGGCTCGACGCGCAGGCGCGGGAAGTCGCGGCCGAGCTCCTCCGCCTCGCTGCGCAGGAACTCCTCCGAGACGTCCACCGGCACGTAGGCGGCGAGGTCGGTCAGGTGCGGCAGCAGGCGGCGCACCTTGGCGGTGGAGCCGCTGCCGAACTCGACGAGGCCTGAGCCCGGCGGCAGGCGGGCGGCGATCTCGGGCCCGTAGCGGTCGAGGATCGCGAGCTCGGTGCGGGTAGGGTAGTACTCCGGCAGGCGGGTGATCGCCTCGAACAGCTCCGAGCCGCGCCGGTCGTAGAAGTACTTGGCCGGGAGCTGCTTGCGCGGGGCGCGCAAGCCCCCGAGCACGTCCTGCAGGAAGCTCCGGTCGGCGGCGGGCGCGGCGGCGGGCGCGAGGTGGGGGATCGGGGCGTTCACGGGCAAACTCCGATGTCGGGCGGGCGCCGCAGGGCACCCGGGTCGAGGCGCGTCGGGCCGCGCCTCACTCGCCGTACTGAGATAGACGCAGGCCGGTGAACTGCCAGCGCTGGTGGGGATAGAAGAAGTTCCGGTAGGTCGGGCGGCTGTGTCCCGCCGGCGTCGCCACCGAGGACCCGCGCAGCACGAACTGGCTGACCATGAACTTGCCGTTGTACTCGCCGAGCGCCCCCGGCAGCGGCCGATAGCCCGGATACGCGCTGTAGGCGCTGCGGGTCCACTGCCAGACATGGCCGAAGGCGGCGTCGAGGGATCCCGACGCGGCCTCCCACTCGGCCTCGGTCGGCAGGTCGCGCCCGGCCCAGCGGGCGAAGGCGTCGGCCTCGTAGTAGCTCACATGCGTCACCGGCAGGGCCGGATCGACGGGACGCAGGCCCGCCAGCGTCATGCTGGACCAGACGCCGTCCTGCTGCCGCCAGTAGCCCGGCGCCTCCCAGCCCTCTGCTTGCGCCGCCACGAACCCGTCGGAGAGCCACAGCTCCGGCTTGGCGTAGCCGCCGTCCTGCATGAACTCGAGCCACTCGCCGTTGGTGACGAGGCCGCGCGCGAGGCTTGCCGGTCGCAGCAGCACGTCGTGGCGCGGCTCCTCGTTGTCGAAGTGGAAGCCCTCGCCCTCGTGGCCCATCCGCGTCACCCCGCCGTCGAGGGCGATGCGGCCCGGCTCCTGCGACAGCACCGGCCAGCGCCAGGCCGGATCGTAGGCCGGCAGCAGCGGGTTCTGCGCGAAGGCGTGCAGGATGTCGGTGAGCATCAGCTCCTGGTGCTGCTGCTCGTGGTGCAGGCCGATCTCGACGATGCCGACGATCTCGGGGATCTGCGCCTCCGCCGCGCCCGCGATCAGGTCCGCCACGGCGCGGTCGACGTGGGCGCGGTAGGCCGTGACCTCGTCGCAGGTCGGCCGGGTGACGAGGCCGCGGCTGATCCGGGGCGCCCGCGGGCCCGCCTGCACGTAGTAGGAGTTGAACAGGTAGAAGAACCGCTCGTCGAAGACGCGGTAGCCCGGCACCCGCTCCTTCAGCAGGAACTGCTCGAAGAACCAGGTCGTGTGGGCGCGGTGCCACTTGGTCGGGCTCGCGTCCGGCATCGACTGGATCTGCTGGTCCTCCGGGGAGAGGGGGGCGGCCCGGCGCTCGGTCTCGTCGCGGACGTGGCGGAAGGCCGCGATCCAGGCGCCCCGGTCGACCGGGCGGGCACCGACGGGGGGCGGGGGGAATGCGGGGCGCGTGTCGGAGACCTGCGCGGTCGCAGTCGCTGCCATCGGATCTTCCCTCGTGCGTAGACGAATTGCCCACGCTCAACGCGGAACGGAGGAACTCGTTTCTCCGGCGCGGCGTTACCGCGCAGCTTGGCGCTGCCGGGGGTGTGCGCTGCGGGAAGAGCGGGGCCATTTTGCCGCCGCAGTGACCAAGCCTTAACGACCACGCCGGACTCTCCCGGCAATCCTCCGTCTGCCTCTCGGTCAAAACCCCATGCGGTTCGATCTGATGGCCGGCACTGCGGCGGCGCCCCTGGCGCCGATCACGCGCGCGCCGGTGGTTCTCGTGTTCGATTCCGGCCTCGGCGGCCTCACGGTGCTGGCCGAGGTGCGGCGCGCCCGGCCGGATGCCCGGGTGGTCTACGCCGCCGACGACGCGGCCTTCCCGTATGGCGGCCTCGCCGAGCCGGTGCTGGTCGAGCGGGTGCTCGCCGTGATGGAGCGGCTGATCGCGGCCCACGCCCCCGACCTCGTGGTGGTGGCCTGCAACACCGCCTCGACCCTGGTGCTGCCGGCCCTGCGGCGGCGGTTCGACCTGCCCTTCGTCGGCACGGTGCCGCCGATCAAGCCGGCGGCGGCGGCGACGCGCTCCGGTCTCGTCAGCGTGCTCGCCACCCCGGGCACCGTGCGGCGCGACTACACCCGCGAGCTCATCGACACCTACGCGGCGGGCTGCTCCGTGACGCTCGTCGGGGCGACGGGCCTCGCCGCCCTCGCCGAGGCGGCGCTCTCCGGAGCGGCGGTCTGCGACGCCGACCTCTGGGCCGAGATCGGTCCCTGCTTCGTCGAGACGCCGGCGGGCCGCACCGACGTGGTGGTGCTCGCCTGCACCCACTACCCGCTGCTGCTCGCCCGCTACGAGCGCATCGCCCCCTGGCCGGTGACCTGGATCGATCCCGCCCCGGCAATCGCCCGGCGCATGACCCAGCTGATCGGCGGCCCGGTGCGCCAGCCGGGCGGAGATGATCTCCCGGGCCCGGTCCTCGCCGCCTTCACGGCCGGCGACCGGCTGACGGCGTCCCTGCGGGCGGCGCTCGGAGACCGCGGCATCGCCGAGGTCGCGGTCGAGGCGATGCCGCTCGTGCTGCAGTGAGCGTCGGACGGCCGGCGATGCTCGCCGCCGGATTGCTGCTCGCCCTCGTGGCTCTCTACGGCGCCGTCGTGGCGGCGTTCTGGTGGTTCCAGCGCGACCTGCTCTATCCGGGGCAGGGCGGTCCCGTTCCGGCGACCGCGGCCCGCCTGCCGCCGGAGGTCTCGGGTATCGCGGTCGCGACGCCGGACGGCGAGCGCCTGCGCGCCCTCTGGCTGGCGCCCGCGCCGGGGGCCGGCGTGGTGGTGAGCTTCCACGGCAACGCCTCGCTGCCGGAGTGGCACGCGGAGCGGTTCGCGGCCGGACCCTGGCGGCCGCACGGCTGGGGCGTGATGGCGCCGGCCTATCGCGGCTATCCGGGCTCGACGGGGCATCCGAGCGAGGCCGGCCTGATCGCCGACGGGCTCGCGGCCCTCGCCGAGGCGCGCAGGCGGGCCCCCGGGGCGCCCGTCCTGCTGCACGGCCATTCCCTCGGGGCTGCCGTCGCGGTCGCGGTGGCGGTCCGCGCCGGCGCGTCGGGCGTCCTGGGGCTCTACCTCGAGGCGCCGTTCGACTCGATGACCGCGATGGCCCGCCACCATTTCCGCTTCCTGCCGGCGGGCCTTCTCGCCGATACCTGGCATTCGGACCGGATCATCGGCACCGTCGCGGTCCCGATCCTGATCGTCCACGGGGAGGCCGACCCGGTGATCCCGGCGAAGTACGGCGCCCGCCTGGCGCGGAGCGCCGGCGCCGAGGCGTCCTTCGTCGAGCTGCCGGGCGACCACGTCTCGATCCTGGGAAGCCGGGACGGGGAGGCCGAGGCGCAGTTCCGGCCGTTCCCCTAACCAATCTCCCGACTCTTGACCGCGTGAGCCCGGTCGCTTATGAGCGCCCGGTTCGCGGGGCTCTGGATCGGGGCCCCGCGGCATTTTGCGCACCCGCGAGCGGCTCGTCACGGCCGCTCTGTCGCCCCGGGATCGGGGGGAGGAGGGCGCGTTCCTCTCATACGTGATGCGATAAGTTCTCAGAGGACACGCGATGTCGAAACGCGTTCAGGCGAAGCACAAGCTCGATCGCCGCATGGGCCAGAACATCTGGGGCCGCCCGAAGAGCCCCGTGAACCGCCGCGAGTACGGCCCGGGCCAGCACGGCCAGCGCCGCAAGGGCAAGATGTCCGACTTCGGCACGCAGCTGCGCGCCAAGCAGAAGCTCAAGGGCTACTACGGCAACATCACCGAGAAGCAGTTCCGCCGCTACTACGCCGAGGCGATCCGCCTGCGCGGTGACTCCGGCGAGAACCTGGTCGGCCTGCTCGAGCGCCGCCTCGACGCGGTGGTCTATCGCTCGAAGTTCGTGGCGACCCCCTTCGCCGCCCGCCAGTTCGTGAACCACGGCCATATCCGGGTGAACGGCGTGCGCGTCAACATCCCGAGCTACCTCGTGAAGCCGGACGACGTGATCGAGATCAAGGAGTCGTCCAAGCAGCTCGAGATCGTCGTGGTGGCGAGCCAGCTCGCCGAGCGCGACGTGCCCGACTACATCGAGGTCGATCACGGCAAGATGACGGCACGCATGACCCGCGTCCCGACCCTGTCCGAGGTGCCCTACCCGGTGCAGATGGAGCCGAACCTGGTGATCGAGTTCTACTCGCGCTGATCGCGCGACGCGGACCGAGAGCTTGCAGAAGCCGCCCGAGAGGGCGGCTTTTCTCGTTTCATACCCTCGCGCCTTGGCA
>NZ_LABY01000430.1 GCF_001043975.1 Methylobacterium variabile
CCCGCACCCGGCGCACCACCTCGTCGCCGTAAGGATCGATGCGGCGCTTGACGAAGACCCGGCAGGTCTCGGGGGATTGGACGAAGCGCGGCGGGGGAGGCGGCGCCGGGCGCCAGTCGCCCCGGCCCTCGAAGCGGGGCGGCGGCTCGTCGAGGTCGGCGGCCGCGGCGGGGGCCGCCGCGGCGGGGGGGGCGGGGGGACCCAGGGGGACGGGGCGGGGGGGGGGCGGGGGGGTGGGGGGCGAGGGGGGCTTGGGGGCGGGGGGGCGGGGGGAGCCGGGGAGGGGCGTGCCGGGGGGGGGGAGGGGCGCGGCGGCGGGCGGGCCGGGGGGGGGGGAGCGCCGCGGATGGCCTGGCCCTGAGGGCGCGGGGGCGGGGGGGGGTGCAGGGGGGGGGGGGGGCGGTGCGTCGGGGGGGGGCCGGGGGGGGCGGGGTGGGGGGGGGGGTGGGGGGGGGCGGGGGGGGCCCGGCGGCCCGCCGGCGCCTCGTCCCCCCCCCCCCCGCCCCGCCCCGGCCTCCGCCTGGCGGGCGATCGGGCGGCGCGCCCGGGGGGGCGGGCCCGGGTGGGCCCCGCCGCCGGCGCCCCCCCCCGCCGCGG
>NZ_LABY01000431.1 GCF_001043975.1 Methylobacterium variabile
GCCGCCGCGGCGTCGCCGGCGTAGACGTCGTGGATGCCGATGCCGTCGGCGATGAACAGGGTCTCGAACAGGCCGCGCTCGAGGAGGCGGGCCACGTCGGTCCAGTAGCCGAGCGTGTTGAACTCCAGGGAGCGGTCGCGCGGGTGGGTCCACAGGCCGGGCGAGAGGTGGACCGGGCTGTGGATCGCGAACCCGTTGACGCGGATCGGCTTCGTCATGCGCAAGGCCTCCGGGGCAGGTCTCGTCAAGTCTTTGCGGGGATCACCGGAAGTAGTCCGGCAGCGTGAAGCCGTCGTAGAAGCGGTCGGCTCGGATCGCCGCCTGGAACGCATCCGAGCGGTAGGCCGCCACGATCGCCCTGGCCCACGGCGTCTCGGCCTGGCCGCGGCGCACCGCCACCACGTTGATGTACGGCGCGGTCATCTTTTCCAGCGCCAGGGCCTCGGTGAGCTTGAGGCCGCTGAAGATCGCGAAGTTGCCCTGGATCGCCGCAAAGTCGACGTCGTCGAGGGCGCGCGGCGCCTGGGCTGCTTCCAGCGGCACGATGCGGATGCCGCTCGGATTCGCGGTCACGTCGAGTTCGGTGACGTCGACCGGGTTGGCGTTGGCTTTGAGCCCGATCCAGCCGGCATCGCGCAGGATCTTCAGGGCCCGCTCCAAATTCACCGGATCGTTCGGCACCGCGACCGTCGCGCCCGGGCGCACGGCGGACAGCGCCGTGTGCTTGCGCGAGTACAGCCCCATCGGCGGCGTCGGCACCCGCACAGATGCCGACGCCGCCGACGGGGCTGTACTCGCCCAAGCACCCGGTGCTGTCCGCCGTGCGCCCGGGCGCGCCGGTCGCGGTGCCGAACGATCCGGTGAATCTGGAGCGGGCCCTGAAGGCCCTGCGCGATCCCGGCTGTATCAGGCTCAAAGCCACCGCCAACCCGTGCGGCGTCCACGCACCTGACCTTGACCTGCATCCGACAG
>NZ_LABY01000432.1 GCF_001043975.1 Methylobacterium variabile
CGGGTTCTCGCCTCCGGCGAGATCCGGGACGACGACGAGGGTGTGATACCGGTGGATGATCAGACCGGGCCCTCGAGCCCAGCCTGCGTGACCGAACGGTCGCGTGGCCGTGGTTCTTTTGCTTCCTCTGGACGGAGACGAGCCGATGAGCGAGCGGACGACCCTGACCCGGCGCGACACGGTGGCGGGTGCCGCGGCCCTGGCGCTGGCCCCCCTCGCGGCGCGGGCGCAAGCCGGCCCGGCCACCGTGACCGGCATCGTCTACGAGGATCACGGGGGCAGAGGTCCCGGAAGCTCGGGACGCCGGGCCGCCGACGATCCCGGCCTGCCCGACGTCCTGGTCTCGAACGGACGCGAGGTGGTCCGCACCGACGCGCAGGGGCGCTACAGCCTGCCGGTCGGCGACGAGGCGGTGATCTTCGTCATCAAGCCGACGGGCTTCTCCCTCCCGCAGGGCGCCGACGGCCTGCCGCGCTTCTCCTACCTGCATCAGCCCGCCGGCACACCGCCGGACCTCGCCCTGCGCTATCCCGGCATCGCACCCACGGGACCGCTGCCGGCCTCCGTCGATTTCGGCCTAGTGCGCAGCCCGGAGAGCGGCGACTTCGACGTCGTGCTGTTCACCGACCCGCAGCCGGAGAGCCACGCCGAGCTGACCTTCGTGCGCGACACCGCGATCGCCCGGGTGCTCGGCACGAAGGCCGCCTTCGGCATGACCACGGGCGACGTGCTGTTCGACGGCCTGTCGCTCTATCCCCGCCAGAACCGGATCATCGCCCAGGTCGGCGTGCCGTGGTTCCACATCGGCGGCAACCACGACCTCAACTTCGAGGCGCCGGATGCCCGCCACTCCCGCGAGACCTTCAAGCGCACCTTCGGCGCGCCGTACTACGCCCTCGAGCACGGCGGCGTGCTGTTCCTGATGCTCGACAACGTCAACTACCTCGGCGCGGCCACCGCCACGGCGGGTCGGGGCGGGCGCTACGAGGGCCGCATCGGCGAGCGCCAGCTCGCCTTCGTGGAGAACCTGCTGAAGCAGACGCCGACCGACCGCCTGGTCGTGGTGGCGATGCACATTCCCCTCGCCACCGATCTCGGCCCCGACGAGCCGGGCCTCAGCACCGCCGACCGGGCGCAGCTGCTGCGGCTGCTCGCCGGGCGCCCGTCCTTCAGCGTCGCCGGCCACACCCACACCACCGAGCACCATTACCTCGGCGCGGATGGCCGGCCGGGCGCGCCGGGCGACGACGCCCATCACCACCACGTGCTCACCGCCGTGTCCGGCTCATGGTGGAGCGGCCCGCCGGACCGGCGCGGCATCGCCACCGCCGACAGCCGCGACGGCACGCCGCACGGCTACCACGTGCTCAGCATCGCCGGCGGGCGCCGCTACACCACCCGCTACGTCCCGGCGAGCGACGATGCCGGCCGCCAGATGCGGATCGTGCTCGAGAGCCAGTTCCACGGCGACGACCTCGCCCGGTTGCCGGACACCCGGCTCTACGAGCTTCTCGGCGCCACCGTGCCGGCCGAGAGCGTCGCCGGCACGAACGTGGTGGTGAACCTGTTCGACGGCGGCCCCCGCAGCCGCGTGGCGTTCCGAATCGGCGAACGCCCGCCGGTGGCGATGACC
>NZ_LABY01000433.1 GCF_001043975.1 Methylobacterium variabile
GCGGGGGGGGCGGGCGAGTGGATGCGCCGCTCGGGCAGCGCGCTGCCCAAGCCCCTGGTGCCGGTGGCCGGCATCCCGCTCCTCGAGTGGAACCTGCTCGCGCTCCTGCGGGCGGGCCTGCGCGACGTCCACGTGGCGGTCTCGGCGGCGAACGGGCCGGTGCGGGATTTCGCGCGGTCGCGCTGCGCGGAACTCGCGGCGCGCTCCGGCGCGGTCGTCTCGGTCATCGAGGAGACGCAG
Source organism: Methylobacterium variabile (assembly GCF_001043975.1). Lineage (GTDB taxonomy): Bacteria > Pseudomonadota > Alphaproteobacteria > Rhizobiales > Beijerinckiaceae > Methylobacterium > Methylobacterium variabile. Next base: position 241 of record NZ_LABY01000433.1, read on the forward strand.
CCCCTCGGGTCGATCGGCGCCGCCGCCGTCCTGGCGGGCCGCGGCGACGTGATCGTGGCCAACGCCGACAACCTGACCGGCCTGGATCTGCGCGCCGTCCTGGCCGCCCACCGGGCGAGCGGGGCCGCCCTCACCCTGGCGGTCCATGACGAGCCGTTCCCGATCCCCTACGGCGAGGTCACCACGGAGAACGGCCGCGTCGTCGCCTACCGGGAGAAGCCGACGCTGACCGTGCGCGTCTGCAGCGCCGTCTCGGTGCTGAGCGCGCGGGCGGCCGGAGCCATCGGGCCCGGCGAGGCGATGGGGCTGCCCGCCCTCGCCAACCGCCTGCTGCAGGCCGGCGCGACGGTGCAGGCCTTCCACCACGCGGCACCCTGGATCGACGTGAACGACCTCGCCGCCCGGGAGCGGGCCGAGGCGCTGGTGAGCCGGTTCGCCGACCGCTTCGCGGCCTGACGGCATGCCCGACCCGCGCCTCCGGCCGGGAGCGGCCTCCCCGCCGCCCCCTGCAACCC
>NZ_LABY01000434.1 GCF_001043975.1 Methylobacterium variabile
GGCCTCCGCTTCCGCCTTGGCCTTCGCGGCGGCCGCAGCCGCCTTCTCGGCGTCGGCCTTGGCGGTGTCGGGGCGCGCCGGCGGCATCGGGGCGGGCTCGGGCTGCTCGAGGGCCGGCCGCAACGGCGGCGTCGGCGTCGGCATCTCCTCGGCGTTGGCGACCTTGATCTCGGGCGGGCGCGTCGGCGGCGTCGGCACGTTGGCCTTGGCCTCGCCGGGGTCGCGCTCCTCTTGGCGATCGGCCACCCGGTCCGCCCGCGGGGACTTGGCCGGAGCCTCGCCGTCGCGCGAGCCCTTGGTCAGCTCCGAGAACTGGTTCTCGGTGATGACCTCGACCGGCACGCCCTCCTCGGCCTGCGGCAGCGCGTGCGAGGCCGCCGCGAACAGGGCGAGCCCGATCAGCACCACGTGCGCGCCGGCGGAGACCCAGACGCCGGGCTCGGACCTGTCGAAGGGAAACACCACCGCGGCTACCCCGCCCTAGCGCTGGTCGGGCTCGGTCACGAGGGCGACCTTCTTGAAGCCGCCGCTCGTCACGATCGCCATCACCTGGGCGACGCGGCCGTAATCGACCCGCTTGTCGCCGCGCACGAACACCCGCTCCTCGAAGCCGTCCTTGGCGGTGGCCGAGATCCTCGCCACGATCGCGTCGTCGGTCAGCCGCGTCGCGG
>NZ_LABY01000435.1 GCF_001043975.1 Methylobacterium variabile
GAGGGACTGGATCGCCCGGCGCCTGTGCGAGTCGATCAGGCCGGTCGTCACGGATCGGGTGGTCGGCAGATGGGGAAGATACCTGTTGCCGACCGCTCGGGGCGAGATAAGATCCCACCATAACCCCGCGAGTGCGGGGATCGACCGAGCGTACCAAAGGGTCTCGATGTGAGACTCGCGACTTCCCCCGCCCGCGCGGGGATCAACCGCATGTACCAAAAGTCTCAGGGTGAGACTCGTGACGTCCCCCGCACATGCGGGGATCGACCCTCCTCGAAAGGACAGTCATCGGCACGCCGATAGGGGTTGCATGCCTCCCGATCCCTCCGACAAACCTCGCCGCCGCCGCCGTATAAGCCCCAAGACGAGGGCGCCGCTCAACAGTCGGAACGCCCAGGTCTGGGCCTGCCTGCGCGACCTCAAGTTGGAACCGTTCACGGTGCGGTCCCTGGCGGAGAAGACCGGCGTTCGTGAGCGCACGGTCTCGGGCTACGTCACTGCGCTCTTCCGGGCGAACATCATCCGCCAGATCGATCCCCCGACAATGACCCAGCAGGGAACCCTGCCGGCGGTCTACCGGGCCGCCCGGGTGCTCGGTCCGCTCCCTCCCCTGATCCGGTACGCCGCTCCCGGCCGCCCCGCGAACGACCCGAACCTGCTCGCTCCGGTCAGGTCCTGACACCGCAACTCGTGTCCGAGGGGCGTTCGATCAAGTTCGCTAACTATCATCGCTTTTGTCGTCGTTAGCTTCCAAATCGTCAGGACCAACGTCCTCAAGGTCTAAGAATTTGGCTGCCCAATCTCGTTCCTCCGGACTGGGTGCATATTCGACTGCGGGTCGGCCATCATGGATGCGCCTTTGCCAGTATCGATTATGTTGACGCACGGTGGGAAATGCAATTTCGGCTGTCAAATAACAAACCCAAACGGTCATCTTTAAGCATTTTATGATTGCCTCGACCTCTTGGTCGTCAGGTTTATGTACGCGGACCGGTTGGATTGCGGTGTGTGCATAGTTTATATGCACAAAAGAATTGCTCAAAAACCCCCAGAAATGCCCAATGATCGGTACGGCTTTTTTTGCTTGCCCGATTGAATCAGTCGATTGGTATTTTCCGTCAATGAATTTATCTATCGCGATTGCCTTCGGGTCGCCCGTAATATGAATGATTGTACTGCATATCTCTATGACCTGCCTCAGTAGAACCATGCATTGTCCAGGTAGGTTGCTTCTCAATAATATGACCGCGCTTCCAAATGTATTCAGGGCATTCTGTATTAATCCAGTGAAAACTTGAGCATATTTCTCATCAAATGCATCGCTATTCTGTTGTGCCGCGAAAAACAATGCTGCAGTTTCGCTGAATAAAGCATCAATCTCTGTTAATTTATCATTATATATTTCGTCAAAGGATTTAGTTACGGGAATGTTATCGCGACCAATCATGTTTCTTAGAAGATTATCCTTGATAACATATCTTGTGTTCTTAGTATGTATGGTGTGTAGGTTTTTGGCCCCAGAGAATAGTTTTTTTAACTGATTTTCGGACATTTCCGTCATGTCATATACGCCAACTCTTTTCTTGTTGATATTTTTCTTGCTGTTTCTAGGCATCATAAATCCTATGTGTTGGATAGGGGGTGCCAATTATTCTCGCGGGTGACATCGAAGTCGAGGCCTGCCGGCGTGATCTTGAGCCTGGACGGAGGATCGCCGGCGAGCAGGCCGCGCTTCACCAGACCTCGGCAGATCCCCAGCATCACGAGGTAATCGACCGGGCATATCCCCCAGGGGTCATGGAAATCGAACGCCTCCTCGGGGTGCTGCTGGCCGTAGGCCACCAGGCGCAGGGCCGACAGGGAGAGGGGCTTTGGTTCCTTGCTCCGCGGTCGCGTCGGCTGCTCGCCCCGCAGGAGACGAGACACCTTCCGGCCGTCGGTCGTCAGCCGCACCATGAGGGACTGGATCGCCCGGCGGCTGCGGGTGTCGATCATGCCGGTGTTCTCGTATCGGGTGGTCAGCAGGCCGCGCTCGACAAGTGCCGCCCACGTGGCGCCGGTGCCCTGGCTGACCAGGCCACACTCGGCCAGCTTGGCCCGCAGCAGGCGAGATCCCGGCCCATCGAGCCACTGATGGCCGACGGGCCCGTACTCGATCCAACGCCACTTCCGAGCTGGAGGCCCGCCCGGCCCACGATTTCTCTCCTCACGGGCCTGATCCTCGTCGTAGGCGGCGAGCAGGTAGGCCCGCTGCCGCTCGTTGAGCCCCGTCGCGATCGCCTGGAGCGTGGCGGCGCTCGCCATCGTCTCAGCGCAGCAGCTCGATCGTGACGCCGACATCGGCGCCGTCCAGCCGCGACC
>NZ_LABY01000436.1 GCF_001043975.1 Methylobacterium variabile
GAGGGCGAGTAGCGCGGCGCCACCACGGCGGCCTCACCGCTCGTCAGGTAGCGCACATTGGCGCCGTCCTGGTCCATGATGGCGAGGCGCTTGCGCCGGTTCTCCTTCGCGCCCGATTCGTCGACGAAGGCCACGCGGGTATCGAAGAAGCCGCCGATGCCGGTGATCTTGGTGTAGACCGCGTCCGAGATCAGGTGGCCCATGCGCCGCGCATTGGCGCCATCGCCGGCATATTGCTGGCCGATCATCTGCTGGCCGGAGAGCACGTCCCAGAGCCGGAACTCGGTCTTGAGCCGGCCCGACCCGTCGCGGGTGACGCGGCCGGTGACCAGGCCCTGCACGCCGGCCTCCTTCCACGCCGAGAAGTTCGGCGCGGCGTCGAAGTTCGGGCTCTCGGGGAAGCGCGCCTTCTCGATCGGCGTGAAGTAGCCCGAGCGCTTCAGGTTGTTGGTCACGATGCCCGACAGCGTCGCGCCGAGGTTCGGATCGCCCGAGAAATCCGCCACCGCGATCGGCATCGGCTGGAAGGAGCCGCCGGGACCGATGCGCAGGTTGAGCTGGGCCTGGGCGGGGGCGGGAACGCCGGCGACGAAGCCGGCGGCGAGGCAG
>NZ_LABY01000437.1 GCF_001043975.1 Methylobacterium variabile
GGCGCGGGATCCCCTCCCCCGTGCGGGAGGGCGGTATCGGGATCGGCGTGTCCGCCATGCCTCTCCCGCTGAGGGAGAAGGGAGGATCCCGCGCTCTGTCTCGTCCCCGGGCAGTGCGGCCGGCCCCGGTGACCCCGGATCCCGGCCCGTGGAACGACGTGCCCCGCGGTCAGCGGATCACGTTAATGAGGTCGGACATCATCTGCTGGGCGGTCGACATCACCCGGGTGTTGGCCGAGTAGGCCTGCTGGGTGACGATGAGCTTCGAGAACTCGCCGGCCGTGTCGGTGTTCGACTGCTCGACGTTGCCGCCGATGATCGTGGTGCCGGCAAGCCCCGCGAGCGGCCCGCCGGACTCCGCCGTCTGGGCGAAGTTGCCGCCCGAGACCGCCTTGAGGGAATCGGGCGCGTTGAAGCGCGCCACCCCGACCTGGGCCAGCGCCACGCTGTTGCCGTTGGAGTAGGTGCCGGTGAGCTTGCCGTCGCTCGTCACCGCCAGCGAGGTGAGGGTGCCGGCAGCGTAGCCGTTCTGCTGCAGGGTGTTGGTGGTGACCTGGCCGGTCGACGACCCGTACTGGGTCAGGCCCCCGGTGCCGAGGTTCAGCGCCACCGCGCCGAGGTTGG
>NZ_LABY01000438.1 GCF_001043975.1 Methylobacterium variabile
GCGGAGAGCCCCGCCGCCTCGGCGGACGGCTTGGTTACAGGCCTGGCCGCGGGCTTTGTGGCGGGCTTGGCGGCCGCCCCGGCGGGCTTCTTCGGGGCGGGGGGGGGGGGCCCGGGCCGGGCGGGGACCCCCCCCCGCGCCCTCCCGGGGGGGGGGGGGGGGGCCCCCCGGCCCCCCCTTCGGTCCCGGAGGGGGGTTTTGGGGGGGGGGGGGGGGGGGGGGGGGGGGGTAAGGGGGGGGGGGAGGGGGGGGTGGAAAACGGGCCGGGGGGCGGGGGGGGGGGGGGGGGGGGGGGCCCCCCCGGCGGGGGGGGGGGCGGGGGGGGGGGGGGGGGGGAGAGGGGGGGGGGGGGGACGGCCGCGTGGTTGGGCCGCGGCGAGGCCATCCGGGGGGGGGGGGACGGGCGGGGTGGGGTCGTGATCCCGAGGACCTGCGATCCGGAGGCGGCCGGGGCGGCGCGGCGGGGGGGGGGGGCGGCCGGCCGGGGGGGGGGGGCGCGCGGGGGGGGGGGGGGGCGGCGCGGGGGGGGGGGGGGGGGGGGGGGGGGGGGGGCGGGGGGGGGGGGGGGGGGGGGGGGGGGGGGGGGGGGGGGGGGGGGGGGGGCGGGGGGGGGGGGGGGGGGGGGGGGGGGGGGGGGGGGGGGGGGGGGGGGGGGGGGGGGGGGGGGGCGGGGGGGGGGGGGGGGGGGGGGGGGGGGGGGGGGGGGGGGGGGGGGGGGGGGGGGGGGGGGGGGGGGGGGGGGGGGGGGGGGGGGGGGGGGGGGGGGGGGGGGGGGGGGGGGGGTGGGGGGGGGGGGGGGCGGGGGGGGGGGGGGGGGGGGGGGGGGGGGGGGGGCGGGGTGGGTGTCGGGAGGCGCGGCCGGCGGGGCGGGCGGCGGGGCGGGGGGGGCGGGGGG
>NZ_LABY01000439.1 GCF_001043975.1 Methylobacterium variabile
GAGGGCGTCGCCGAGGCCGGCCTCGGCCGCCGCCAGGCTGTCGAGGCAGGCCCGCAGCAAGGGACCGCCGTTCCAATTGACGACCACGACGTCGAGGGCGGGGGTCGCGGCAGGGGTCATGGGAGGCGTATCGGCGGAGGTCATGGCAGGCCCCGCGGCGCACCGAGCCGCCCGCGCAGGCCGTCGAGCACGCCGCCGGCGAGGTGCTTCAGCACGCCCGGGCGGTAGCCGGAATCGGCCCAGTAGAGCAGGGCCTGGAGCGGCAGGTAGGCGGCCTGCCGCAGCTTCCAGCGCCGGGGCACGTGCGGCAGCCGCCAGGCATAGACGCTGTTGCGCAGGTAGGCGGCCATCCGGAAGGGCGGCTGGCGCGGCATCTCGATGCCGAGGCGGCGCGCGCGGATCACCCCGGCGCCGACCCGGTGGGGGAGGGCGGTGCCCGTCTCCATCCAGCAGCCGTAGCCCTTGCCCCAGGCGCGGAAGCACCACTCGAGGTCGACGCCGTCGATGAAGAAGTCGCTCCGGAACGGGCCAATGCGGGCATAGGCCTCGAGGTCGATGAGCGACCCGGAGGTGGCCAGGAACTCCACCGGCACCAGGGATCCGTAATCCGGGATTTCCGGCCGGCGCGGATAGGCCGGTGCCTTGCGGCCGGGCGCCGCCTCCGGCCGCGGACCGACCACGGCGGGGGGCAGGCTCAAGGTCCGCAGCCGCGCCAGGGCCGCCTCGAGGATCGCGACCTGCGCGGGCGTGAACGCCGCGTCCTGGTCGAGGAGCAGCACTTGCCGGGCTCCCGCGCCGGATGCGGCCCGTGCGATCGCGTCGAGGGCGCCGCCGACCCCGAGGTTCCGGCCGGCCGAGAGAACCAGGGCGCCGCGCCCGGTCAGGCGGGCCGCCGCGTCCGCCGGCAGGCCGCCATTGTCGAACACGATGGTCAGGCGCGGATCGGCCTCGACCCGGGCGAGCAGGGCCGCGACCTGCGCCTCCGTCGGCCGGAAGACCGTGACGCCCACGGCGACGGGACGGGGGGCGGATGCAGCCGGCGGGGTCGGCAGGGTCGTCTCGGCAAGGTTCGGGCGCACGCTGTCGTCCTGCGCGGCGTCGCGGTGGATCACGGGAGGTCTCCTCGCCGTAGGGCCATCGGGCTTCGCGGGTCAATACGCCGCCGCGACAACGAAATTGCGGCGGACCGGAGCCGGCCGACCCAGAACCAGGGCTTATGTGGGACTTTTGCCCACGTCAAGCGGACGCGCTTCGCCCGGAACCGGGATCCGACTCAGAGCCGATCCACAGTCAACCAAGCGAACGGCCCCTTTCCTTGGAATTGCCGATCCGTATCGTGCCATCGCAATGGTTTACGATCTCACCCCCGTCGAACTCCCGGTGGCCTGGCGCGGCTTGGCCGCTCCGATGGAGGCGGCCTCCGACGCGCTGGTGCGCCTCGACGAGCGCCTCGCCCGGGCCGAGCCGGTGCTCGCGGACGGCGCCCGGGCGCGGGCGCACCTGTTCGACGCCCAGGCCGCCCTGCACCTCGAAGGCCAGCTCGTCGCCCTGGAGGACCTGGTGCTGCACGAGGCGGCGATGGACGTGCGCCGTCCGACCCTGGCGCTGGGGCGCGCCGTCGCGGTGCTGGCCGACCGGCGCCGCCTCGCGGCGGCGGCGCCGGACTGGGCCTTCTCCGCCGCCGGCTGGACGCTCCTCCTCGGCGCCCGCCCCGACGCGCGTGGCGCGCCCGAGGACGGGGACGGCGAGGACCATACCGAGCCACCGGACGAGGCCGCGCTCGACCTCGCCGCCATCGACCGCCTCCTCGCGCGCACCCGCCGCACCCTCGCGGAGCACGGCGCGGGCGGGCCGGTCGCGCCCGGCGGCACGCTCGGCTCCTGGCGGCAGGTTCTCGACCGGACCCGCGACCTGCCGGCGGTGCTGGCCGCGGCGGTCGCCCTCGATGCCTGGCTGGTGCTCGACCCGGCGCCGCGCCAGGGTCATCTCGGGCCGCTGGCGGCGGCGGCCCTGCTGCGGGCCCGGGCCAAGGCGACCGCTCACCTGCCGACCCTGGCGCTCGGTCTGCGCGAGAGCCGGGCGCGCTGGTCGCGGGCGCTGCCGCCGCCCGAGCGCCTGGCCGGCCTCCTCGGCGCCATCGAGGCCGCCGCCCGCAGCGGCGGGCGCGACCTCGACCGCCTGACCCTCGCCCGCGAGGTGATGCTGCGCGCCTGCGCCGGAAAGCGGCGAACCTCGCGGGCGAGGGTCAGG